>JAMOVA010000057.1 GCA_027061785.1 Thermoproteota archaeon
CACATAGAGATGACCAGGTTTCACGACCTGTTCAAGCCCGAGAAGTACGGGGGCCTGGCCTACAGGGCCGGGTACGGGCTCATGAAGCTCGTGGTGGAACCCGAGAAGGAGGTGAGTGAACTTCCCCTGGACGGCTTCGGTAGCTGGCTCCTCAGGAGGTATATAAAGCCCTTGAACGTGGATGACATGGTCGAATTCGTGCCCGAAGTCCAGTACGGAAGGATCGTCGAGGGAAAGGGGGCAGTGAAGCTGGGAGGCGGGATCAACGACGAGCTGGAAGCCTTCGAACCCGTCGAGGTGCTCAAGGGCTACCTTTACAGCGTGAAGATAGGGGTCAGGGATCTGAGGGTGCTTCGCTGAGCCAAGCTGAACTAGGCCAGCTCATCCATACTTCATCGAGAGCCTTACTACTTCCACTCAAATCAACCACTCTCTTCACTTCTCTTAAGCCACACCACCCTCTGCGGGAAGGGTATCTCCACTCCAGCCTCCTCCAGCGCCTCCTTGACCTTTGAGAGGAGCCACACCTTGGTTGGCCACCACTGACTCGTGGGTGCCCAGCACCTGAAGTTCAGCACCACGGCACTATCCCCATACTCCTGAACGAGCACCTCCGGCGCTGGTTCGGCCAGCACGAACGGGTGCTGATCAGCCAACCTGATCAACGCTTCCTTCGCCGCCTCCAGATCTGAGGAGTAAGAGATGCCGACCGGTATGCTTATCCTCCTGACGGGCATGGCGGAGAAGTTCACTATGGGGCTGGAGAAGAGCTTCTCGTTGGGTATCCTCACCAGATGACCGTCCCAAGACATGATCTTGGTGGAGAAGATTCCTATCTCCTTCACCACTCCCTCCACCACTCCCTCGACCCTTATCGCATCTCCGGGTTTGAGCGGTCTGTCCAGGTATATGAAGACACCGCTGAGGAAGTTCGCGAAGACCGTCCTGCTGGCAAAGGCCACGGCAATTCCTAACGTCCCTCCGGCTATCAAGAGCCCTGAGAGGTCTATGTTGAGAGGTGCAAGTGATGAAACGATTCCGAAGAAGATCACCGTGTAGAAGATTATGCTGGTGAGCGGCTTGTAGACCGCGGCGGTCATGTACTTGGGCAGGACCCTGTTCAGGAACCTCCTCAGTAGGAAGGCCACGAGAAGGGTCCCAATCACACCCAGGAGGACGCCCACATACGGCAACAGTGAATCGATCGCCTGCATGTCACCACACCATCCTGTAGCCGCTAGCTATCCTCTGAATCAGGTCCACGGACTTGACGGGAGGATAAACTAGGTCGGCCTCCACCGGAGGCTCGTTCTTCAGCTCGACGTAGAGATCGTCGCCGACGGTCACCTCCACCACCTCGTAGTAGATAGCCCCATCCTCGTTCCTGAGGAAGATGTCCAGCTCGTTCACCGGGATGACGATCCTGTCCACCTCCCTCGGGCTCTCCACTTTGAAGATGACCTTCACCTTGGCGTCAATCCCCTGCTGGGGGGCCCTTGAGACGGGGCTCTCGTGGTATCTGCAGACTACCCCCTCTGTCGTAGGTCCGTAGAGGGAGTACTTCACCCTGAAGGGGGAGAGGAAGCCCACTATCTCACCGTCAAGGGATATTCCCAGATCATAGGGGGCCGAGAGCCACAGCTCCTGCCCGTCCGCCGGAACGATCCCTTCTCTCATCCGTATCATGAGGTAATCGGTTACCCTAGAGGGAACGTTAACCGGCGGGTGCGGCCTGACCTCCACCTCCTCAGCGTCGGTGAGGATGCTCCTCTTCACGTGCTCGTCCTTCAGGATCAGCCTACCATCATTCAAAGAGATCTCGGCCCTGCCGATCTCTAGCGTATCGCCCTTCCTCAGGATCCACAAGGGGGTTCACCTCGTTTAATGGATCTCCCGCTTAATAGTCGTTCGCAAGCGGATCCCGAGGTGGGTGGAGGCGCTCATCGATACGTGGGACACGTGTACTTATAAGGATGGGAATCCGAACGGCAGTTACATGCGGACGATAAGGGTGGGATGACCATGGGCTCCGATAAGGCCCCCATTGAGGGGCTCGCCACATCGGCCAGGATAGGCACAGGAGACATCTCCGAATAAATCGGGAAATCCTGAAGGGTGACGGAGCGCCTCTCGAGGGGTGAGCGAGTGATGGCTAATCGAGAGGGCGTACCGCAGCCCCATTCTAACCGAGGGGAAGTAGATGGTGAAACTCCTCGATCCAAGTCTCCTACACGGACCCATGCGGGTGTATCTCCATGGGCTCAGGATCCGGTCCAGTGAAGGCCTTTTAAATCGCTCCCTGTATCACCCCCATGGATGGAGGTCGGAACGATCGCCCCGGCGGTGAATCCAACCTCCCTCCCGATATCACCGAGGGAACCCCCTCTCTTAGTCTATTACAGAAAAGGAGGGATCTCCGGCATTCTAGAGAGCCTTGTAGTTTATCCGAATGGCATGGGGATCCACAGGAGGGAGGGCGAGGAGGCCAGGGGTGAAGTGAGCCGGGAAACCATATCAGCCTTAGAAATGGTCCTCAACCTGATCTCCAGGCGGGGCTTCTCTGAGACGAGTCCGAGGTTCGGGGCCGTGGACTTCCTCCACCACGAGGTGATATATCCGAGGAGGGGAGAGAGGTTCGCATGGGTCGATGAATGGGCTTCCGAAATGAAATTACCCGGTGAGGTCAGGGCCCTTGGCAAGCTCCTGGACTACACGATATCAGTGGTGAGGGGAGCGGGATGGGTGAACATGGAGGAGATCTCCACAGCCTATATGAGGATGAAGGCTTCCTTGAATGGGCTGGTTGTGACGGACGGCGTTACCCTGACGTTGAGAGTTTCAGTAGCGTGCCCAAGCGGCGTTGCGGTCTCATACATCCCCCAGACACCGGATTCACCAGACGTGGAGGTCGAATCCGATATGGGTATCTCGGTGAAATTCCAGAGGGTCGAAGGAAGGGTCATAGAAGAGAGAAGGAGGAAGCTGCTGCCCGGAAGAGAGCTCCGGGTTGAAGCATCCGTGGTGCTGAAGGACGTGGATGAAGGCCTTCACTGGTTGAGCATCCGCTTCCCTCCGAGGACCCCCAGCGTCGAGGTATCGCTCCCGCTATTGATCGTGTGATGATTCCTCTGACTAGCTCCCGCATTAGTCACTTCATTCGAGCTCTAAGCAGGAGGAGGGAAGGGAAGGCAGGAGACGAATGAAATGCATCCGTTGGCGAATCCGACTGACTTCGCAGGCTTCGTTAACGGTCCTAAGATCTGGACTGATCAGGGACATCAAGTAGGCCTCAGAAGCCGATTCGGTGACATTCGACACCTTAGAGCTTCTCAGATAGCACGATTATAAGCCAGAGCTGGGGGAGAAGATTCAGGATGAGGAAGGTCCTCGTGGCCGGAGCCACCGGCTATCTCGGGAAGTTCGTGACGAGGGAGTTCAAGAGGAGAGGGTACTGGGTCAGGGTGCTGGTCAGGAGGAAATCCCTCGAGAAACTGGATGAAGTGGGTCCCTTCCTCGAGCCCGCCATCAGGGAATACGTGGATGACGTCTTCGTGGGTGAAGTCACCGATCCCGCTTCGCTGGAGAGGTGCTGCGATGGCATCGACGTGGTGTTCTCGTCCGTGGGCATCACGAGACAGAGGGAGGGTCTCAGCTTCATGGATGTGGATTATCGGGGGAACGTGAATCTCTTGGACCACGCCTTGCGATCCGGGGTAGAGAAGTTCATCTTCGTCTCCGTGTTCAACCCACACCTCTTCGAGGAGCTGGAGATCGGAAGGGCCAGGGAGATGGTCGTGAGGGAGTTGGAGAGGTCCGGCATGAACTACGCGGTTATCAGACCGACGGGTTTCTTCTCCGATGCCAGCGAGTTCCTGAGGATGGCCCTATCGGGGAGGGTCTACCTGATAGGTGAGGGAGATAAGAAGATCAATCCCATCCACGGGGAGGACCTGGCTAAGGTCTGCGTGGATGCGGCGGAGAGCGGAGAGGGGAGGAGGGAAGTCCCTGTGGGCGGGCCCGACGTCTTCACCTACAGGGAAATGGCGGAGCTCGCCTTCTCAGTCGCTGGGAGGGAGCCGAAGATCACCAGCATTCCGCCTGCGCTGGCCAACTTGCTGGTTGGAGCGATACGCCCCTTCAGCAGGCACTACTACACGTTGGCGAAGTTCTTCCTGATCGCTATGCAGAACGACTTCGTGGCTCCTCCCACGGGAACTCACCACTTGAAGGACTACTACAGGGAGCTCCTCCCTAGGCTCTCCCGGAGATCAGACTTTCGGGTATGAAAGTGCCGGCTTAAGCTAAGAACCGTGGCTTCGCGCTGCCCTACTACAGTCAATTCTTTTTATACAGCGGGACGATATGACGAGATGGGGCTGACGTCGGACTCTCAGAGCCTCAGGGTCCTCTGTTACTACTGCCTCATCTTCGTAGTTGTGTACGGCTTACTCTTCATATTGAGGCCACTCAGGGACTCCATATCCAGGGATTACCCCTCAGTCCTCGCTTTGAACCTCTTCCTCCTAGCCCTGACGCTGTCGTTGCTCCTCGCAATTGAGGGCAGGAGCGCGATCCGGCTGCTGACGAGAAGGAGGGGACTGCTTAGGAGCTTCATTCTGTCTTCGGGGGTGATAATGGCCCTTAACCTGATCGCCATAGGCTACTGGATGCTTGTAAGGGGAACGAGCCTGAATTCGATTTTGAGGAGGATGGAGGAGTTAGCTGATGGCTATAAGGTCCCTTGGTTCGGAAGCGTTCCCCCGCACCTCCTTCCCCTAGCTGCCATCGTAATCTGGTCCGTAAGCGGTTTCTTCTACTTCACCTTGGTTCAAGCCTACGGAATTGAGAAGCTGGGGAGGAAAGGAGTCCTTCTAGCGGTGATCGCATCCTCCCTCCTTTACAACGCACCCCTCCTAACTGGAGAGTGGAAGCCCGACGATCTGCTGATCCTCTGCCTCCTCTTCCCACTCGTGTACTGGATCTCGGGTAACTCGCTCGGGTTGGTGATCAGTTACGTCACGATGTTTGAGCTTCCGGTGGCGGCCGCTTATACTCAGGGCTGGGGTCACGCGGGCTTCCTCCTGATCTTGGGATTCAGGACAGTGGTAGGTCTCCTCTCCCTGGCATCTATCCCATATGTGGTGAGGAAGCAGCCCTAACATAGTGACAGGTGGGGGTAACCCCTCCCATGTAGCTAGGAAGACACCGAGGAACTACTGTGGGCGATTAAAATGGACGGAAAAGGTTATTGGGCGATGCTCGAAGCTATGACCCATCTTCAGGTAGACCGTAAGGTTAACGGTGCACCTTCATAGCTGTGAGGTATCGAAGGGACATCTAACTACCCCAGTTAGGGTCTGAAAGCTCCGATTGACTTGTTATCGCCCATCCTGCATCTCCTCGGACTTCCTCTCGAATTCCTCAAACGTGATCTTGGCGAACTTCGGACCCTTCAAAGCAAGCTCGAAGGGATCTGGCACCCGTTCCATGATGATCTTGGAGCCCTCCACTCTCATCTTCACCTAATCCCCCTCCTTGAGGCCCACAGCCCTAGCTATCGACTTGGGTATGTACGGTGAACTTCTTGGTGATCCTAGTTTTGACCTCAGACATTCCCTCTTTACCCAGATATTACCCAAATTCTCAGAAACAATAAATTTTCTGGGTTTGGGAGACCGAGCCGCTTGACAAGCACGCGCGTGAGTAGAAGGGAGATAATTCTCCGGGGAGGTGATTCTGTCGAGATGGAACAGCTAACGATCGTCCAGCGCGTTAGCTGGAAATTTCCAATTCTAAGGATCGCGCGAGTTATGGACCTTCCTCCGTTCGACACTCGAATAACATGAGACCGCACGGGGAGGATATGCGTGTTCGGCCGAACTAGGGGTCTTAACGCTTGTACCAAGTGACCCTGACGCCCAGCTTCCGGAAGTGCTCGTCGTCGGTGGCCACAATTCCGTTCACTTTCCTGGCGACGGAAACTATTATGGCATCAGCAATCGGTACTTGATGATCCAAGGCCAGTTCACCGGCCATCTCAGCCGTCTCCCTATCCAGATCGAATGCGCTGACTCTAGAGGATGATAGCCAGGCTCCAATCCTCACCTTTGCGGTCTCCTTTCCGATCCTCCTTCCAGCAACCCTCAGGAACTCCGATATGACTATGGTGGGTATCAGGAAATTCTCCTTACCGTGCTTCTTCAGGAACCGAAGTATGGCATCCCTGTCCTCCTCGGTGGGCGGGAAAGTGTGGGCTATGAGGAACCTCGTGTCCAGTACGATCAAAATCTCTCCCTCTCCCTATCGAGCTCCTCAATGAGCCTCCCGTAATCCTCCTCCCCCACGGGTTCTCCGGGTGGCGGTATCTCTCCCTTGGTGAGGACTATAGAACCTTCCCTCACGTCCACCAGCAGCAGATCACCTTCCCTAATTTCGAGCATATCCCTTATCTTCTTCGGGAGGGTGACCTGTCCCTTCCGAGTCACCTTCACTACATGCATCAAGTACTACAAAAAGTTGTACCCATAAAAATATACATGAAGAAAGTAGGAAAAGACGGCAGTGCTATCGCTGGGAAGAACGCAACCGCCATTCGTACTTCTTCCGCTATCCCTTCAATTCGAGAGCAACAATCATCCCCCCTTAACACGTGAGGCATGTGGTGGCGAGGGACGGTGAGCTGGGCGTAGCCACATTGGTCGGGCTGTCACTTAAGTTCCTGAAAGCACTTCCTGACGCGACGGAAATTCAATTTCAACAGGTTTTCCGAGCTCCCTGACGCCGTTCATCAGCGCCGAGGCTTCCATCATACCCATCACCAGCCAGTATGAACATTTTTATTGCCGGAATTCGGCAATTAGCCAGACTATTATGATCGGTAAGATAGTAAAAATGGGTAAGAAGGGAACCGTGGTCATACCCAAGGAGGTAAGAGATTCACTCCATCTAGCCGAGGGAACCCCTCTCGTTCTGGACGTGAGAGACTCCGAGATCGTGATGAGGTCCCTAATACCGGAGAAGGTGAAGTTGAAGAGCGAAACAATTCAAAGGATAGTTCGCGAGGCGAAGCGGGAGGAACTCTCCCGAGCCAACTTGGATCTCGTGAGGATAGATCTCGTCCGGTCTTCGAGATGAAGTGTAATAGACTGCTAGAGCGGGGACATCCCGAAAGAGGAATCCCGGGTCCCTTCCACTTCCGAAAACCTTCCTCACACCATATTTCCTCAGCACCGATGGGGCAACGGCAAATTCGATGTACATTTCCCTCCTCGTCTCTCTGGACAAATCCGTGACATCCATCCTCTCGACATGAACGGCCCAGCCTCTCCATCTCCCCCAACAACCTCATCACGTCACTCAACTACCCACTCCCAGGGAGAGTGGATAACGCGAAGGAGATCCAGCCCCCAAGGTTTTTATGATACTCCCGAGGGAAAATGACAAAGTAGGGCTGTTGATTTGGATGTCTTATAGAGCTCTCCTTTTGACTTTCGTGGTTCTTGCCGCGTTTATTCAGCCCCTCGCCATGAGGGCAGACCCTCAGGACTCGACCTTTACAGGCCCGCCCCCACTGCCCGAAAACCCTGGCACGTTAACGGGTGCACCTCCAGACAAGTGCAGCTCCCAGAACCTTGATAGCATCTACAACTCATATCAGAAGGCTGAAGAGATGTCCTCACAGTACCCCTGTTACAAGTACTTGGCAGAGCACTATCACTACAAGTACCTCCGACTCAAGTGCCTGTGCCAGGGAGGTTGCGATAAGGAGGCCGTAGCCTCATACTACCAAAAGGAAAACGCTTACTATGAGAAGTTTCACATGCTCTTCGACAACGGTAAGTGCGGACAGATTACGGCTCCACCCACAGACATAGTAACCACAACCGAGGAGACTTCCACTCCTATAAGTAACTCCGATCCCCAGCTCATCTCAACATGGGTCTCCCCCAAGGATGGAACGGGAAACCAGGTCTACAACTATTCTGTAAGCCTCATCGACCCCGATAATGATCCTGTAATGGTTCAGCTTTGCATACACGTCTTGGATGTTGGATGGCAGTGCTTCGACACCCTCAAGGTGATGGGAAGGGGAACCGCCAGCTGGAGCATGACATTCGTGAACGCCACTCCCGGGACTTACGAGTACAGGATTTACTACGACGATGGGAATAACAGAGGGGCTTGGGGCCCCTACGATGGGCCTGTAGTGAAGGCCAGTCTGGAAAACCCACATGGTAATCCTGCTACAGAGGGAAATGGGTCCGGTACAAATAACGACGATGATGTCACTGGAGCGGTTATAGTCGGGGTATCTGCGGCAGCAGGTGTTGCAGTTGCCAAGAAGGCTAAGGGAAGGAAGAAAAATGGGAAGGGGAGGAAAGATGAGAAGTCTTCCCTTGACCAGTTCACACGATCCGTGGAGGATGCCAACAAGTGGGCCGGAAAGACGAAGGCCGTGACGGACGTAGTGAGCCAGGCCGGCGCCTATTCCTCAGAGAAGGGGCTGGATATGGGAATCAGGATGGGTGCAGATAGTTGGAGGAGCGCTGAGAAGAAGAGGATAGTGAAAGAGTTCAGGGAATTCAGGAGTGGAAAGAGCGTGAGGCAAAGCGTCTTAACGGGAGGGGGCAAGGACGGAGGAGGTTTCTGGGACCGAAAGAAGTATAGGAAGCTCAAGAGACTCGGTAGAAGAGCAGTTAACCTTCCAAAGAAATACAAGGCCATTAAGAAATTCGCTGATAAGGTGAAAAGCGCCTCAAAATTCGCCTCAAAGTACATCGGAGCGGCCTCCATAGGCCTGTCCACATATGACGGGGTGAAGGGCTACAACAAATATGTCGATGAGAATAAGGACTTCGTGAAGGATCATCCGGTCATAGGAAGGGCCCTAGGAGCCATGAAGGCCTTCGGTGAACAGGTCATAATATACACCGTGACCAAGAACCCAGTCATAGGTCTCCCAGATGCCGTGATAGGATACGCGACCAACGGCAGGGTGTCCGTGGCCAGGGCCATTCAGGATGCGGAGGACTTCGTTAGCAAGGGGATGAGATCCATGGCAGATGCCTACTACGAAAGCAAGTACTCGAACTGGAGCAAGGGATATGCCAATCACTCCTCGATAAAGAAGCACCTTTCCATGCTGAACGATCCCAACTATGTAAGAAGGCTGAAGGCCCGGGGTTGGACCGATGAGAAGATAGCGAGGGTGAGGAAGAGCATGGAGGAGGCCCTGGGGATGAGGTGATCTGATGAAGCTCACGAATGAAGAGTTGGCGGCCGCCTTCGCCGCTTTAGATGAGAACCCCTGGCTCCTCCCCTCCGTGTGGGGGTCCTTCAGGAGGGTGAGGGAGGGGACCGAGAGCCTCTCCAGCAGGGGGCTCATCAGGGAAGGAGAGCTCGAGGAGGAGGTCGCAAGCCTCATAAGGACCTTATCAAAACCGAAGCTGATGGCTGATGTCTTCACCATAGACTTCGAGGGTGGAATCATGAGCAGGGAGTCCTATGTAGCAGGAGAGGGGACCTTCCTTCTCAGGATAGGGGATGAGTTCATCTGGGCTGAAAGATCGGAGCTCAGCCTCCTTGACCGCCCCACATCCGTCATGAGACCAATCCTCCTGGATGGGAAGGAGCTAATGGTCCTCTTCCTCATACTCACCATGGACATATACAGCTACGATGTTCCCGGTCTGGCGCCATTCACCGCAGACGATGTTCAGAAAAGGGTTGAGGCCGGATCTCACATCCCCCTGAACGCCCAGATAATCCTGATAGGAGGTAAGAGAGCTCCGAAACTCAGGGTTAAGGACGTGAAAAAGGTGCTCAGATCCCTCGTCGAGAAGGGAGTGCTCGTATCCCACGGGAATACCCTCTCCATATCGGAGGAGTTCCTCCCGGCGGCCCTCGCCTTGGGCTCCCCTGACAGGGTCAGGATAATATCGATCACAGCGGACCCCGAGTCGGACGACCCCGACCTGAGGACGATCGCCATATATGAGCTGGGAAGCTCTTCGGTTGCCATGGACGTCCTGGACGGGGGGAAGGGAATCGTGGTGATAGGAGGACCCCTTTAAAATATACCTGGCTATGTGGAGGAGGTTCACGGGAAGGTCTGCCTGAATTGCGGTTATGTGAAAGAGGAAGATGCCAAATTCTGCGTGAAGTGTGGAACGAGGCTGGTGTGAACGGATTTAGAAGGGGAAACTGCCTATAGTGAACTCCAGTATGCTTTCCCATCGCCTGTGAGGGAGAAGGAGCTGAGTAAATGGGAGGCCTTACCTCACCAGCAGGAGGCAATTTTCCAGTGACCTCCCTGCTATCTCCGAAACCGCAACCTGGAGCGCCCGATCCTCGAGTCTCACGGACCTCACGAACGATTCCTTAACCATTTCTCCTATCTAACTTCTTCAGCACCTTCTTTAGCCCGAATGCTTAGATTCGGAGAGGGTTGAGAGGACCAGGCCATCAATACACTCCGCGGATATCTGTACTGAACCTTAGCGCACTCCAATGGTTTTTTATTTTTCACGAATCAGGGTTGAATCGATGGCATCTTCGCTTAGAAGTCTGACATTCGATGCTTATGTAAACCTGA
>JAMOVA010000058.1 GCA_027061785.1 Thermoproteota archaeon
GGGTGAGGGTGTAAGCCCTGTCTTCCCCGCGTATCAGGCCCAGATCCATTCCCATCGCCAGGAGGTAGGTGGCCCTCTTGCGGGCGGTCGACCTCTTGTCCCTGGGCCAGAGATCCCTAATTATCCGGTCCAACTTCTTGGTCTCCCCGAGCCTCAGGAGAGCCCTGAAGAAGGTTCCGGCGTAAGCCTCGACCAGCCCGTTTCCCTGAGCTGTGTAGACCGTCCTGCCTCTCTTCCTCTCCGATCTGATCAACCCCATCACCTTGAGAACTCCTATGGCGGACTTCACCTTCCATTCCTTCACGTCAAGCCTTTCAGAGAGCTGTCTGGCCGTTCTACCTCTGGCTTCCGCCTTCACACGATCGATCACATCCAGTCCGGGGTAAGTGTAGGAG
This sequence comes from Thermoproteota archaeon, assembly GCA_027061785.1. GTDB lineage: Archaea > Korarchaeota > Korarchaeia > Korarchaeales > Korarchaeaceae > Korarchaeum. The sequence continues at coordinate 396 of JAMOVA010000058.1, forward strand.
GGGATGTACACGCTACCGGATGCTGGCATCCACCATACCTCCCAAATGCCTGAGGGCCCTGAGGGCCCTGCGAATGGAGTGGGGTCCCCTGTAGGAGACGAGGTCCTTCTTTACAATCAAGAAGCCGATTAGGGGACCCGATAACTCGATGAGCATTCTCTCCAATTCTCCGACCCACGAATAGCCCTTCGAGGCCACTATCTTCTCCAATTCCCCCCTGTCTATTCCGTTAACTGACAGGACCTCCCTCAGCAGCTCCGCTCGGGCCTCGAGGGATTTCAGGTACCCCTCCGTCCGGGAAGCGAGGGCGCTCTCCAGGTCGGTGCTCTCCAGGGATTCCCTCAACAGTTCCAGCGGCACTCCCCTGGAGTAGACGTCCCTCAGAAAGCCTATCAGGCTCTCCCAGCTCATCGTCCTGACGCCCTTCTTGAGGGCGTAGGAGTGGGTGTCCGGGGATACCCTCGTCGCTACCAGGACGGCCCTCCAGGGCACGCCTAGGGGAGATCTCGAGTCTCCTCTGTACTCGTTAGCGTACTTCCTGGTCTGATCCACGTGAGATCTGTTCGCTTCCTCGTTCTTCAGCTCGAACAGGGTCCAGAGTGGGGAATGTACTATCACATCCGGTTTCCCCGGCTTTGCCGAGTTTCTCTCATCTATCTCCGCGGGGTAGGCCTCTAACACGGCGATCAGGAGCTTGTTCATCTCGGTTTCGTCCGCTCCATTCACCACCATTTCCTCCAGCTCGTCCAGAAGCTCGAGAACCTTCGAATCGAGGCTTCTCAACACCTCCTTCCTGTAGAACTCCCTGAGAGCTATGAGTTCGGCCAGGAGAAAGGTCTCCTGGTCAAAGGCGCTTTCTTCAGAGCTCAAACTACTGAAATCCTCCAACTGAAATCCTTCTTCCTCCCAAAACTTCAGGATGGCCTTGGAGAAGTCTGTATCGGCGCGCAGGACCTGAGCCCTAGATAGGATTAGCAGGCTGGCTCTCCGTTCTCGAGCGAGAGCCACCGCCGATTCCGTCGCGTACCAGCAGATCAGGAACATCTCCTCGGGACTGTACCTCGCGCTCAGTCTCTCGATCAGGATCGGATCAATTTTCTCCGCCAGGAAGATCAGGTACCTGTCGTCGAGCAGGATCCCGCTTTTCACGTACTTTATCCTCCTCCCGTCCCTTCCCAGGGAGGAGGCCATCTCCTTCAGCAGAACCTCGGCACGGTTTAGTAGATCCCTTTTTCTCCTCTCAACCAGGCTGAGGGAATTGAACCTGCCATCGAGGACCGAGGCTAGCGTCCGGGGGACGGTCATCCCCCAGTGTCTGGCGATGAATAAAAAGAGATAAATTGTCAATAGTTTCAAGAATGCGGCCCTTCTTGAAACGATGGAACAATACTTTTTATGCGATAGCCGAACTCCATGATGGAGCCATTAGGGTGGGTCGGTTGCCCGCGATGATTACAGCTTACCTCCTGACCAGCGCCAAGCTGCTGTACGAGCTTCCCTCCTCCGGGAGATTGGTACAGTCCCTCCTTTTCAGATCCCTCTCAGCTGAGTCCAGGGACCTCTCTAGGGAGTTACACGAGCTGAGCTCGTCCTTGGGGTTGGGTGCACCCTACTCTGTGACCCGACTAACTACCGCAAAGGAGTTCGTCAGGGGGAGGTACGCCTCGGTCCCCAAGGGGGGTGAGGTGAGGGCCACCTTCAAGCTACTGAGGGACGAGTTCATCGATCCTCTGGTCGAGGGGATACTCAAGGCCGACCTTGAGGTGAACGGTGTCCCCTTGGAGGTGGCCGAGGTGAAGATAGGGAGGAAGAGCTACGAGGATCTCCTTTTAAGGTCCCCGGTGGCGAGGGGGGTGACCTTCAAGCTCATCACGAACACCATACTTGACGACGAGTTCCCCCCTCCGCTCCCTCACGTGCTTGAGAGGCCGTTTGAGGCCTGGAACTCGAACGCGCCGGAGGACCTGAGGCTCCCCGATACCCTGATGAGGCACCTCTATCTAGCCGAGCCCCTGGATCCCACGTGGCTCAGGGAGGCGGTGGTGGAGCTGTGGTTCGGAGATGAGAGGGTCGTGAGGGAGGGCTGGCTTGGGAATCTTTCTTACAGCATGAGGGGGCTGGATGCCTACGTTGGGAGGATGGCCGCAGCTCTTATGAGATTCGCCGAGTTCTCGGGCTTGGGAAGGAGGACGACCATGGGCTTCGGCGTGGTAGCGGTGAGGTTCCACTCCCGTCGCGGGAGAAGGTCGAAGAGGGGATCGTCCTGATAAGGAAGGTACTTCTGAC
>JAMOVA010000059.1 GCA_027061785.1 Thermoproteota archaeon
ATTCAATGAGTTTGCTCTCCATATAGAGGGGATACGGTGCCGAAACTTCTCGTAAAATTCCTTGGAAAGGAATCCCGCTCCTTTTCGAACCAATAGTTTCTTGATGGTAATTGGCATAAGGGCAAGTAATAGCTCCCTCAGGACGGATCTAAATCCTTGGAGCTTCACCGCAGATATAAACTCTTCAGTAAACCTCCTCAAAGATTTCTCCCTCAGTAATCCCTTAAGATAGTATCCCAGAAAATACTGATAGCCTGCTACTAACTCGTCAGCGCCTTGTCCATCTAAGAGAACAGTGACATCATGTCGGCTAGCCAACTCAAATACCTTGTATTGCCCATAGACGCTTGGTCCCCCGAAAGGTTCTTCTTGGAAAAATACGAGGTCTTCTATTTCTTTCATGAAATCTTCTAGATCTGGACTGACAAAATGACCATTTGCCTTCACATGATTTACTATTATGTTTTGATATCTACTCTCATCCAACTTGTATCCAGGAAACCGCAGTGAGAAGGTTTTTATCTGTGATTTAGGCGAACTCTCTCTCATAGCGCAAACAATGCTAGAGCTATCTATCCCGCCGCTCAAACACGATCCTATAGGTACATCAGCGATCATTCTGATAGCGACGGAATCTAAGAAAATATCTCTTACTTGCTTGAACAGGTCATCCTCCCTCTCCCAATCACGCTTAATCGATTCTAATCTGATGTGATAATATCTCTCTAATTTGATGGTTTTTCTCTCCAGATCGTAGATCAGATTGTGACCTGGTGGAAGCTTCTCTATCCCTTCAAAGAATGTGTGGTCGGTATGGTCCACTATTCCGTACACTAAGTAATCATAGGCGATGTCCTTTCTAAGAACTGGTTTGACGCCAGCAGCTAATATGGGCTTTATCTCTGAGCTAAATATGAAAACATCTCCCTGAGAGTGATAATACAGGGGCTTTATGCCGTATCTATCCCTGCTAAGAAGTAGGAGGTTCTTTTTCAAATCGAGGATAGCAAATGCCCACATTCCATTTAACTGATTTACGAAGGAGGGGCCCCACTGAAGGTATGCCTTTAATATAACCTCCGTATCCGTGTTCGATCTAAATGATTGATCTTGAGATAGAAGTTTTTCTCTGATGTCATTAAAGTTGTAGATCTCGCCATTATATACAATGCAGGTTAATCCATCTTCAGAGCACATCGGTTGTCGTCCCTTCTTACTGAGATCTATAATGGCCAGCCTGACGCTTCCTATGGAGAACCGATCGGTTACAAGAAATCCCTCGTCATCAGGCCCCCTATGCTTGAGAAGGCGATTCATCTTCCTTACTAACTCCTCGTCTTTCCAGTTAAACCCGTTAATTCCGCACATGAATGCACCACCATTCCTTAATTCACGTCAGACTAGCAGGGGTGTTTTCACCCGATGTGGAAACTCCTAAATATTATCTCTTCTGTAACCGGACGCAACTCAAATGATATGGTGGGGAAATTGCCTCAGAGGAAGGGAGGGAGTAGAGCCGCATTAAATGACGGAAGGAAGGTCTTGATGGTTCTCTTTGACAATTACTATCCACAGGACCTAAGGGTTCGAAAAGAAATAAAGACACTCCTAAGAGAAGGTTTCCGTATCTACCTTATTGCTAGAAACAAAGGTGACCAGCCTAAGGTAGAAAGGAGAGGGGGCTTGGAGATATTTAGGGTAAGTCTTCCTTTCGAAGGAAGGGAGGGCAGGATCTATGGCATTATGTACTATCTGGTTCTGAGGCATGCAGCTCTTCTCCAAATCTTAAAGCTACGCTTAAAGGGGGTAAAATTCGATCTAACTCATGTGCACGATCTCCCTTCGGCCTTATCCTCGCTTATAATGAGTAAATTACTTCGAAAACCCGTCGTGGTAGACTTTCATGAGGATTGGCCGGAGCTAGTTCTTCTATATGAAAGATACAGAAAATCAAAGATATCTAAGACATTGATAAGAGTATTGTATAAAATTCTCAAGCTCGAGGAGTTTCTAATTCTTAAATGGGCAGATGGTATCATAGTTGTGAGTGAGGAGTTCAAAAACCTTCTGGTAAGGAGGGGAAGAAATAGACCAATAGCCGTTGTCCACAACACCGTCGATTTGGAAGAGATGAAACAGATCGAGGCAAGGATTAATGTTCCTGAAGACATGATAAATAGCGATAGGAGGAAATTAGTTTATGTCGGTGGGGTAACTCCGAACAGAGCGCTGGATGTGGTCGTGAAAGGTCTTAGCATGATCCCCGAGGAGAAGAGGCCAGTCCTATACGTGGTAGGAGATGGTCAATCAAGACCGTCCTTGGAAAGGATCACAGAGGAGCTTGGGCTTGGTAAGTGGGTAAAGTTCACCGGCTGGTTGCCATTTGAAGAGGCAATGGGATACGTTAAAGGATCTGATATCTGCTTATTACCCCTGAGGGACTACCCGGAAGCTCACATAGCATTCCCTAACAAGCTCCAACAGTACATGTACTTCTCAAAGCCCATAGCCGCAGCGAATGTAAGGTCTCTTAGGAGGATAATATCACAGTGTGGCTGCGGCTTTTTGTACTCTCCCGAGGATCCCGAGGATTTCGCTTCCAAGTATATGAATAATTTAGACAAGCTCAAGGAAATGGGGGAGAAGGGAGCTTATTTCGTGAGAAATGTGTTAAACTGGAGGGTTTCTTCGGAAAATCTCCTAAGGCTTTACGGGAATATCCTTCTTGGATCTCCCTAGTAATCCCGATATCAACGATAGGTATCTCTTTTTCGATTCGTTCCAAGAGAAGAGGCTTTCCAAAGAAGTAAAACCCTCCTCTGGGAATTCAGAGGACACAGCCTTCAGAACTTCTCCTACGGCGGATTTGAGATCACCTAATTCTATCGCGACACCAATACCGTATCTTCTCACAATGTCTGCGATATAAGTTCCTCGGGCAACTATCACGGGCTTACGGAGTTTGATAGCATCTAAGAATTTATTTGGGAGGGCTATGCGATAGTTCTGAGATGATCTAGGGTGATGAACGGATACTATTGCTCTGGAGCGAGAAGCCTTCCTCAGTAGTTCTTTTCTGCCTAGTCTCCCAAGGAAAATTACATTCTCCAATTTCTCGCTGATATCTTTGACGAAATCCTCACACTCCCCAAAACCAGCAATGGCTAGTCTGAGTTTTGCAAGAGAGGCTAATGCAATTATTTGAATGAGCTCCCAGCATCTATCCCTTCCTAGTGTCCCCGCATAATATAGGTCGTATTCCACTTCCCCAGTTGACTGTACTGCTTCATCAGGGAAGTTATACACCATGACTATCGGTGGGGCTGGCCGTTTGAGGAGTTGAAGCATCTGCTTGGGGCTCACCAGCAGTAATGCATCGACCTTATCCACCAAGAATCTCTCAAGCGAGGCTACAAATAGGCGTATAATAGGAATAGGCAGGTAGGATTCAGCGTAGAAGTCCGACATATCATACACAACGGAAGTTCTACTCCTCTTGCGAGAGATCCAGAGCGCCAGGAGGACTGGAACTAGAGAATCTAGGTTTCTTGGCTGGATGATATCGTAATCAAATCTTATTACATGCAAGAACTGAAAAATGAGCCATCTGATCATGCTAAAGGACGATCTGAGACCGAAGCCCGATTTTTTTCTGTATCTCAGAAAAAGAACCCCTTCTCTCAATTCTGTTGGTGGCAAGGTGCCACTCCTGTCCCACTCGATTACATGAACAGCGTGACCCTCTTCAGCTAGGGCTCTAGCTAGCCTCATTACTCTAGGGATACCCGCAAAGGAAGCAGTGAGTAGGACTTTTCCCATAGTTTCTCCCCAGCGTGAAAGTACTCAGAATCACATCGAACCCTCGCCCGCACCGCCACCGGGATTTAACATGGGCCCGGGATGCGATCATTTAAAATGATACTTCTTCGCCCATCCATGAATCCAAAATGAAACCCGAGTTCAGTGATGTGGTGTGGATCATCGGCCCCTTAATTTCCTTGGGTGCTGCAGCAGCAATATTCTCGCTCGGGTGGCTCTCACTCTTCTTGGTAACGATCCCTCTGCTTCTCCTGCTTCTCTCCTTCTGGGAGCTAAAGACGTCCATAGTGCGAACCGCCGACATTGTCATCTTGGTGATTCCCCTAGTGATATATCTGCTCCTACCTTTCCTCAGCCCAGGTATCCGCTCGTTCTTGGCCTTCGCGTGGATACTTCTATTTGGATATGGATTCGCTATCCCGATATCCTCAAGGGCCGACAGACTTGCTCTATCCGGAATAATAGGGGGAACCATCCTCTCACTGTCGTACTTGGTGGGAGCTTACTTCCGAGCCGTATGGTGGATACCCACTGCTCTCCTGATTGTGCAGCTATCATCACTGGCGTGTGGCCTTCTATACATTTGGCGGGGGAGAAAGAACGAAGAGCCCGGGCGCAAGAGGACGGAGCTCGAGCTCACCTACATCCTCATGATAGCCCTGCTTTCCCTCTTCTTCCTGCTTGAGTTGATGACTGTCTATCCCAACATATTCAAGCTCACGACCAACGATCTGATATATCACCAATCTTACGCTAGGAGGCTGATCAGCGACCCAGGGAAGTACGCTCACTGGAGCTATTTCGGTTTCCACTCCATCCTCTCCTTCGCCTACCAGCTCTCCCATCCTGATATTCTGACGTTCATGGCGTCTAGCTCCATTCTCAACTTCTTCTCCCTACTGCTGGTGGCGGTCTCATTTTCAAGGCTGAACTACAGGAAAGAAACCCTCTTCATATGGAGTTTATTCACGGGATTCGCCTGGATTGCAGCTCTCAAGTACGGATCTAATCTACAGGGACTTGAACAGGCTTCCAAAGCCTCTTACAAATCCCTGACGTGGAGCCAGCCTGTGATGTTCTGGGTCCTGCCCCTCACGCTCGGAATCGGCCTCTTAGCATTCCTCATATACTCGGACATGTATGAGAGCGGTTACAGGAGGATCCTGTACGTTTCCTTGGGTGTGTTTCTAGCATTCATGGTGCATGTGGCTGAGGCTTTAGTCTTCGTCTCATATCTGGCACTCGCTTCTATCCTGATAGGAAAGAGGAGGGAGTCCGCTCTGGGTGCCATCATCTCGGGCTTGATACTCACCGGTCTCTACCTTCTACCGGGACTTTACAGAGGGAGCGGTCCCAGTGCTTCAATATACCTTCTTGGTCTTGCCCTAATCTCTCTCCTGCTTAACGAACTTAGGGAAAGATTTCTAGGGGACCTCCTCCACAGGTTCCTCCGGATCTTAGAAAATTCGAGATCCAAAGTGCTCATAGCTCTTTCTTCAATTTACGTGGCTGGCCTTGGAGTTTGGCTCCTTCATCTCGGGGAAGTCGATGTGGATGCCATTTATTTCCTTGGCCAAGTGCCTTGGTTCTTCTACCCTGTTCTCCTAGGAGCAGCCGGTTTCCTGGCCCTGTACTCTCTGAAGGATAGGTTCAGCCCGGAGTATGCGATTCTAGTAATCGTGAGCATCGCGATGGGAAGGCTGGTCACCTACTACAAGTTGCTCGGTGGAACCATATCCTACTGGGAGTACAGGTTTCCCTTCTACGCAGCTCTGGGTTTGGCCGTCCTCGCCGCTCCCGTACTCAACAGGTTGATCAAGGCCTCGAGAAAATCCTTGCTCGCTTCCCTCCTCTTGGGCTTGATAATATTCTCTGGATACTCTTCCACTGCGTTGAGCGTGAAGCACTGGAATTACGTCACATCTCGCGGCATGGGAGCTATTATAGACGAGGACTTCGAATTCGCCACGAAATCTCATTTCTTCGAGGAGAAAAGGATTCCAGCCCTCACTCTCTCATCCTATTCTCTGTCTATAGCTGCACTGCTAACTCCTCCATCAAATTTCAGGCTTCTGGCGCCTTGGATATCTCAAGGACCGGAGTTACCCCTGTACACGCTCTCTTCCCTCTCGAACTCTGGGGAATTAGCAGCTATCATGACGATAGGCGATGTAGGATTTTTAGAGAGAGATAATGAGTCTTTCAACTACATAAGGAACTTCATGGGTCCCATACATTCATATCCATCAATAACAGTTCTTACTCTTTCTCCTCCTCCCGTCCTGAACTCAAGCTTGGCGATCGTACTCCCTGCCGATGTTTACCTCAGGAGGAGGGCGCTGGTAGCTTACGAATTGATAAGATCCGAGTTTCCTGAGCACACTGTGTACCTGAGCGACGATCCTCGAGCACCAGCAGGTATTTACATAGGTCCTTCGAAGCCAACGGTGGAGTTAAAGGAGAGAATACCGAGGAGTCCCTACGATTTGAGGTGGCTTTACATCTGGGGCAACTTCACCGAGGGGAAGGAAGGCCTCGAGGTCTCCGGGAAGAGGGGCGTTGCCGTCACATCCTTCGAGCTAGATAACGGTACCTACCAGGTGAGGGCCTGCGGGCAGATGCTCGGATACATAGGCCTCATTTACGACTTCGTCAACTTCGATAACTACCGCTTCTTCCAGGTCTACTTGGACAAGGGGTTCGGGATCTACAGGATTGTAGCCGGGGGGGAGGTGAAGTCGAGCAGGCCCTTCAAGGTGCCCGTCAGGATCGGAGACGAATGCGTGAACATCACCCTACGCTTGGAGAACGGGAATGTGACGGCCGAGGTAAATGGTAAGACCTATCCCCTGCCGTCAGTCGACAAGATGGGGGTTCTGGGTTTGGAGACGGGCAATTTCTCCGGGACCATCACTGGCACCGTGGAGGGCGTGCACTCCCTGAGGTGGAATCCTCCGCCGAACTCCAAACTCGTGAGCGTTCTGGGTCGCGCGAACCTCGACCTTACGGAATGGGTGGACAAAGGGATGAGGAACCTCTCCACAGTCAAGACCTCCTTCAACCCTCCGGAACTGCATCTGGGTTCTTTCAGTGGGGAAATGCCTAAGGTAAAGGCCGTTTTAACGGGGTTCAACGCCACGGGTTCCATTGAGATTGTCGGAAGGCCCATATGGTATGAGGTGAATGGAACCAAGGTGTACCTCAACAAATCGAGCATCACCGTTACCGCCAAGGAGATGTCCTTTAGGAACGGCGAGGGCTTCTACATGGATCTGGACCTGAAGGAGGCGAGTATCAGGGATCTCAACTTGGAAGCTGGGAAAATGACAATAAGGTTCAGACTCCCGGCTTCCATAGAGGCGAGGGGGAACGTGACCCTCATAAGGTATCACCAGTTTAGGAGCTACGTGAGGAGGACCAAAACCGTTCACACCACCAGGGCTAACTTCACCGTGGTCATGGCCGATAACGCTCAACTCCTCAGCCACCTAGATGTCCCAAAGGAGGATCTCTCCCCCACAAAACTCTTGTACAAGGCCTTCGATGAGACTAGGTACCTCCCAGAGGCCCTGGTGATCGCTGCTATCACCTTCACGGTCCTGTACTACTTGGAGAGGAGGTATAGCTGGGAACCAAAGAGGATCAAGGCTAAGAGGAGAGATAGATCGAAGAGGAAACCCCGGAGGGGCTGACCTTCCGAAAGAATTATCACTATTTCCTCTCTTTCTTTTAGGTAGAGTCCCCCGAAGTGACCCCATTTGATTGAGCCGAGGAGGGAGATAAAGAGAAGAGAGGACAAGATAAGGCTGTACAGGATAGCGAAGAGGTACGGGAGGCTGGAGATCCTTTCAATGATAGCTGGTGCCATTTCAGGGCTGGCTGCGGTGTCGCTTGACTTCGCCATAGAGGTCTTCAGGGACTTCCTGGAGTATTTGGAGAGTACGTATGTCCTCGGACCCCTCGACATAGGGCTTATCCTGGCGCCCACGGTTGGAGGTCTCCTGTCGGGCATAATTACTTGGAGGATAGCTCCCGAGGTGAGGGGTCACGGCATCCCCAATGTGCTGGAGTCCTTCCTCCACAGGGAGGGTCTGATAAGACCCAGGGTCCCCGTGGCCAGGATCCTGTCATCGGGCGGACTCATAGGGCTGGGCGGGAGCGCCGGGAGGGAGGGGCCCATAGGTCAGGTCGGTGCTGGCCTGGGCTCCTTCTTGGCTCAGCTCTTCAAGCTCCCTGTCAGGCCCAGGCGCATCCTCCTGATATCGGGGCTCTCCGCCGGCATATCTGCGGCCTTCGACGCGCCGCTGGGAGGCGTCCTCTTCGGAATAGAGGTACTGACGGGTTCGGTGCACGCCTTGGAGCTGATCCCCGCATTCCTCGCTTCGATATCCGCCGTCTCCGTTTCCTGGACCCTGAGAGGGGCTGAGCCGATAATATCGATCCCCGAACTCCCGCTCCCCACTCCGGTGGAGCTGCTCTTCCTCCTCGGACTGGGCTTCACCACCGCGGTGATATCCAAGGTCTGGGTCGACGCCCTTTACGGGGCGGAGGACAGGTTCCGCGATCTCAGGATACCGGAGTGGCTGAAACCCGCCATAGGCGGTCTGGGAACCGGCCTGATAGCCTACTGGTCACTGGGATGGGGGATAATGGGCCCTGGCTTTGACGGGCTCAACAGGATACTCTCGGGTCAGGGCTGGATAGAGTTCCTGATTATGCTAGCGTTCCTCAAGCTGCTCGCCACCTCCCTCTCCATAGGCTCGGGCGGATCTGGAGGGATATTCACCCCCACCCTTTTCATCGGCGCCGCCGTCGGCGGGGCGTACGGCCAGCTGCTCCACAACCTGAACCCGGCGCTCTTCCCCCACCCGGAGCTCTTCGCCGTAGCGGGTATGGCTGCCCACTTCACCGCCGCTGCCAGGGCTCCCCTCACGGCCGTGGTGCTGGTGACCGAGCTGGCGAGGAGCTATGTCCTGATCCCAGCTCTCATATCCTCGTGCGCCACCTCCTACTTCATATCCCTCTTCCTGCTGAGGAGCACCATGTACACCAGGGAGCTGGAGGAGAAGGGCGAGAGAGTCTACCTAGTGGGCATGGAGACCCTCGACAGGCTGAAGGTGGCTGACGTCATGGTCAGGGACGTGGTGACCGTCGAACCTGACAGGACACTGGAGGAGGTGCACGAACTCATGCTCCACACCCATCACCTCGGCTTCCCTGTGGTCGATGGCGAGGGCATGCTCAGGGGGATGGTCACCTTCGAGGACCTGATGAGGGTGCACAGGAGGCTCTGGCCCAAGGTCAGGGTGGGGAGCATAACTAGGGGGCACGTGGTAGGCATATCCCCTGAGGACACGGTCCAGGCGGCGGTGGAGAGGATGCTCAAGTGCGGCGTCGGCAGGCTTCCTGTGCTCGAGGACGGCAGGCTGGTCGGGCTCATAACCAAGACCGACGTGTTGAAGGCGTATGGACGGGCCGTGGCGATGAAGGACCTCGATGAAGCGGCATCCATCTGATCCCTCTACGGATCGATCGGGAGAAACCTTAAATGGAGATGTTATCATATGTTCGGGGTTCCCCATGGGGAGGTGCGCCCTCTGCGGCAGGGAAAACGTCAGCCTTCTCTGGGCGGTTCACAAGGAGCTGGGCGGAATCTGGGTATGCGCTGATTGCTGGAAGTACCTGTTCGAGGAGAACCTCCTGGTCTCGGGATCTGGCGAGTCGGGATGCGGCTGCTGACCCCTCAGCGCCTTTATTAGATGCCGATTCCCATCACTACTATGGACAAGGTCTCTCTCCACGAGCTGAGTTACGAGGAGGCTCGTGATTATTTCTCCAAAAAAGATCTGGTGATCCTTCCGGTCGGATCCGTCGAGCAGCACGGGCCGGCTAATCCCTTGGGGACGGACATGCTGATAGCGGAGGCCCTAGCCAGGGAGGTCGCATCGAGAACTGGGATCATCTCGCTACCCGTGGTGCCCTTCGGGATCTCCTTCCATCACATGGGTTTCCCCGGGACCGTGACGGTCAGCGAGGAATCCCTGAAGGGTTACGTGCTCGATGTGATCAGGTCCCTCTCGAAGTGGGGCGTCAGGAAGGTGCTCATCGTGAACGGGCACGGCGGGAACCTCCCCACGCTCCAGTTAGTTGCGAGGCAGTCGATGGACGAGCTGGGAGTGAGGGTCTACGTGTACCAGTGGTGGACGTCCAGCTCGGGCATATTGGAGGAGCTCTTCAGCGAGGACGAGAGGGGGCACGCCTCCGGGGCAGAGACATCCCTCAACATGCACCTGCACCCCGAGCTGGTCAGGGAGGACAGGCTTATTGACGAGGAGCCCAGGGGCTCCTTCGGGGGCAGGGTCTACAGGTTCGTCTACACCCACGAGATGTCGGACTCGGGCGTGTTCGGGAGGCAGAGCTCGGCGACACCCGAGAGGGGATCAATTCTGTTCGAGAGATTGGTGGAAGACCTCCTGAAAATCGTCAGGGAGATAGAAACCGAGTAGGGTTGAGAGGTGGGGGAGGGGAAGAAAAGAAGGGGAGAAGGGGAAAAGGGAAAAGAGAAGAAGCAGGAGCAGGAGTAGGCGGGATCACTTTCCCCTCCCGCCCAAACCGAGGGAGTCGAGCCAGCTCCCACCCCTTCCCCTTCCTTCACCCCTCAAAAGACCCACTATTCCCCTCGGGAGGTACAGA
>JAMOVA010000060.1 GCA_027061785.1 Thermoproteota archaeon
CATCTAGGGTGTCTGCCCTATCTTCCTTCAGGCCCCCCAGCGAGGAGGTGAGGTTAGAGGGAATCGCCCCCAGCTTCCTGTTCCCTCTGCTAAGCAGGACGACCGAGGTTGATCTGTGCGTCCAAGTCCACCGCGAATGCGATCCCCTCTCCTCCAGGGAGATCAGGTCCCTGATGGGCAGGCTGGACGAGCTGGAGTCCTCCCTCCAGAAGATCAATAGACTCGCGTCTGAGGTGAGGCTCTCCTGCGACGAGATGGTGAGGGAGCTGGACTCGTGGATTGAGAGGTATCCACCGGACTCGAGCCTCAGGAGAGAATATCAGCACGAGAGAAGCCGAATAGAGGGGGCGTGCTCTTCCCTGATATCGAGGATAGAGGGCGCTGCGAGGGCGTACGAGGAACTGATCAACACGCTGAGATCCGCGCCCCCCGTAGGAGAGGTCCTCTTACCTGTCTATCTGGTGGAGACCAGGGGGAAGGCTAGGAGGAGATTTCTGATATCCAATCTCAGGTTCAAGACCCCCGGACTGACCCACAAGATCAAGGACCTCCTCGGGAGGTTCGACTCGCTCTTCGATGAGACCGAGGTGAACAAGAGGCTCTCCTCAATACTGAGGGTGGACAGGATAGAGTGGGGAAGTAACCTCCTGTCCGAGGACCTGAGAGAGATCGTTTACGGTGAGTTAGCCATTTTGCAGGAGGAGGGGCTCATAGACGAGGAGTACGTGGACTCCATAGCCGAGCTTCTCTCCAAATCCCTCCTCTAATGACCATATTTTTAAGCCCGGCTGGGTAAGGAGCCCTATGTCTCCCAAGCTGCCGAAGCCCGGACTGCGCACCATAGATGGGATCCTCCTTTACTTGGAGCACGCTGGCCCCAACCTCGCCACCCTGACGCCCGTGGAGAGAGTTGTCTCCTCAGAGCAGAGTGAGGCGGGACAGCTGGTAGAGGTAATTGATTTCCCGTTCTACGGGAGGTCGCTCTTCATAGAACATATAGTGATGCTTTCCCTCTACGACGAATTCATATACCACGAGACACTCGTCCATCCAGCCTTACTATCTGTTGAGAGGCCTGAGAGGGTCCTGATAATAGGTGGTGGAGATGGAGGCGCCCTGAGGGAGGTGCTCAAGCATCCCGTTGAGGAGGTCACCATGGTGGAACTGGACAGGTCGGTCATAGACCTAGTGACGAGGCATCTACCGGAGGTACCAGCCGGTGCCTTCGATGACGACAGGCTGAAGCTTGTGATCGGTGATGGGAGGGCTTACGTGGAGAACACGGAGGAGAAGTTCGATGTGGTCATCCTCGACCTGACTGACCCTTACGGACAGGCCGCCAGGCTGTACACGAGGGAGTTCTACGGAAAGGTGAGGAAGATCCTGAGGGAGGGAGGCCTCATGGTGACCCACAGCACCGGGCTGCACATAAACAGGCTGGCTTTCCAGAGGGTGTACAGGGCCATAAGGGAGGTGTTCCCCAAGTACGCTTTGGCGAGAGCCTACATCCCATCGTTCACCGATGATTGGACGTTCTCCTTCGGATCCGACTACGTGGTACCTCCCGACGTCGAGACCGAGGTTCTGGCGAGGAGATTCAGGGAGAGAGGGTTGGAGGGAAGGACCAAGTTCTACTCACCTGAGATGCATCATTCCCTGTTCCAGCATCCCGTGTTCGTTCAGAAGATATTAGAGGAGGAGGTAAAGCCGAGCACGGATGAGGATCCCGCCGAGATAGAGGAATGAGACCTTCATCCGTAGAGGGACCTGTAGGACAATTCGAGATCGAGGAGGTCCATCCACCTCCTCAACCTTTTCCTGAGCTGCCCCACGTCCTCGCTCATCGAGCTGAGGAAGCGATCCAGCACTTCCTGAAAGTATGGATTCTCCTTAATGAGGTCCTCTGTTAGGGATTCACTCTGGAGGAGCGAGGAAGCGCCCAGTCTGAGGAACCACCTGAGGGTCGTGGTCTCGAGCGACTTGATCACCTCGGCCTCACCTTCGGAGGATGAGAGAAAGGCGTGTAGGATGAGATGGATGAGAGCGAGCCATGCCATGGCCCTATCATGATCCTCGACGGTCACAACCACGTATTCGAATGGGAAGAGAGAGGACGATATTTCCAGTTCCCTCTCCGCGTTGATGATAGGGATAAGGGCTGCTCTCCCCCTAGATAGATCCTTAAGCCCGGGTCCGAAGAGAGGGTGTATGGATACGGTCTCCATGCCTCTCTCACCGGCCTCCCTCATTGAAGGAACCACGGGTGACTTGACCGATGAGACCTCCACTATCGTTCCCTCATCCATCTTGGCGGATACCTCGCGAACCACCGAGGGAGTGGCCGAGATGGGAACGGAGATGACCACCACATCGTACGAGAGGGGACCTCCCAAGCTCTCTACAGATCTACCCCCTATCCGATCAGCTAGTCGGGAGGATCTCCCCTTATCCACATCGTACACGGAGACCGAGTGCTCTCTAGCCAGGTACTCTGCCAAGACGCTGCCCAGGGCCCCAGCCCCGATCACTAGGACTTCCAAGACTGGAGGGCCTCCCTCAGGAGCCTCAATCCCTGATCCGCATCGGGACTGGCGTAGGTGATCCTCAGTCTGTCGTTAT
>JAMOVA010000061.1 GCA_027061785.1 Thermoproteota archaeon
GGGCCGCAGCTGGATGGAGAGTGGGCATCAACAACCTTTTCCTCCCGAACAGCTCCACCTCGAACACCTTTCCCCTTATCCTCATGATGGACCTCTCCTCCCTTCCTGCAAGCCTCAGGAGGGTCAGGGCGCTGTGCCTACCCAGAGCCACTATCACGTCAGGATCTATCACTTGGAGCTGCCTCTCAAGGAAGGGGAGGCACGCTTCTATCTCCTCCGGCCTCGGATCCCTGTTGTTGGGCGGCCTGCACTTCACCACGTTCGTTATGAAGACATCCTCCCTCCTCAAACCTATCGAAGCCAGTAACTCCGTCAGCAGCTTCCCAGCAGCTCCGACGAAGGGCCTCCCCTGCAGGTCCTCGTTCCTCCCAGGCGCCTCCCCGACGAACACCACCCTAGCTTTGGGATTCCCCTCCCCGGGCACGGCATTCGTCCTACTGGCGTGGAGGGGACAGCGCCTGCACGCCCTTATCTCCTCGGCTATCTCCTCCAGGCTCAAAGCCTGACCCTCGCCACGGGGGGCATGGTCCTCTTGTGTGCCGTTTTGGCGTGCATCTCCAGCACCCTATCAACGTCCTCGCCGAACATCCTCCTGACTTCGTCGTGCCCCATCCTCAGGTCGAATATCGCGTGCAGAATGAGGTCGATCCTCTCGTAGGGGATGCCCAACTCCTCCTCGGCCTTGTGCCCTCTCCAGAGCTGGGGGCTGCTGGGCTTCCTCACTATCTTCTCGGGGACGCCGAGCCACTCCCCGAGCCACCTGACCTGCGTCTTGTATAGGTCGCCGATGGGGAGGAAATCCACGCCCCCGTCTCCGTACTTGGTGAAGTAGCCTATCAGTATCTCGCTCCGGTCTCCGGTCCCAGCAACCAGGAGATTTCTATTGTTCGCCACGTAGTAGAGGAGGGACATCCTGATCCTAGCCCTCAGGTTGCCCACAGCCACTTTGTCGTCGGGGTCGAAGAACTCCGATTTTGCGAAGGCATCCACGATGTCGGCTATATCCCTCTCCCAGTACGAGATCCCCAGTTCGTTCGCTACCCTTCTAGCGTCCTCCATGTCCTCCTGAGGGGTGACGCGAGAGTCCGGCATTACGAGGCCAAACACCCTATCAGCCCCTAAAGCCCTCACGGCCAGGTAAGCGGTCACAGTGGAATCGATACCCCCACTCAACCCCAAGACGACACCGTTTGTTCTGGACCCGGCGACCATCCCCTTTATGAAGCCGGTTATTGACTCCGTCACCCTCTTCCAGTCCAGCCTGAGTTCGTCGAGCGTTAGCATATTCCATCTGGGGGACTATCTTTTTTACGTTTTCCCGTAGGCTAGGGAGGTGCGGACAAATTGAACTGGCTGGGCGCAGCCTCC
This sequence comes from Thermoproteota archaeon, assembly GCA_027061785.1. Lineage (GTDB taxonomy): Archaea > Korarchaeota > Korarchaeia > Korarchaeales > Korarchaeaceae > Korarchaeum. The sequence continues at coordinate 1,369 of JAMOVA010000061.1, forward strand.
CTAGTGCTCCTGCTGTTCGTGATGATATCGCCTTGGTGGTGGATGGAGGGCTACCTGCCCCAGCTCGGTGGCTACTTCAAGTACGAGGGCAATCCCCTCACCTTCGTCTGGTCCTCCGGCAACAGGTCCTCTTTGGGCTTCGCCCTCCAGACCTTCACTTGGCTGTCGGAGCAGGGCAGGCTCCCTCCCGGCTCTAGGTACAGGACCGGGCTTACCAAGTTCTTCCTCATGCTCAGCACGTTCATGCTGGCGCTGGGAGGCCTTGTCTCCATATACGCCCTTGCCAGGGAGTCCACCACCCCCTACTTCATCGCCGCTTTCCTCGTCTTCATGGCAGTCGTGTTCTACGAGATAGGCTTCCTGGTCACGGAGGCGCCTAGGTCCCTGAGCCTCTCCTTCATGGTGGGCGAGGAGCAGGCGTGGGTGAAGTGGGGCGAGGGCATCGGCAAGTACTTGGACATAGCCCTGGTGGTGCTACTGATAGCTGCCGGGATAGTGAACAAGCTCTTCTTCGAGTACGAGCCGGGACCTCCTAGGAGGCCGCCCAGAAGGAGGACAGGGAGGTACTGGTGGTGATCTCCAACTTAGAGGAGAAGCTGGAGAGGGCCAAGGAGCTGGCCCACAGTGATCCAGACAGCGCGTTAGCCTTGCTGAGGGAGGTTGCCGAGGAGGCGGTGAGGATAGCGGCCCCCGACTGGGACCCCTCCAACGAGAGCTTGGCGGAGTATGCTGCGGTGAGGAGATACCCCGACTTCTTCCACGAGATGGCCGACAGGATAGAGGGCTCCTACAGGTTCGTCATGCAGGCTGGCAAGGAGGATGTGCTGGGAGCCATCTCCTCAACGGCCTTCCTCTTGGAGGTCCTGAGGAGACTGCCCTCATAGTGGCCGAAGATGCAGGTAGAGTTCTGGGTTGAGGTATCGGAACCTCGGCCTCGATCATTAACATTTAAGCGACTATCTGCCGGATGAATCGATGTCCCCGATAATAACGGTGCCGGAGGAACTGAAGAAGAGGTTAGAAAGGCTCGCCTTTCTCTTAGACATGCCCCAGCACAAGATTTTGGAGAGGCTCCTCGATCTCTTCGAGCAGGATCTTTCAGAAGGAAGGGATCAACTAGTAGATCGCGATGTGGTCGATGAGATGAGGAAAGCTGAGGTCAAAATAGAAACTGAGGATCCGGAATGGGCTGAGAGATCACGTAAGATAGAGATGGCCG
>JAMOVA010000062.1 GCA_027061785.1 Thermoproteota archaeon
AATTGCTCAGGTACACGTCCCCGGTGGGCGAGATCGAGATGAATCCCCTCCCCTCCACGGAAAGCCTCCTTGCCCTCATCCTCTCCTCGGCCTCCGATACATCGTGCCCCATCTCCCTGAGCCTCTCCATCACGTAGATGGCCGTGGAGGGGTGCAGTCCTATGTCTATCTCCACGCCCTCGTAGGCATTGCCGAGAATCATCTCCTCGATGAACCAGTCGAGCAGCGACCTCCATTCATCCTTGGAAGGCACTTCCCCCCTCAGCGAGGCACCTCTACCAACGGGTATGAAGTCGCAGAGGTAGACCGCCCTGGCCCCGAACTCCTCAGCCACATCGAAGAGGTACCTGATGTACGGGAGTACCCTCCTCGCCACCACCGTCTTTATGGTGAGGTTCAGGCCGTGGTCCCTCAGCAGTCTCAACGCCTCAATGACCCTCTCGTGGGAGCCGGGAATCCTCGTGAAGGCATCGTGCACCTCTTGGGGCCCGTAGAGAGGGATGGCCACGTTGTCCACTCCGAGATCGGCCAGCTGGCTCGCCACCTCCTCGTCGACGAGAGTCCCGTTGGTGCTCAGGATCACCCTGATGCCGAGGTCCTTGAGCCTCCCCAGCAGCATCATTATGTCGTCGCGGAGGAGCGGCTCCCCTCCCGAGACGAAGGTTAAAGGTCGGCCCGCCTCCTCCAGCTTGTCGGCAATTTTCAGCACCTCCTCGGTCGACAGTTCAGGGGTAACGCGGCCTCCCTCGTAGCAGTGGATGCACTTCAGGTTGCACCTCTCCGTGACGACCCATATCACGGAGCTTATCCCGCCCCTTCTCAGGGAGGCCATGGCCGCCCTCTCAGCGGCCGAGAGTGTGTCGCTTCCGGCGAAGAGGGACCTGAGGTGGGTCATCACCCTCACCAGCTCAGTTTAACTCTGGGCATCACGTACTTGGGGACGATGATCCCTGCTAGGGCGTTGGACACCAAGGCCACCAGGAAGATGGTGGAGACGATGAAGGCGCCGAAGTCGACCAGCTTCCCCAGAAACAGGGTTATGAAGAGGTACTGGTAGATGCCGGCGAGGAAGCTTGAGATCACCATGATCAGGGCTATCGGGACGACCCTATACCTGCCCTCCTCCGCATCCCTGTACACGCCGGTGAGCCAGAAGCCCAGGTCTATGGCCACTCCCCTGACGAGGAAGGCCCCCAGTATGAGCAGGAAGAGAATGGACTGGAAGCTGTAGAGGAGTCCTGCCACGAAGGATATGGCCGTGGCCGAGTAGGGTTCCCTCACCACCAAGACGCCGATCAGCAGCACGATCGCGTAGACTATGGCCCCGTAACTGACGGTCATCTTGACGAAAAGGGCGGCGAGAAAGGCCAGAACCGAGAACATGGCTATCAGGCTTACCTTCACGCTGATACTGCGATCGTGAGAGGCTCCCATGCTCCCACGTGGCGGGATCAGCAATGGCTTTTATATAATGATTGCGTGTTCGACAAAAGAACCCCATCGGAATCAAAGGTTGGCCTCGGGTCGGTTCGGGTTCATCTCCACTTACCCGATCTATAAATCAGAGTTCACCCACAACTTGGGGATACTCGCTCCATCCTCCAATCTGCGAACGTTTGCACAATCAAACATGTTGGAAAACAACTCACGGCTTACTTAGGATTTTTATTCAACCCAGGCTCACTGGCTTATGGATGTGCTCGCGATCCTAACGGCCTTGGCGGCTTGGGGAATCGTTCTCCTCATATCCTCCCTTACGACATCCCTGGTTGCCCAGGTCGGGAAGGTTAAGAGCGATTTCATCTTAGGGGTGGTAATACAGGTACTTTACATCCTCCTCTCCTTGATCGTGGCGGGCTTAACCGGAAACCTCAGCAGGCTGGGTCTATCCTTGAACGCATCCCTCTCCCTGATAGGGCTCTTCGTGGCAGTTGCGGTGGGTCTCCCTCTAGCCTTTGCGGCCTCCAAGCTAGGTGGGGATTACAGACCATCATTCTTTCCAGAGAATTTTCGGGAAAAGCTGATCCTCGCCCTGATATTCGCTCCCTTGGGTGAGGAGATCCTGTTCAGGGGGCTGCTGGAGGGAATGCTCCTCACCAGCCTGGACCTCTGGTCGGCAGTGGTAATTCCAGCCCTCCTCTTCTCCATGGTTCATGCGATCCCCTTCTCTGATTCACCGAGACCCTTCCTCCTCTCCCTGCTGATGTCGGCCCTGATCCTTGGTCTGCTCGCTGGCTATCTGAGGGCGGTCAGTAACTCATTGTTGCCAGCTATAGCGGTCCATGTGGGTTTCAACCTGGCCGGGAACTTGGTCGATTGGCTTCAGGAGGGAAAGGGATGACCTGATCCCCCTAACTCGTTGATTTCGATGGAGAATGGGGGTGCTCACAAGACAAGGTCCCTGTAGCTATAGATCCTGATGCCATACTCCTTTTCGATGAAAGACGCGTTCTTGTGTATCGAAGAATCTTCAGTCGCTAGATCCTCCCCAGCTGCGATGGCCGTGGCGACTATCACCGCATCCAAGTAATCATGGAGTATGCTCCTCAGGGAATGAGCTCCT
>JAMOVA010000063.1 GCA_027061785.1 Thermoproteota archaeon
TTCGCACTGGTGGAGTTCCTGTACAGGAGACTGACCAAGAGGAGCTTCCTCACTAGACAGCAGACAATGAGCAAGTACGGGATAGAGTGAACTGCACTCAGCTAGGAAAAAGAGTAAGTAGGGGGGAAGGTAGGAGTACCAGCTGTATGTCAGACGAACATCACGACAGCGTCTTCCATGGCCATGTTCATGAAAGTCGTCGCACCGACTACATCATCTACTTCCTCTATCAGATCCTCTCTCTTCAGGCCGAACATCTCCATCGTTGTTGAGCAAGCGTAGAACTTAACTCCCAAGTCCTTGCACTCCTTTATCATCTCCCTTATGGTGGGCATGTTGAGCTCCTTTATCTTCTTCTTCACCATGCTCGTTGCCATCGCGGTCATTCCCGGCAGTATGGCCAGTATGTTCGGCATTCCCATTGAAGGATTCCCCACTGGCGTAACCTTGAGGTTATCGACCCTGTCTTTCCTTATTATGTCAAAGCCCCAGAAGGTGAAGAAGAGACCGACCTCCATACCCATGGCCGCCCCGATCTGGGCCAGTATGAGGGGAGGATATGCCATGTCGAGGGTACCCTTGCTGACCACTATCATGAGCTTCTTGGCCAAACCCGATCACCTCAAGAGGTGATCATATGATTTGAATAACAAGTGTAGCACAAACGTCTAGAAACTCTAGAACCTCGACGTCAGTAACCCATTTAAGTAACTGGCTGGGGATAGGAATCCGATGGGTCTAGATAGTTCTGGAAATGGGAGTAAAGTCGGAGAAGTGCTTGAGAAAATCCTAGGTAGGTCATCTAGCCACTTGTTGAGGAACGCCTGTTCCTCACTGATCAGCTTGGTTGAGGCCTCCACACCCGAAGGAGGGCTCTTAGTTTACATGTTCGGGCTTAGACTCGGCGAGAGGGTTGGAGAGGCAATAAAAAGCGTTGACCACTCGATCAACCCCTGGGGAGCACTGCAGGAGGTCAACTCTCATCTGGGCATGGCGGAGAGCTTGAGCGTACAGGATATCGGGCCTGAGGGCGCGATCCTGAGGGTCACAGGGGCCGGAGAAGTGAGGAAGCAGGGAGGGATGAGTGGGTGCAACTTTCTCAGGGGGTTCGTGGCGGGATTCCTGTCTGCTCTCACTGGTCAGCTGGTACTTGTTGAGGAGTCGGGGTGTTGCGAGCTGGAGGAGTGCCAGCTCAGGGTGATAATGTCGCGGCGTCATGGAGTCGCGTCCAGTAGTGCGAGGAAGGCCATAATAGAGTACCTGAGGGTGAACCCCGGCGCTTATCTGAGGCAGATGTCCAGGGATCTAGGGATGAGCCTGGGCAGCCTGAGGTGGCATCTCAATGTTCTCGAGAGGAGCGGCCTCGTCTGGGAGAAGAGAAAGGGGAATATGATCGAGTTCTACCTGTCTGATGTCCTCTAGCTCCGAGTTCCAATTCAGGTTCAGGGAAATCTGAACACCTTTCCCACGGCCAGCTGTGCGAATCCTTTCCCATAGGCCTTCCTGAACGCGCACTCCGCCGTTAGGCCTGTGCAGTGACCGGTGATCACCTGCTCCACGCCTAAGTCTTGTAAAGCCCTGACGGTCGCCTCTATCCTCTCTTCCGAGGCGCTGATGAGGTGGAAGCCTCCCATCACTGCCCTGACCGGACCGGCTATCTCAAACGCTCTTTTCACTATGTTCACCACTCCCGCGTGGGAGCATCCAGTGAGTACGACGGACCCTCCCCTCAGCTTGACGACGAGGGACACGTCATCCATTATGGGATCTCTAACTAGTCTCCCGTCCTCATCCACCGTGTAGGTCTCTATTGTCATCTCCCTCTCCACCTCGGAGGTTCTGGGAACCTCCCCAGTCGTCACGACCCCCGACATCACCTCGATGGGGTCTCGAGTCAGGAGGAACCTCGCGCCCAAGTCCTCGAGCTCCGCCCTAGTGAAGGGTATCCCTATCTCCCTCAGGGGGAGGACGAAGTTCGGTCTGAAGAGGTCCGGGTGCGATATGATCGTGATCTCCCTGTTCAGATTGGTCAGAAGCCCCTTCAGGCCTCCCGTGTGGTCGTAATGCCTGTGTGAGAGCACCACCGCCTTAACCCCTGATAGGTCCTCGCCCAGCAGCCTGAGGTTGTGTTCGATGGGCTCCCAGCTGTTTCCGGTGTCGAAGAGGATCTCATGAACCTGCCCACCGGAATGGACCTTCAACAGGAAGGATATGCCGTGCTGAGCCCAGAACATGCCTGAAGCATGCTCCTCTGCCAGCACGTAAACTTCAAGCCCATCAACAGTTCCTTCAGACGATCCTGACATAAACTAGAAGAGGAGGTGAAAAATATACGCTTATCACCACGGAAAATCGTCCCACGGGACGTCCTGGTTCTCGCAGGCCTTCCCGTTGAATATTATCTCAAGTATCTCCCCAGCCGAGCGGGCGAACGCCTCCACATCCCCGGTCTCGTCCTCCCTGATGGCCAGAACCACCACATCACATCCGTTCTCGTCCTCTAAGGAGACGTAGCACTCCTTATCCATCACCTCACTCAGCTCCGG
>JAMOVA010000064.1 GCA_027061785.1 Thermoproteota archaeon
CTCAAGTATCTCCCCAGCCGAGCGGGCGAACGCCTCCACATCCCCGGTCTCGTCCTCCCTGATGGCCAGAACCACCACATCACATCCGTTCTCGTCCTCTAAGGAGACGTAGCACTCCTTATCCATTACCTCACTCAGCTCCGGCTCCTCATCCCCCAGCTCTATCCTCTCTATCCTAGCGTACCATCTGCCGCACTCGTATATTATCGCGTTCACCCCCAAGAACTTGGCTAGGGGAGTGAGGTTCTCCATTATCACCCTCCTGAGTTCCTCAGGACCCAGCTCGAGGAACTCGTAGGGGTCCTCCTTTATCCTCTGGGAGAAGCGATCCCAGTTGAGCCCTATTTGCTCCACTTCGTCCATTTGCCCTCAGCTCCCCCTCAGGGTGGAGAGTAATAAGCGTTTTGTTTTTTGAGCATGAATCCATTTAAGGGAGCGCCGCTGGAAGCCATATGGAGTTCAGATATCTGGGCACCTCTGATATAAGGGTGTCCGCCGTTGGATTGGGTACCTGGCAGTTCAGTGATTCTTGGGGTGTTCAGGAATACGAGCAGGCCAAATCAATAGTGGAAAAGGCTATAGAGGTGGGCATCAATTTCTTCGACACCGCCGCAGTTTACGGTAGGGGTTTGAGCGAGCAGTTCTTGGGTAAAGCCCTTAAAGAGCTGGGAGTGAGAGAAGATGTCGTCATAGCCACTAAATTGCCCGGAGAGTTCCTGTCTAGGCACGACGTCCTCAAGGGAACTAAGAGGTGCTTGGAGAGGCTGGGCACCAGCTACATCGACCTAATGCAGGTCCATTGGCCCCCGCTCTGGAACAACTTTCCCACATGTGAGTACATGCGTGCCCTAGAGGAACTGGTTCATCAGGGGGTCATACGCTACATAGGACTGAGCGACTTCCCAGTGGAGCTCGTTGACTCGGCTTGGTCTTGTCTCTCGACCGAGGATCTGGTCAGCGACCAAGTGAGGTACAATTTGGTTGAGAGAGATGCTGAGAAGGAGATAATCCCCTACGCTGAGGCTTACGGGCTGAGCGTAATTGCCTGGTCCCCTCTCGCCAAGGGCGCGCTGACGGGGAAGTACACTCCAGATAACCTGCCCGAGTTCAAAGATGTGAGAAGGGGTTCGGCCCTGTTTCACCCGGATAATTTCAGGCAGATCTATGGAGTGGTCGAAGTTCTGAAGGAGATAGGGGATAAGTACGGGAAGACTCCCTCTCAGGTCGCGCTGAACTGGCTCCTCAGGACCAGTGACACTGTCATCGTTATACCGGGAGCTAAAACGCCGGAGCAGGTCGAAGAAAACGCTGGGGCGGCAGGGTGGAGGATGACCTTCGAGGAGTGGTTGAGACTGGAAGAGATCAGTGGGAGGGTTCTGATCTCGAGGGTGGTGTGGTAGGCCCCGAATTGCGCAGCTCCGCTCCAGTCCCCGCTACTGGAGGTTCAGGCCTCTTGAACCTCTTTCCATATTTTCATGAGTTTCGCGTGATCCTCCTCTGTTAGCAGCGGTACATACCACGTCCTATTCTTGACATCGGCCGGATATATCTCTGGATCGCTGAGGACCTTCTCTATCAGGGGTTTGGCGTCCTTCACTGGACTCATGTACTTGACATAGAGTGAATTGACCGCTGCCACAGCCGGATCCAAGAGGAAGTTTATGAAGAGATGAGCCGCCTCGGGATGGGGGGCGTCCTTGGGTATCAGCATGTTGTCCGTCCACCTGGTCCCTCCCTCCTCCGGTATTCCGAACTTGACCTTATCGGCGAGTTCTGGATGCTCTTCTGACCTCAAGAGAGCAATATCTCCGTTGTAGGCCTGGGCCACATCAATGCTCCCGTTGGCAAAGCCTTTGTAGTATTCACTAGTTCCCCCGTAGCCAGCCAAGTAGGGTTTCTGCTTTATGAGGACCTCCTTCACCTCCTCCATCGTCTTGTCCCTCCAGTCATAGGGATCCTTACCTAAGTAGGCCTTGGCAGAGAGGACGACCTCCATGGCTTCCTCCAGCATCGTCACCCTCTTCCTGTGCTTCTCCAAGAAGCCGAACTCGGGATCAAATATCTGCTTGAGGGTAGTCACCCCTTCCGGGACGAAGTCCGCCCTCCAAGAGTAGGCGGTTATACCCCACATGTAGACTATGCTGTACTCGTTGTCGGGATCGAAGGGTGGATGCAGGAAATCGGGATCCACGAACTTCAGGTTGGGTATCAAGGACTTGTCCAGCCTCCTGACGTATCCCTTACTGATAGCGAGAGCAGCCACCGCGTCCGGGAGAACTACCAGGTCGTATCCGCTCCCTCCGGCTTCTAACTTGGAGAAAGGTTCCGCAGGATCCTCGAATACGTCATACACTAGCTTTTTCCTGTCCATGCCCATTTCCTTCGCGAATATGTCCAGTAGGAGCTCCTGGATGTAGTAGGACCAGTTGTAAACTTTGAGGGCCTCTACCCTGTGGGATCCCTGCTGTATCATAGATGCTGCTTCCTTCCCACTAACACCTTCTAATTTGTTCCTCTTGATGGGTAATCCCACAAGAGAACCTGCCACGAAGCCCGCAGCTCCGGCTATGGCTATCTTGAGGAACTCTCGTCTCTGCATACTGGAATTCCTGTCCTGAATTTTATTAGTATTGCGTGTCTCTGCAATCATCCGTCCTCCTTACCGCTACAATCCAGTCGTTTTTTAGATATTACCCCATTAAAGTAGAAAAGTGTAGGTGAGGTGGGAAGGGCAACTAAGGCAGCACCAATAGGTAGTTCTACCAGAGAGATAGAGATTTTTCTTCATGACTCCAAGTAGCAGGGGGCGATGAGGTGGCGAAGGGGCGCGGAGTCGTGAAGACGCAGTGCCGATCCGAGCCCCCTGGGGTGATCCTATGATCCTGCTGACCGGATTCGAGAGCTGGGGCGATGTGTCCTCCAATCCCACCAGTGAACTGGTCAAGCGGCTTGCGAGCGATGATGTCGTAGGCGAAGTTCTACCGGTCTCGTTCAGAAGAGCGGGTGAGAGGCTGGAAGAGCTCATAAGGGAGCTCAGGCCTGAGGCCGTGCTTAACCTAGGTCTCGCGCCTGAGAGACCCGTTATCAGGGTTGAGAGGGTCGCAATAAACCTGATAGATGCGAGGATCCCGGATAACGATGGGGAGCAGCCAGTAGATGTCCCCATAGATCCGAATGGGCCTCCATGCTACTTCTCCACGCTCCCGACTAGGGAGGTAGTGGAGGCCTTGAGGGGAGAGGGTATACCCGCCTTCCTCTCCTACTCGGCCGGGACTTACCTGTGCAACTACGTCATGTATAAGACGCTGAGGACCTTGGACGTCATGGGACTCAGGACGCCGGCCGGCTTCATCCACGTCCCCTACTCCTCCGAGATGGCCTCTAAGATGGACAAACCGGTCCCCAGCCTGCCCCTATCGACCCTCGAGAGAGCTGTTCGGATAGCGTTGGACGTGATCACTTCCTCCTCCCAAGCTTGAGCTTCATCAACTTCGCTAGGGCCCGGGCCTCGTGAACCCTCCTCCTAGAGAGGAACCACTCCAGAGCCTCCTCGGCCTCCTCCCTGGTGAGGGGGTTCTGCTCGAGGAACTCCTGCAGGCCCTCCTTCACGACCTCGTATCTCTGCCCGTCGCTCAGCTTCCTGAAGCCTCTGAACCTCCCGGTCACGTTAAGATAGTGATGAGCCCTCCTAGCCCATTCACTCATCCCTTCAAGGGGTGGGACCTACCTAATTAGGTTGCCCTTTCCCTCTCCTCCCTTCCCTGCCTCCTCAGCAGGTAAAGCGCTGCGGACAGCGAGGTGACTATCACAACCACTGTGACGGTCAGCGGGGCGTATCCATAACCCACTCCCGCCGATCTAACTTCTCCAACGTTGGAGAGGGCTCTCACCACATCTTCAAGCTTCTCGGGGATGCTCCTCGGTTCGAGTGGTGATGGGACGCTTATCCAAGGTATGCCCATCTCCTCGGCCATTTCCACAGCCTTCCTGTTGAGCGGGGTCTGCGCTTTCCCTACCAATACCATGACCCCTATCTCGCCGGAGAGAGCCCTCCTCCTGATCTCCGCCAGCTCGGGAGGAGTCGCTGGCACCCCTCTCTCCTTCAGGAGCAGGTACCTCACCCTCACACCTGCCCATTCGACCGCGTACTGGGCGGCGGGGCTCGTGGCGACGGCTGACAGGTTCAGGCGGGGCGCCTCCCTCTTTATCTTCAGGATCCTCTCCCTCACCTGCTCGTACCTCTTCCTGTACTGGGAGGCGCATTCGGGGTTCTCCCCAGCCATTATCTCGCTCAGGCGCTCCATGAACGTGAGGTAGTTGTCGGGATCGTAAATGGGCATGTGGTAGTTGGGCTGTTTAGTTGCAGGATTCGTCAGGATCTTGAGCCCCAGCTTGGGGATCTCCACCAGCTCCGCTTTTATCTCCCCTGAGGCGACCTTATCCCTGATGAGCCTCTCGAAGGGAGCATGAGCCGTTGATATTATGATGTCCGCTCCCTTGAGCACGTCTATGTCGTCAGGCCTGAGCTCGTAGTCGTGCGGATCGACACCGGGTGGAACGAGTGATACAACCCTGTCGGAGGGGCATGCTAAGAGATCCACATCGTACTTCAGGTTGGAGAAGGTCACTACTACATTGAGGCCGGGTGAGCCCTCGGCTGATTGTACCGCCAGTGTTAGAGTCAGAGCCAGCAGCAACAGAGCGCCCGCCCTCATCGCCCCTAGGAGTGTGCACTCCTTTATATTTGATTTGCCCTATTTGTGCACGATGAGCGCGCTGACCCTAGAGGTGAGGGGACTCGGGGTGAGCTACGGTGACGAGGAGATCTTCTCTGATGAGAACTTCCGACTCGAAGGACCCGGTCTCGTGGTGGTGATGGGCCCTAACGGCGCTGGGAAGACCACCCTGTTCAAAGCTATTCTAGGTCTGATCCCCGTCAAGGGAAAGGTTCTGGTCAACGGGGAGGACGTGACTGGCAGACCAGAGAGGGCCGGCAGGCTCATAGGCTACGTTCCTCAGTGGAAGGGGGAGGATTACAGCTTTCCGGTCAGCGTCAGGGAGATCGTCGAGTCGGCCATAGCCCTGAGGAGGAGGCCGCCCAGGCTCTCCTTCCCCAAGGACGAGAGGGAGAGGATAGAATCAGCCCTCAGGAGGATGGGAGTCGATGATATAGCAGGCAAGCCGCTGTCAGAGCTGTCCGGGGGGCAGAGGCAGAGGGTCTTCATAGCCAGGGCCTTGGTATGGGATCCCTCCATCCTGATAATGGACGAGCCCCTCACCGCCGTGGATCCGATGGGGAGGGTGGATCTGGTCAGGATGATCAAGGAGATGTCCTCGTCCAAGCTGGTGATGGTGAGCAGCCACGACCCAAGCATGTTCCTCGACAGGGCCAAGCTGATAATGGTCGTGAACAGGGGGATAGTCGCGCTGGGTCCGCCTGATCAGGTCATAAAGGAGGAGCTGCTCAGCAAGGTGTACGGGAGGAGCGTCTTCATAGTGGAGAAGTGCGTTCACGTGGTGGATGGCTATGCCGTTTGAGCTGGTACTGGACTTCAGGTGGGTCATAGTGGTAGGGTTGGCCTCCATCGTCTACGGGGTGCTCAGCCCCGTAGTGGTGGCGAGGAGGCTCCTCTTCCTAGCCGGAGCTCTTCCCCACTCCGCCCTTCTCTCGGCTTTGCTCGCCATAATAACGATGAACCTGCTGGGGTGCCCGTTCGAGATCTGCTCGATAGTCTTCAGCCTCATCCTGGTATCCACGGTCTCCCTCCTCATATCTAGGGGAGTCAAGCCCGACTCGGCCACCGCCATATTCGTTTCGATAAGCGTGTCCCTCACCACCATATCCCTCTACTATATACTGACCGCCTTCCCGATGGAGACCAGCGTCTGGTCCTACATAATCGGGGATCCCCTACTTGTGACCTGGGAGGATGTCTGGTTCACCGTCGCCGTCTCCGCCGTCGTTCTGGTCCTGACGGTTCCCTTCCTGAGGGAGCACATACTCATAGGAGTGGACAGGGACTTCGTCAGGCTGTCGGGGGTCAGGGCTTCCCTTTACGATGCCATGATGGTCGCCTCTTTAGCCATAGCCACCGTTGGGCTGTTGAAGACCGTTGGATTCGTGGTCGAGCACGTGATGGTCCTCCTTCCGGGCATAACGGCCTCTGCCTTGGCCAAGAGTGGGAGGGTAGCGGTGATGCTTGGATTCCTCCTGTCACTGGCTGGCGGCCTGATGGGCCTGCTGATAAGCGTGGCCACCGGGTTGGCACCTTCTGGGGTTATAGGCATCGTCATGCTGGGATTCTACCTGATATCCCTGCTGAGGGGAAGGTAATATGAAGAGGAGATTCGGTATCTCTCTTCCGGAGGACTTGGTGAAGAAGATAGATGAACTGTCCTCCAAGCTGGGGATGAGCAGGTCCTCCCTGATACAGAACATAATAGTAGAGGTAATAGAGGACAGGGCTCACCTCCTGACCCCTCACAGATGCAGGGGCGTGCTGATTGTGGTATCGGAGGGGAGGAGTAGCGAGCTCGTTTCTAGGGTGCTAGAGAGGTACGGGAGTTGCGTGATCACTAGGACGCATCACCACACCGAGGGCGTGTGCGTGGACGTGAGTTTCGTCGAAGGGGATTCTCAAGTCATCCTCGAGCTTGAGAGCTCCCTGAGGAAGATAAAGGGTGTCAGCGAGAGATATCTGCCGCTCGGCTGCCTGAGATAACCTTAATATGGGGGGCTTCCACCCCAGATTATGAGCAAGAGAGAGAAGAGCGTCGAGCTGCTCGAGTTCTTCACCTTGGCGTTCATGAGGCCCACGGAGGAGTGGGTCAAGGAGATCGAGTCTCTGTTGGAGAAAGTTAGGGAGAGATGGCCCCAAGCTGATTTAAGAGTAGAGGATCCCCACTTAATGAATCAGGAGTACGTGAGGCTCTTCAGATTCGGCAAGGAGATCCCCTGCCCTCCCTATGAGTCGGTGTACAGGACCGAGGACAAGGTGCTCATGTCCCACCTAGCCGTCGATGTTCAGGATCGGATGAGGGCCTTTGGCGTCGACGTTTCCGATGAGTTCAAGGACCTCCCGGAGCACATATCTGCAGAGCTTGAGTTCCTCCGCTATCTCTATCTGTTAGGTGAGGAGGAGGCGTTGGAGGAGGCCAGGTCCTTTCTAGAGGACCATCTGCTCCAGTGGGTGCCCCAGTTCTGCGAGTGCGTGAGGACCAACTCCCGGGTCGATTTTTATAGGGAGGTGTGCGCCCTTCTACCCGAGTTCCTCAGGGAGGAGTTCGAGGCCCTCAGGTGATTCGAGGATTGAGCGGGAGAGACTCCGGAAGGATAATGGTCTCCGCTGCCATGACCGCTCTCTCAATAGGGGCGGGCATGGGTGTGCAGAGGGCAGTCCTCCCGCTGTACGTGGGCGGGTTCGTCCAAGAGACCTACTCGTACCTCTTCATCGTGCTCCTCCCCATACTATCATTTGGTGCCTTCAAGGGCCTGGCTGACCTGCTAGCCGGGTATCTGGCGGACAAGCTGGGAAGGAAGGTAGCCGTCGTACTGGGTGCGGGATTGTTCTTCGCCGGTACCCTCCTGCTGATCTACAGCAGGGATCTGTTGATGGTGGCTGCCGCCTCCCTCATGATGGGTTGGAGTCAGGGACTGGTGGATTCCGGCGTGATGATAGTCTTGTCGGAGGCTGGAGGAAGGGAGAGGCATGGACTCAGCCTGGGTATAATGGAAGCCTCGGTTTACGGCGGATACACCGCGGGATCGTTTCTAGGGGGTTACGTGTCAGAGGCGAGGGGGATACCCGATGCCTTCTATATCACACTGATTGCTTCGGCCCTGGCCCTGATCCTCTCCTTGGTGGGCATCTCGGAGACCAAGGTGGAGGGGGAGAAAGGTGAGGAAATACCCACCGTCCAAGCTTATTCCATGTGCCTGAGGAGCGGAACCCTGAGGCTCACCTACTTCCTCGGTCACATCGCCCAGTTCTCCGACGCCCTTATATGGGGGCTTCTGCCCCTTTACCTGAGTTCCTTGGGGTTCGGGGCCACCCAGATAGGTTTCATTCAGGGTCTGAACACTCTGTCCTGGGCCCTCCTGATGCCCTTCTCAGGGAGGATATCGGACGTTTTCGGTAGGAGGATCCCCATCTTCATGGGGTTCTCCATTAAGGCCGTCAGCATATACCTCCTCCACTCCCTCAGGGATCCTCTCTACCTGGCCCTAGCCTCCGTCACCTTGGGGCTGGGTGTGGGTCTCTACTACCCCATCCTCCCGGCCATATCGGCCGATGCAGCCCCACCCACGGTGAGGGGGCGATCCATGGGCCTGTACACGTCCCTCAGGGACTTCGGCTACATGACCGGTGCCCTGACCTTGGGAGTCGTGGGCGAGGTCTACGGGTTCGGCGGTACCTTCATGCTCACCGCCCTGATGATGGCCGCTGGATCCTTCCTCATCTTCCTGATGAAGGAGACGAGGCCCTTCTGGCCTGCCTATGACATGGTGGTGGATCACGCCTCAAAGGTGGTCAAGGCGGTGGAGAGCTTCGCTGACATGGTGAGCAGCTACTCCAAGGGGATAAAAGATGAGAAGAGCTTTAAGATGGTTAAGGAGTATGAGAGACAGGCTGATGAGATCAGGATAGCCATAGACAGGCAGCTCTGGTTCAGTAGCCTTTCTGGCCAAGACAAGGCCGACTTCGCTAGGCTCGTCGGCAGGGTGGACAGGATCGCCTCCTTCGCCTTGGGCGCGTCAAGGAGGCTCAGGACCCTAGATCCGGAAGATATACCCCCGAGGATAAGGGAACTCATGGGGGAAATGGCAAAGGTCTCCAAATGGATCTCAAACAGACTCTTCAGGGCAATAGAGATCATGAGAGAGGATATCGAGTCATCCTTGGAGATCGTGAGCGAGATCGACACGCTCGAGTCTGTGTTCGATGAACTGCACCAGCAGGCCATGGAGGAGCTGCTTCACGTGGAGATGAATGTGGTCAAGCTCATGAACCTGAGGGACTTCGTGGAGCTCTTCGAGAACATGATAGACGCCGTTGAGGACGCGTCAGACGTGTTAAGGGTTATAGCGTTCAAGCACATGGCCTGGCCGGTGTGAGGTTGAGGAGGCCGGGAAACTTCTCCTTCGTGGACGAGCATGTGGCCGGCTCCGCTCTTCCCTACTCTCCAGAGGAGATCGACTGGCTGGCCAACAAGGGGATAAAGGTCGTGATATCACTCGTGAGGCCTGAGGAGTACGACGAACGGGTTATCGAGAGGGTGAGGGAGCTGGGATTGGAGCATTATTTTTTCCCCATCGAGAACTTCTCGGCCCCACCCATAGAGCTCCTCGCCCAGATAGTCGACCTGATCAACCAGAAAGTTGAGGAGGGAAAGAAGGTGCTGGTCCATTGCCTGGCGGGATGCGGGAGAACCGGCACCGTCCTGGCCGCCTACTTCGTCTCGAAGGGAATGCAGCCGGATGAGGCCATCGAACACCTCAGATCCTTGAGGCCGTGTTCCATAGAGACCCAGCAGCAGTACGATGCGGTCTGGTTCTATTACACCTACTTCAGCTTCAGGGGGAGAACTCGCTCTCTATCTCCTCGGCGAGGGCCTTGAGCGCGCCCTCCTCGTAGGTCAGATCCCTTATGCTGAGCACACCGACCGGGATGCCGTCCTCGTTTACGACGACGAGGTGCCTGATGCCGTGTTCCCTCATGAGCTTCGCGGCCTTGTAGAGGGTGTCCGTGTCCTTCACCGTGACGACATCCTTTGTCATGAGTTCCTCTACCTTGGCGTCCTCCTTGTTGCTGGCCAAGGCCCTGATGATGTCCCTCTCCGAGAGGACCCCTACCACCTTTCGTGGGTCACTCGAGTCCACGACCACTAAGAAGCCGATCCCCTTGTTCGCCATCACCTTAGCCGCGTCTCTCACGGTTTTGTCTGGGGTAACGCTTATGAATCCATACCCCTTCAGGAGATCCCTTACCTTCATATAAGGCATCCTCTACGCCCCCTTCACCATCGAGGAGGATTCTAAAAAAGTTATGGTTCGAACGGAGGAATGTGAAAAATTTAGGAGGATAGGAGATCAGGGGTTGGGTATCTCGTTGTAAAGCCTCTCGTACCTCTCTACAGCGGCCTGTCTCCAGATCTTCTGCATCTTGTTGGCGAAAGCAGTGTCTCTCAGCTTCTCATTGATCTGCTTGGCGTATTCCAAGGTGAAAGTGATCTCCTTACCGTTCTCGGTCCATGTGAGAGGTTTACCGAGCTCCCTAGAGAACTCCTTGAACTGTTCCTCGGTCAGCTTTCCTGACTTGTACGCCTTCACCAGCTTCGCCCAAGTCCTCACGAGTTGGTCGTGAGGATCGCAGTAGACTGAGTCGAAGTAGTACTTTAGGGAGAACAGAATCTCAGTCGCGAGTTTCTCGTCGAAGGGAATCCCTATGTTGTTGACTGTCTGTTCGTAAGCTCTCTTCAGGTCGGGTCTCTCCTTACCCTCGGGAGTGTCGAAGACGTCGGCCCTGACTGGCATCCTGTTGATCTTCTTATCCAGCCATATCTTCTGCCCTTCAACCGACAGTACCCACTTTATGAAGGCCTGGGCCGCGTCAGGATGTTTCGAGGTCTTCAGGAGGGCGATCGGATCCCCGTTTACTATCGATTCGTTGTAGGGGAGGATGTACTTCAGACCGGGGAACTCGATCTGGGCACCGTATCCGTAGAAGTCGATCATTATGCCTATGGGGGTCTCCCCCGTCTCCACGGCCGTGAGGGCCTCCACGGATCCGCCATAGGGCCTGCCGTTTGCGGCCATCCTGGCGAGTATCTCCCATCCCTCGTCCCATCCGTACTTCTGAATGATGATCTGGTATATTCTGGTGTGGGAGGTCGAGGTGAGTGCTCTAGCGTATGATATGGCTGGCTTGGGCAAGATCTTAGCCATTTCCGGGCTCGCGAGATCCTTCCAGGATTTGGGCTCGGGAAGACCGTATTTCTTCAGCAGTGGCTCATTTACGCTGAAACCGAAGGAAGAGATGGCTGCAGCGACCCACAGGAGTTTACCATTCTCGTAGTGCTTTATCTCCGATCCTCCTATCTTGTCAGGTAGGTTCTCTATCTCCTTCAAGGTGCTGGGGTCTGTTATGGGCGCCAGCAGGCCCTGTCTGATCAACTCGTTGAACAGCGCAGGCCCTCCACCCCAAGCCACGTCAGGCTCCTGTTTGAGTATGGTGTCCCTCCAGAGAGCGACGTGAGGGCTGTAGAACTGGAGATCCACTATGTTGTACTTCTTGGCCAGTTCAGTCTTTAGAAACCTCTCCCTTGTCACCTCCTGGATCTCGCTAGCGTGCCTGGTTATTATCTTCAGCACTATCCCTTTCTTCTGAGTCTGTTGAGCAGTGGTAGTAGTCCCACCTCCGGGCTTTAGCATGAAAAATGCGGCTGCGCCGACCACTAGGATCGCGAGGACCAAAACGATCAAATACTTAGCATTCACGGACACCACCTTCTTTTTGAAGAAAAAGGAGGAAAGGGTTTAAGACTTCTTCTTCATCGCCAGGTAAGCGCCGACCACGGCGATTATTATCACGACGATTATCGCCGCTATCCACTCCATGGGCAGGCCGGCGCTCTCCACGGTGGTGCCCCAAGCAAGGGCATTCTTCACGAAGGTCGGACCCTGAAGCTTGACTCCGTGATACTCCTCGCTTATTATGGTCCTATCACCGAGTAGGGACTCGCCCGTGACTATCAGCTTGCTGTAGGTGGAACCCACAGGTATCTTCTCGGCCGCGGCCTCAACGAAACTGCCGACCTGTCCCACCTTGTAGGCCTTCGGATCTATACCGTCGTGGCTCACGACAGTTCCCTTGTCGCTGCTCCTGTAGAGCCACGTGCAGGTGTCGCTGATCACCTGATCGAAGGGCACGAACTTCCCGTCCTTGTATCCGGCCAAGAGGGTGGGTCCGTGGAAGAGGACCTTATCGGCTCCCTTGGTTATCTCAGCGGCCCATCCCTGATGGTTGGCCTTGTAGCTTATGACCCTGTAAGCGGCACCGGCGTTGGACTCGGGATCCTCCAAGCTAGCGTATTCGACACGTATGGATGAACCTATGGCTGAGAGTATCTTGTTGGGCTCCTCCGCCTTGAATCCAACGTCCTCAGGTTTGAGATATGGTTCGACGTAGTCCGAGTCGGAGCCAACCCACAGGAGCTTTCCTCCCTGCTTGAACCAGCTGGCGATGGCCTGCACCTCGGACGGGGAGAACTTGCTGTTGTAGTCCTTCATCTTACCGATTATCAGTACATCCACATCCTTCAGGGACTCGGGGGTCAGCTGGGTCAGCTCCTTGACCTCGTAGCCCCAGGAAGTCAGGTAGTCCTTGAGCTTCTTCAGGTACTTCTGACCGATCTCGGCGTCTAGGTCCTTGACCCTGCCCGGGGCTACGTCTAGACCCACGACCTTCTTCTTCTGAGCCGATAGCGGAAAAACGGTGGCGCCAAACACGAGTACGAAAGATAGGGCTAGAAAGAGGGCTACTCTCCTGTTCATACGAGAGCACCGAGCGTTCAAGATTCAATACAATATAAAGATTGGGTCTAATTTAGATACTAAAGTTAGGAGATTAGCTAAAATGAGGAAAAGCTTTATAACATAAAGGCGAATATAGCGAGTCCGTTTTAGTGATCCGCCCCAATCCCAACCAATGCGATGATGCCTATAAGCGTATGCGGTCTCGCTTCAGTTCGAGAGTTTAAACCGGAGTAAACGGTCACTCGGTCGCCCTAGGGAGGTACCGGATGTAAAAATTAGAGAGGTTAGATCGTCAGGTTGTACACCTTTCGGGCAGTTTCCTCGGAGATCTTCCCGTCTAAGAGGTCCTCCTTCACGAGTGACGGATCTCTAAGCTTGGGGTCCCCGTAACCCCCACCGCCTGGGGTGTTTATGTAGACCACGTCTCCCTTCATCAGCTCCATGGTGTCCTTCGCCCTGAGCACGATCCTCTCACCGTTCCTCACGATGTAATGGAAGCCGCTCTTCCCCTCCAATCCTCCCTCCAGCCCCCAAGGCCTGAGTTTCACCCTCTCAGTCGCTATGGATAGCACGGCCCTGTCCGAAAGGATCTTGAACGCCCTAGTTATCCCAAGTCCGCCCCTGAACTGGCCGGGACCTCCTGAGTCGTCTCTGAGGCTGTACTCGACGAAGAGGACCGGGCATTCCCTCTCTATGACCTCTATCGGGGTGTTCATGGTGTTGGTCATGTGAGTGTGAACGCCGTCGACGCCGTCCTTGCCAGGCCTGCCTCCCATCCCGCCACCTATAGTCTCGTAGAACGCCCAGCTCCTGCCCTCGTGCATGCCTCCCACCATCACGTTGTTCATGCTCCCGTGGGAGGCTGCGGGTATCCTCCCCTTCAGCGGCTCAGCCAGCGCCTTCAGGACGGTCTCGGCTATCCTCTGGGAGGTCTCCACGTTGCCCGCAGCGACGGGAGCGGGTTTCTTCGGATGGACGAGCGTTCCCTCCCTGGTCTCTATCCTGACGACCTTGAAGAACCCGTAGTTCATGGGAAGGTCCGGATCTAAGGCCGCCTTTATCGCGTAGGAGGTGGCGGCGACGGTTACACCGTAGACGGCATTTATGGGGATGTCGACCTGCTCATCAGTCTCGGTGAAGTCCACCCTTATGGACTCCTTGGAGAGCTGCACCCTCACCCTGATAGCCAGCAGCCTGTCATCGGCCTCCATGTAATCCTCGGCGCTGTAGAGGCCCGGAGGCACCTCCTTCAGCTTCCCCTTCAGGTAGTTGGCCGTGTAGTCTATCGTCCTGTTCCAGGCCTCTATCACGGTCTCCAGTCCGTACTTATCTATCAGCTCCCTCAGCCTCCTCTCACCCACGTTGAGGGCCGCTATCTGGGCCTTCAGGTCACCCCTCGTATATCTGGGAACCCTCACGTTACTCAGGATCAGATTGAGCACGCTTATGTCTAGCTGGCCCCTCCTGACTATCTTCAGCGGAGGGAGGACAAGTCCCTCCTGAATCAGCTCCTTCGCGCTGCCGCTTATGCTACCGGGGACCATCCCCCCGACATCGACGTGGTGGGCCTTGTTCGCCACGTACCCGAATATCTCCCCCCTGTGGAAGAGGGGTTTCACCATGGTCACGTCGTTCAGGTGAGTTCCCGCTATGTACGGGTCGTTCAGCACTATTATGTCGCCCTCCTCCAGCTCTATTGCTGATCTCTGCAGGTAGTCTATGGTGTTCTTGACGCCGACCGCCATGCTCCCCAGGTGGACGGGTATGTGTTCCGCCTGAGCTATCATCTCCCCGTTCTCCAGGAGGATCGCGCAGCTGTGGTCCATTCTGTCCCTTATGTTTGGGGAGTAGGCAGCGTTTCTCAGCACGATACCCATCTCCTCGGCTATGTAGGAGGAGGAGCTCCTGATCACCTCCACGGTGACGGGGTCCACCATTCACATCACCCTTATCCTGAGGTTCCCGAACTCATCCACCCTCAGCAGGTGTCCCGGTGGGACCAAGGTGGTCGAGTCGTATTCCTCCACCACAGCAGGTCCTTCGAGCGTGGCGCCCGGTTTGAGTTTCTCCCTGGAGTAGACAGACGCATCTACCCATCCCCTGTCCTCGAAGTACACCTTCCTGGATCCCTCGGGCTCTGGCCTGTACTCCTCGGCCCTCATCCTTGGGAACTGGGGCTTCCTCAAGGATCCTATCAGTGCCAGCCTCACGTTCACGATCTCCACGGGCTCGTCCGGAGATGAGAACCCGTATACCCTTCCGTGAGTGGCATGGAAGTCTCTTATGGCCTGATCGACCGATCCCCTCCACGGTACATTGAGATCGTAGGCCTGTCCCCTGTACCTCATGTCCAAGCTCGGGATGGCATGCACCTCCCTGACCCCTTCCAGCTCCTTGCTGGCTTCCATCTCGAGCTGAGCCAGTACCTCCTCCACCTCTCTGTCCTCGATCTCCTCGGCCAGCTTCATCACGCTCCTGACCTTGTCCACCCTGTAGTCCGTCAGGAGGAGTCCGAATGCCGAGAAGACTCCTGGATGGATCGGTATCAGCACCTCCTTCGCCTCCAGTTCCCTCGCCAGCTCCACCCCGTGCAGGGGACCCGCGCCACCGAAGACGTACATCACGAAGTCCCTGGGATCGTGACCCCTCTCCACCGTCACTATCCTCAGGGCCTTGGCCATGACGGTGTTGGCCAGCTTTATTATGCCCATCGCAGCCTCCTCCATTTCCAGACCAAGTTCGACGGCTAGGCCACCGATAGCCTTCTCGGCCAGCTCCTTCCTCAGTATCAGGCTTCCTCCCGCGAGCTTCTTTCCCAATCTACCCAAGAGGAAGTTCGCGTCCGTTATGGTGGCCTTGTCCCCTCCCCTTCCGTAGCAGGCCGGACCCGGCTCAGCGCCCGCGCTTATGGGGCCGACCCTTAAAGCCCCGCCCTCGTCTATCCAAGCTATGGTGCCGCCACCGGCGCTGACCTCCGCCAGATCTATGAAGGGGAACCTGACGGGGTAGCCGGATCCCTTCACCAACCTACCGGCATGAACCTTTCCGCCCACCTCGTACTCGGTGGTGACCGTCGGCTCTCCCCCTATCACCGTCGAGGCCTTAGCAGTGGTTCCGCCCATGTCAAAGCCTATCACCCTCTCATCACCGGTCAGCTTGGAGTAGTGCGAGACAGCTACCGCTCCTGCTGCTGGACCGGATTCTATGAAGGCTGCAGGTCTCTCTACAGCGTACTCGACCTTAGACACCCCGCCACTACTCTGCATGACCAGAAGTTTGCCCTCAAACCCCTTCTCTCTGAGTTCCCTCTCCAAGTTCGTCAGATAGGTTGAGAGGAGCTTCCTCAGGAAGGCGTTGACCACCGTGGTGCTGGTCCTCTCGTACTCCTTGTGCTCGGGGTTTACCTTGGATGAGAGTATGACATCAAGGTTTGGACACCTCTCCTCGAGTATCTGGAGCATCTTCTCCTCGTGAATTGGGTTCATGTAGCTGTGGAGGAAGGAGACGGCGACCACCTCATATCCCTTCTCACAGATGAGGTCCGCCAGCTTCTCGGCCTCCTCCACATTTAGAGGGGTTATCACGTTTCCCCAAGCGTCAATCCTCTCCTCGACCTCGTACCTGTCCCTCCTCTTCACCAAGGGTGGTGGCTTCTCGAAGAAGAGGTTATAGAGCTCGGGCCTGCGCTGCCTCCCTATCTCCAAGACATCTCTGAAGCCCTTGGTGGTGATCAGGGCGACCTTAGGGGGGGTCAGCCCCTCCTGCCCCAGGAACATGTTGGTACCTAGGGTCGTGGCGTGCACCAGAGTTGAGATGTCAGACAACTCTATCCCGGATTCCTCCAAACCCGATAAAACAGCTTCACTAGGTCTCTTAGGAGTTGTCAGAACTTTTAGAACCTTCAATTCACCGGATTCCTCATCTAGGAAGACGATATCGGTGAAGGTACCCCCGATGTCGACTCCCGTCCTCCACATCTCCTATCCCGGTCCGGTCAACCCTTTGCCATCAAAGATCTTTACCTAACTTTTAATCTTTACTGTCGTCAAAATCGTTTATTTTTCAAAGATTTTTACCTTTCAATGGAAAGGTATATATGTAAGGCTGCCGACAGAATTAGATCAAAGGTGGTCGCGTTGGTGAGGAGAAGGGGGTTAAGTAAGTCCCTTCTAGCCGCCATTGTTGTAATCGTTGTCATTATTGTGGCAGCTGCCGTCCTAATGATGCAGGGAGGAGGGGGTGCCGTCAAGGAAGTTAAGGTCGGCGTGGTGCTCCCATTATCTGGCAAGCTAGCTGAGACCGGAGCCGACCTGAAGAGGGGATTGGAGTTCGCCGTTGAGGAGATAAACAACGCAGGCGGTATCAAGAGTCTGGGAGGGGCTAAGATCGTTCTCGTGTTTGGAGATAGCGCCGGCAAGCCGGAGACCGGCGCCGCCGAGGCCGAGAGGCTCATAACCGAGGAGAAGGTAGTGGCAATGCTCGGCTCCTACCAGAGCGCCGTCACCAAGACGGTGAGCGAGGTGTGCGAGAGATACCACGTCCCGATGCTCAACCCCGAGTCGACATCGCCCACCCTCACCGCCAGGGGATACAAGTGGTTCTTCAGGACCACCCCGCACGATGAGATGTTCGCCAAGCAGCACGTGGACTTCGTGAACTGGCTGAATAAGAAGTATGGTAACCAGATAAAGAGGATCGCTATAATACACGAGGACACCGAGTGGGGAACCGCCACCGCCAAGGCCTGGCAGAAGTACTTCACCGAGGCCGGCTATCAGATAGTTAAGGTGGTGAGCTACCACGCAGCCACGATAACCTCCATGGACAGCGAGATAGACACGCTGAAGGCTGCCAATCCCGATCTAGTGCTTGTGGCCAGCTACGTGCAGGACGCCATACTCTTCGTCCAGACCGCCAAGCAGAGGGACTTCAACCCGAAGGCCATACTGGCTCAGGACGCTGGCTTCATAAACCCGAGCTACGTCAAGCAGGTGGGCAAGGACGGGTTCTACATCTTCAGCAGGGAGGTCTTCAACTGGGACCTCGGCCAGAAGATACCCAAGCTGAAGGAGGTGAACGACAGGTACAAGGCCAAGTACGGGGTGGACCTCAATGGTAACTCCGCAAGAGATTACACCGGCGCCTGGGTGCTCTATTACGCTCTGGAGGAGGCCGGCAAGAAGGCCAGCCCCGCCAACCTTGAGGAGTTCAGGAAGGCGGTGAGGGACGCCCTGGCCAACCTGTACATCCCCGGCGACAAGCTGATCATGCCTTGGAAGGGAGTGAAGTTCGACTCCAACGGCCAGAACACCCTCGGTCAGGGTATAGTCGTCCAGATGATGAAGGACGGGAAGTACCATACCGTCTTCCCCGAGGAGTTCGCGACTGCTGAACCCGTGTTCCCTATGCCCAAGTGGAGCGAGAGGGGCTGAACTTCCCCACCCCTATTTTTGCGGAGGGTCGGCTTTGGTGGGTCTGGATTACGTCGCCAATGCGGTAGTCAGTGGTATCCTCATAGGGAGCGTCTACTCCCTAGTTGGAATGGGTCTCGCGCTCATCTGGGGCATAATGGACGTGATAAACTTCGCCCAGGGAGACTACATGATGCTGGGAGCCTTCGTGACGTACTGGGCCTTTACCTTGGCTGGCGTCGATCCCCTGCTGAGCGTCCCGCTCTCCTTCCTGGTGACCTTCGCGCTGGGGGTGCTCACCCAGAGGGTGGTGATAGAGAGGGTTCTGGACGCTCCCATGGTCAGCCAGATCACCGCCACGTTCGCCCTGCTCCTGATGATCAGGTACGGCGCTGAGGCAGCCTTCGGACCCTACACCAAGAGGATCTACGTCCCCTACGCGGACGTGATATTCAGGTTCGGGACGATAAGTCTCCAGCTCCCCAGACTGGTAGCCTTCTTCGTGTCTCTGGGGGTGGCAGTGGCCTTCTACGTTTTCCTGAAGACCACATACACGGGAGTAGCCTTGAGGGCGGTCTCCCAGAACAGGATGGCTGCCTACCTCATGGGCATCAACGTTAGGAAGATGTACTGGATAGCCTTCGGCATCGGAGTAGGGATCTCGGCCGTGGGCGGCACTCTAGTCGCCACGTTCCTCCCGATCCATCCGGAGATGGGGGGGTTCTACGCGCTCATCGCCTTCATAGTGGTCGTGTTCGGCGGCTTCGGGAGCGTCTTCGGGGCCTACATAAGCGGGATCATAATAGGGGTCACCGAGTCGGTCAGCGCCCTCTTCATCTCCCCGTCACTGAAAGACGTCGTTGCGTTCCTCCTCTTCATAGCCATAATTCTGGTGAAGCCCACAGGACTCTTCGGGACCGAGCAGAGGTGATGGGGCATGCTCCAGTTCATAAAGGAGGGATTGAGCGGTAAAAACGGCCAGTATTTCGCGATCGTGACTGCTGTGATGCTGGTGGCTCCCCTGATCTTCTGGAAGCTGGACCTGCCGTTCGCAGCCA
The DNA here is from genome assembly GCA_027061785.1 of Thermoproteota archaeon. GTDB lineage: Archaea > Korarchaeota > Korarchaeia > Korarchaeales > Korarchaeaceae > Korarchaeum. The sequence continues at coordinate 19,005 of JAMOVA010000064.1, forward strand.
ACGCCATGCTCCTCTGCCTCATGTTCTCCATAATGGCAATGGCCTGGAACCTGCTCGAGGGCTACACCGGGCAGCTCAGCTTCGGGCATGCCGTGTTCTTCGGCGTCGGCGCCTACACGACAATGATCCTCATGCTCTACTACGGGGTGACCCCCTGGATAGGCATATTCGTTGGAGGGCTAGTAGCGGCTCTGGTCGGCCTGGCTCTGGGCGTCCCGCTCTTCAGGCTGAGGAGCCACTGGTTCGCTCTGGCTACGATAGCCGTGGGCGAGATATTCAAGCTCATCTTCATCTCCTGGGACTACGTGGGAGGATCGGCCGGTCTACAGTCCCCCATAGTTCCGGAGGAGCAGAAGCTGTACTACCTGCAGTACGCGGGCTCCTACGTCTACATATACCTGGCCCTGGGCCTGCTGGGGCTCGAACTTCTAGTCATGTATCCGCTGGTGAAGAGCAGGATAGGCTACTACCTGCAGGCCATAAGGGAGGACGAGGACGCGGCCATGAGCCTCGGGATAAACCCGTTCAAGTACAAGATGGTGGCCATGTTCTTCAGCGCCCTCTTCACCGGCATAGGAGGAGGCATATACACGGTCAGGTTCAGGTTCGTCGACCCCTTCGCTGTCTTCGACCTGATATCCGTCTCGGTCTACATAACCATAGCCGGCATCTTGGGAGGCATATACTCCTTCGTCGGTCCCATAGTCGGCTCCTTCGTGTTCGTACCCATAAGCGAGTACGTCAGGGTCTACATAGTGTCCAGGTTCCCGAGGTTCTACGGGCTCCATGTCTTCGTGCTGGGTGTGATCCTGCTGGCAATATCGCTTCTCGCGCCTGAGGGCATCATGGGCTGGCTCGAGAAGAAGGGCTACCTGAAGAAGAGGGAGGAAAGTGGTGAGGTGGGAGAGAAATGAGTCTGCTGGAGGTTAAGGGAGTGGTGAAGAGGTTCGGTGGGCTGGTGGCGGTCAATGACGTCTCCTTCTCCATCGATGAGGGGGAGAGGATCGGTCTCATCGGGCCCAACGGTGCGGGAAAGACCACTATGTTCAACCTGATCTCCGGTTACTACAAGCCCGATAAGGGCAGGATAATCTTCGATGGAAGGGACATCACCGGGCGGAGGCCCTACGAGATAACCAAGCTGGGGGTGGGCCGAACCTTCCAGATAGTGAAACCCCTGTCGAACCTCACGGTCCTCGATAACGTGGCGATCGGCGCCCTGCTGAGGCATCCGGACGTGAACGAGGCCAGAAAACGTGCAGAGGAGGTGCTGAAGCTCACCGGCCTCTACGAGAAGAGGAACATGAGGGCCGGCTCTCTGAACCTGCCCGAGAAGAAGAGGCTCGAGCTTTCCAGGGCGCTGGCGACCGAACCAAAACTTCTCCTGCTGGATGAGGTCGTGGCCGGGCTCAACCCCTCGGAGGTGGACGAGCTGCTGAAGCTGCTCAGGGAGATAAACGAGTCGGGCGTGACGATCCTGATGGTGGAGCACGTGATGAGGGCCGTCATGAACATCTCGGAGAGGATAATCGTGATGGACTACGGGGTGAAGATAGCCGAGGGAACGCCGCAGGAGATAGCTAGCGATCCCAGGGTGATAGAGGCCTACCTGGGGAGGGAGGAACTATGAGCCTCTTGGACGTCAGGAATGTTGATGTGTTCTACGGCGATGCCCAGGCGTTGTGGGGCGTCTCCTTCCAGGTGGAGAAGGGGACCATAACGTCCATAGTCGGAGCGAATGGGGCCGGGAAGACCACCATCATGAAGACCATATCGGGACTCCTCATCCCCAAGTCCGGGACCATAACCTTCGAGGGCCGGGACATCACGAGGGAGGAGCCCCACAAGAGGGTGGAGATGGGGATAGCCCACGTCCCAGAGGGTAGACAGCTCTTCCCGAGGCTCACGGTCATGGAGAACCTGAGAGCGGCCGCCTACACTAGAAGGGCCAGGGAGAAGTTCCAGGACACGCTGGAGGAGGTGTTCAACCTGTTCCCCATCCTCAGGGAGAGGAGGAATCAGCTTGCTGGTACGCTCAGCGGTGGAGAGCAGCAGATGCTTGCCATAGCCAGGGGACTCATATTGAGGCCCGAGATACTCATGCTGGACGAGCCCTCGCTTGGCCTGGCGCCCAAACTCGTCATAATGATCCTCAATCTGGTCAGGAAGCTGAAGGAGGAGGGCTATACCATCCTGCTGGTCGAGCAGAACGTCTACCAGGCACTGAAGCTCTCCGATAAAGCCTACGTCTTGGAGACCGGGAGAATAGTTAAATCCGGAACTGGTGAGGAGTTATTAAGGGACGAAGACGTGAAGAGAGCTTATCTGGGGTTGTGAGGATGTACGGTTGGAGGGCCCGGATCGGTCTCATAGTACCCTCCTCCAACACAACCATGGAGGAGGAGTTCAGAAGCGCTCTACCCGATGGGGTCTCCCTCCATGTCGCTAGGGTCAGACTGAGGAAGGTCAACGTCGAGGAGCTCAAGAAGATGGAGGAGTTCGTCGAGCTTGCCGCTGACATGCTGGCCGACGCTGGTGTCGACGTCATAGCCTACGGCTGCACCACCGGAAGCTTGGTCGGTGGAGTGGGCTACGACGAGAGGATAGCGAATAAGATAGAGAGGATGACCGGGGTCAAGGCCGTTGCTACAGCCACAGCGGTGCTGGAAGCCCTTCGCCATCTGGATGTGAAGAGCATTGCCGTGGCCACTCCCTACATCGATGAGGTGAACAAGAAGGAGGAGGAGTTCTTGGAGGGCAACGGGTTCAAGGTCGTCTCCATGATAGGGCTGGGCATAGAGGACAACATAGAGATAGGGAGGCAGGCGCCGGAGGTCGCCTACAGGCTTGGGAAGGCGGCCTTCCATCACGACGCCGACGGCCTCTTCATAAGCTGCACCAACTTCAGGACATTCGAGGTCCTGGAGGCATTGGAGGTGGACCTAGGTAAGCCCGTGATATCCAGCAACTCCGCGACCCTCTGGGCCGTCCTCAGGGAGGTCGGAATCAAAGAACCGGTGGTGGGCCTGGGAGAGTTACTGGAATTCGGCCTCGGCTGACTTCCCCTCCTCAAATTTTCCGGATCACCATGTTTTACGGCCGTATACCGACCGCTTTTTCAACTTTTGTGAACCTCGTGAGGTGGTCTTAAATCGCTGTTAGAACCCTCTAGCGGATCGAATGGATGAAATGGCCATGTATACGCCCACGAAGGCCAGGCAAGCTGCTGAAAATCCGAAGGCCGCGGAATAGCTGAATGCTGCTATGAGCGCGCCGGTCACCAGCGGTGCCGGTAGTCTAGAGAAGGATATGGCCGTTGAGAGGAATGCCACCGCATCCTGCGGATTTTCAGGGGCCATCTCAGACACCGTAGCGGTGGCTATGGGGGCGTAGCTCGACATCCCCAGTCCCAGAAGGAAGGCGGAGATGAGGAAACCAGGTATGCCCGCGTTCGGCACGATGTAGACCGCTATCCCAGAGACCATGAAGAGCTCCGAGAGGGCGAGGACTGACCTCTTGTCCTTCACCCTGTCCGAGAGCCAGCCCACCGGTATTCCGGCCAAGGTGGACGTCAGGGTCTCGATGACCGCAGCCATGGCCACGTGTTCCACGCCAGCACCGAAAATTGCGGGGGCCATGACCAAGTGAAAGGGCAGGAAGGAGTTCCTCGCGAAGTTGTTGACTATGGTGAGGGCCACTATCCCCTTGATCTCTGGAGTGAGGGATCCCTTCCAGAAGGAGATCTTCCCCTTGCCCTTGATCCCGAATTCCCTTATCATCGGGGAGATCAGTGCGGTGGAGACCAGTCCCAAGAACAGGCCCAACGCTAGGACCAAGTCCCTAGTCGCCATCGCCACCAAGAGCGCACCTGCAGCTGGTCCCAAAATGGCTCCCACCTGCCACGAGACCCTCACAGAGCTGAAGGCGGTCCCTACCTTCTTCTTGAACAGTAAGCTGGTGACCTGATTCCTCCCCATTATGTGCAGCGCCCTGCCCATCCTAGCCAAGGCGAGGGAACCGAAGATCACGGCGGGCGATACACCCACTAGTAGCAGACCGGAGGAGAGGGATATGCCCAGGGAACCGATGAGAAAGGTGAGTGATGGCGAGGCAAAGGCGGCGAAGGCCCACCTGAAGACGAACTCCATGAGGTTGGCCCCGGAGGCTATGATCCCGTAGGTTGCGGCGTTAACGCCGGCCTCCTCCACCAAGAAGGGCCATATTGGCTGGTAGAGGGAGATCGTCATCCCGGCTAGGAAGGAGCTGAGCAGGACTATGAGGAGTTCCCTCCTGATCCTCGGAATGGGCTTCACCGTGAGAGTGGTCCCCGATTTAATATCTCCTTTCCCTAACGGTCGCTCCCCCTATCCTTGAGCACTTCCCTGCCCAACTTGGACAGGCGTATCAGGCTCCCGGATCTCGTTCGCTCCACCTCTACGAGTCCCTCGCTCTCCAACCGCCTCACCCTCCTCCAAGCAGTGGTCTTGGGGAGGGACAGCTCCACCCTTATAGTGGAGAGGCTCTTCTCACCTTCCGCAAGTGAGTTGAGGATCCTCATATCCGTTGAATCCAACTCGAACTTCTTGTCGCGGGACCCTTTATTCAGGAGGAAGAGGGCCATCGCTAGAGCCGGCAACAGGGCCAGTAGGTAGTACAGGACGCTGTTTCCTCCACCCCCACCTCTATCCATCCCAGGAGGGGATGTATAGACGTAATCTAGGGTGAAGGGAGGTTCTATCGTCAGTTCCAGGTAGGAGGGTCCCTCCCTTATGGAGATGGGGGTCTTGGAGAGCCCCACCACGTCGGGATCCCCCATCAACCTGACCGACACGAGCGAGTACGATGTGGTGGACACATTCAGGCTCCAGACGAGGCCCCTCTTGTAGGTCAGGCTCTGGGTCTCGTAGGTGACATTGATCTCGTCGGCCACCTCGGCATCTACCACGATCCTGTCACCGTCCAGCGTGTAGTTGAGGGGGAGGCCCTCCTCGTCAACGACGGACAGGAGAGTGGGCTGCCCCAGAAGCGGGATCTCGACTATGGGGTCCTCAACCGGTGCCCTGATGCTGACCACGCACCACCCATCCGGGTATACCTCTATTATCGCGCTCGTCGGGCCTCCCACGGCTGTGATCAGCGTTATCGCTAGTACTATTGTAAGTAGAAGTGGTAGTGGGAGACCCCGCTCCATCGGGATGCCCCTCCGGAAGTAAGAAAAAATGATATGGTCAGGCACCCATCCTGCGACAGATAATGAGATACCTGAAGAGCTGCCTGACGTCCTCCAAGGCTAAGAATCTCCGTCCATTCTCGACATGCCTCTTCAGGGAAAGTAGCGTTTTCTCGATACTGTTCTTCAGTTTCAGCACCTTCTCAGCGTCTTCCGTCCTGTTCTCCCTAACAAGCTTCTTGTAGATCATGTCCAGCCTGACAACGCATCTCTCGGAGGCCCTCTCAATTCTCTTCACCCTGTTGAGGACCTTCTCCTTGGTTAGGTTGAGATGCTCCTTAGCAGCTCCCCTCACACCGCTATAAAGGGATCTCAGTTCATTGACCGCTTCCTCTATCTTCTCTCGGGCCCCATCCAAGTCTCCGGACTTGAGGAGCGATTTGGCCTCTTCCAAGAGCGACTTGACCTCCTCCAGTTGGGAAGTGAAGTTCGTGGTGTCCACTCCCCTGTTCTCCAAGGCCTGTATCACCCTCTCGATCCTAGCCACTGCGCTGCTCAGTCTCCCAATGGCTATCCTGAGCCTCCCCCCTTCCCTTATTACGTCGACATCCTTGATCTCCTTCAGCACATCTCTTATCACTGAAAGGGCTTCCCTGGCTTTTTCAACCGCGGATTCGTAATCTCCGGAGGAGAGAAGCGAATTAGCCTCCTCGATCAGTGGATCGGCCTTAGCTATGGCATCTTCGACTTTGCTGGCCGTCTCGTCATCGAGGTTGCCCATTATTCCTTGGAGGAAGGACTTGACGTTCTCATACGACTGTATCAACCTCCTAGCCAGTTCCTCATTACTCGTCTGGGCGTAGACGGGAAGGGTCAGCAGAGCTATCAGCGAGATACCGGCCAGGATCAAGATGGACTTTTTCCACATCATCTCATTTCAGCCCTCGCCATTGATGGTCGGATGGTAGATTAGGGATGCGCGCGGAACGCGGTGGAACGACATCCAAGGGGGCCTGCGGATCACCTTTATATAATGGCCAAGGGGCACGCATGCAGAGGTGATCTCATGAGGGGTCTCATCGCCCTGAGGCTAGATGGGGCCTTCCTTGGAGGTGTCAGCCTTTCGCACCTCCGAGGTGGTGTCCTTTGGAGAGCTGAGTGACTGCTCCTACTTTTGGAAGCCCTGCGTGGACAGGTTAGCTAGGATCCTGTCAGGCGTGAGGGAGGAAGAGTTCTACGAACTGGCAATTCCACGCGAGAGGTTGAACTGGCTCCCCAAGGTGAGGGAGAAGGGAACACTAGCTTCACTTGGATGGGGACTAGCACCCACAGCGTCCATACTGACCGAACCCGACTTCCTCGCTGCATCCGAACCTGTCTTCAAAGCTGGGTACCTTAGGGACCTGTTGAATCCGCACGACGACTTCGGTTCCTCCTTGACGGCAGCGATGAGGGTTACCAGAACGCTCAAAGATAGATTAGTCGTCATGAGCGACGTCGCTACGGGGCTTAAGGGCGTCACCCACGTACCCCCTGGAGGCGACTTCTCGGTAAGTCCCGATAGAGAGGAACTCTTCCTGCTGGCCGATAACCTCCCCAAGGAGCTGGATGACAGGCTAGAGAGCTTGGGAGAAGTTACGAGGGACTGGAACAGGCTAGAAGAGGCCACAGTAATCGTAGTTAGAACCAGTAAGAGCCTGGGACCGGAGGAATTCAGAACGGCGAGCCGCCTCAAGCTCGTGATCACCGCAACACACGGTCTCGATCACATAGATGTGGCAGAGGCCAAGAGGAGGGCTGTGATAGTTGAGAGAGCTCCCGTGAGGGCCAGGGCCGTGGCCGAGCTCACCCTCGGCCTCATCCTCGATCTGGCCAGGGGCATCAGCTTGGGCGACAGGAGGATGCGCGAGGGAGAGTGGGTCAAGAAGAGGCTGAAGGGATTCGAGGTATCTGGGAAGAGGGTCGGCATAATATCGATGGGAGTAGTTGGATCCGAGATAGCCAGCCTGCTCAGGGCCGTGGGGATGGAAGTCAGCTTCTACGACAAGTACAAGGACGGGGGGAAGCCCCTAGATGATCTGCTCAGGGAAAGCGACGTAGTGGTTCTGGCCTCACCCCTGACGGAGGAGACCAAGGGGATGATAGGGAGGAGGGAGTTCTCCCTCATGAAGGACGGCGCTTACCTAGTTAACGTTGGGAGAGGAGAGCTCGTCGATCTGGAAGCCCTCATAGATTCTCTGGAGAGCGGTAAGCTCGCGGGAGCGGCTCTCGATGTGTTCCCGAAGGAGCCACCGTTCGGGGAGGATGCGTATGAGAGACTGAGCCAGTTGGATAACGTGATCCTCACGCCTCACATAGGTGGGAACACGAGGGAGTCAGACAGGAGAATTGTTAGGGAGGTGCTGGGGATCCTTGGCAAGTGGTTCCACGATTAGCTTCATCCCCGGACCAGTCAATCCGAGTCCCGAGGTTATGAGAGCGCTCAGCGAGCCGATGCCCTACCACAGGGGAGAGGAGTTCTCGAGGATGTATGAAGAGATCATTGAGGGGATGAAGCCCCTCTTCGGCGCTGAGGGGGATGTCGTCGTCATAAGTGGATCCTCCACCGCCGGGCTCGAGTCGGCCCTAGCTGGCTTCGCGAGAGACAGGAAGGTGGTAGCCCTAGTCGACGGCAAGTTCGGAGAGAGGTTAGCGGAGATATCATCCCTCTACGCCGAGGAGGTCAGGAAGGTCCGTTCTGAGTGGGGCAAAACACCTCCTCAGGAGGAGCTGGAAGCCTCCCTAGACGGTGCTGACCTCCTAGTGGTCGTCCACAATGAGACATCAACGGGTATCGAGCATGACATGGACCTAATATCGGATCTAGCGTCAGATAGAGGAGTCGACCTTGTGGTGGACGTTGTCAGCTCGATAGGAGGCATTGAAGTGAGGGGAGATAGGTGGAGGGCCAAAGCCCTAGTGGGGGGTGTTCAGAAGTGCATAGGCGCTCCACCGGGCTTGGCCCCTGTGATGGTGAGGGACTGGGAGGGCTACGGAGGAGCTCCCTACTACCTAGACCTGAGGAGGTACAGGAGCTCGGCGGTGGGTGACCTCAAGCAGACACCCTTCACCCCGGCCCTTCCGCTTTTCGCAGCTCTCAGGGTCGCGCTCCGGGAGATACACTCCGAGGGACTGGAAGCTAGGTTCCTCAGGCATCATAAGACGGCTGAACTCTTGAGAGAGGGGTTGGAGGATCTTAGAGTGGAGCTGTTCGCGCGCTCCGGTGAATTGGGTAAGCTGTCCGATACCGTGACCTCCTTCATGGTCCCCAATCCAGAGGTGGTCAGGAGGGAGCTAGCCAAGAGGGGCATACTGGTGGCGGGAGGGCAGGGCCCTCTGAAGGGGAAGATGCTGAGAGTTGCTACCATGGCCGGCATCACGGAGGAAGACGTTCAATTACTGCTTTCCGAGTTGAGAAAGGTCCTGCGCTCGGAGATCAGTCCAGAAGTTCTTCCTTGACCTTTTCCTTCAATCTCTCAGAGAAGGCCTCGAACAACGAATCCACATCCATCTCAAAGGTCTGTTCCTCCTCGTTCCACAGGTCAACGGGTATCTGCCAATTAGAGGGACCCGCAACCAGCAGGTGTTCGACTTTTATCAGCTGGTCACTGAAGAGGGTTCTCAGAGACTTAACGAGTGTTCCCAGAATCCTCTCATTAACTAGGATGACGCTGGTTATTCCCGTAAGGGAGCCCTCCGTGTAGAACATGATCGGAGAGGAAACACTAGATAGTACCCCCCTTATCCTGAGGAAGTCTTTATATGGAGCGTCGAAACGCGCGAGCAAAGCTTCTCCCAGACCCACTCCTGTGGGGAAGTACCCCTTAACAACGAGTCCGTTCCTTCTGTATCGAGCGAACCTCTCTGCAGCGTTTGGGACTCCTATTCTCCTGAGATAGGAACGAGAGGCTTTCCCCTGACTGTTAATAACGCTAAGCGCTAGTATGTCCTTCTTGTCAAGTTTTATCGGTGGTTTAACTCCTCTGTAAACTTCCCTCCAAGTAGGGGGAGTATCTGAGGCTCCGGAGTAGCCATCCACCATGAGACCTAGCACTTCTTCGGGTTTTATCTCGTCGAGGGAGTGGAGGTCGAATGAGAAGAGGATCTCCTTACCTATTCTCAGCCCTTTGCCACTCAGTTTCAATAGGGTCCTCTCGTACTTCAAGGGTACCAGTAGAAGTACATAGTAGGTCCCTCTTTCGGTCACATAAACATTGTATGTGAAGGGAAACTTCTCTAGGAACTTTATCTCTTGTGTGGATGGATTTTCTATTTCGAGTACATAAATCGTTAAACCCATCCTCAGAGGATAAATCGCATATGGACCATGAACTATATTTCTCCCAATCAGGTCTTTTAAAGCCCTTGAGATAGATGCTAAAGAGAGCCCTGTGTACTTTGAAAGGTTCTCTAACTTGGCATCCTCAGAGCGGGTCACATAAACTAGCGATCTGAGGACCTGTAGTTCCCTTTTGGACAGCCTAATGGATGGATATCTTCTAGTGATAGAGAGCAGCAGTATATAATCTTCCAAACTTAGTTCTCGACCTTTCTTAGAATACAATAAGTTTATAGCCTTAGTAACACTCCTGACGATGCCCAGCCTCTCCCTAGCACTATACGCCTGAAAAATCCCGGGCGCGTAATAAGGAGGTACCGTGGGCAGATCAACCCTCTGGGTACACTCAGACCACCAAGAAGGGTCAGCGTTAGAGTACGCCCATGCAAGGTCGTAGATATGGGGGAAATCGAGGGGGGGTAAAAAAATGATGAAAGCTTCCCTCTTGATGACCACTCCAACCTTGTCGGGCGGGAGCTCCCTACTTATTAGTAGATCACCGCCTTCCTCCTTAACACCACTCCTGAGATTCTTCTCTATCTTAACGTCTGCCAGCAGTACTCTTTTGGGAATCCTCCTTATAGGATCGACTCCCAGCTCTTTTTGGATCTTCCTAATTTCCTCTTGGAAAAGTTTAGTCAGATCCTCATTTTTTTCAAGTCTCTTCTGTTGCACACTAATTAGTGTCGTTAGGGCTAATAAAGTTTTTCTTCTCATGAGATCGGTTGTGATGTTACTTATTACACCCGCAATACATGCTCTCATTGGTCTACTAAATAAAATGAGCAGGTACAGACCATATAGGTTTGGTCTACATAAGTAGTAAAGGAGGAAGGAGGTTGATGGAAATGATGATCGGGCCGATTCACCCGCCCGCTCCCCCTGTAGTGTGAGTTCTCCTTCACTTATTTTCTTATCTGTCTGTTTTCTCCCCTTTTAGCATTTATTGAAAAAAATGTCGGGAAACAGTATTTAATCCAGGCAGGTCCGGATCCACCAAGGGATGACCAATAGGGGAGAAAGGCGGTGGACCTAACAATACAATTTATATCACGGCGGGCATGGTAAAAGAATTCTCCAAAGATGGCGTAGAAACTTTGGAACCGCTCTCATCAATATTGACGGAGAGATTGGGCGAGGAGTGGGAAGTCTTCCTTGTCAATAGGGATGGAAGGGTTGTGTTCAGCTTTGGTCTAGGTGTCGGCATAGAAACAAGGCCCGTTGACGACTGGATAATGAGTCTAGAGTTCTTAGATGACGGAGAAGTCATAGTGAGGACCTTAGGTAAGTCCGTGAAGGTGAGATGGGAAGGAGAGAGGAGAGCTCTGCTCCTGGCTTCGAAGGTGGCGGCCCTCGCTCTTTACCTCTACAGAAACCCCCTCATGTGTCTCAGGGAAGATCTCGTGGTGGCGGGGATCTTTTACCTCAATCCGTGCCTCTGGTCGGATCCCGCGATCTCCGGTATAGAGCTGGCCGCTGCCTTCTCAACCATCTCGGCTGGATTGGAACTGGAGAAGAAGTACAGATCCTTCGTGAAGGCCCTCCACTTCCTGAGCCAGTTGGACCACTTGCCTGAGATGGTAAAGGCCCTCAAGGCTCTAGCCGTACTGGGTATCGCCCCGCCCCTGAGCAAGAGGGACCTCTTCTACGTGGACCAGCTGTCCCCGGTGGAGATAAAGGTCCTGAATGCCCTTACTGCCAAGGAGGCCATAGACAGGCTGTACGGTCTGGACGAGAGAAAGGTCGTGGCACTTCTCTCGGAGCTGCTCGGATTGAGGTCCGAGACCTTCGATAGAAGGAAGCTAGTCAGGTCCCTGTCCCAGAGGGAGTCAAAGGAGGGCCTCACGTTGAGCGAGATCTCCCACGTGCTGGGGATCGATAAGGCCTATCTGTGGAGGGATGTCCTTCCCAAGATGATAGAGCGCTTCCTCATCACCGTGGGGAGCGATAGGTATAGAGGCAAGACCGTGAAGGTCTACAGGCCCAATATATCTCTGCCGACCATAGGGGACATGGTGCTCACTTATACGCTCAACCTCAGCTACTTGATCAGCAGGGGCTGAACCTTGAGATTGAAGAAGGATTTCTTCTGCAGGGATCCTGTGGTAGTTGCCAGAGAGCTCCTGGGAAAGCTACTAGTCAGGGAGTTCGAGGGGGATAGGATATCCGGAATGGTCGTGGAGACGGAGGCTTACTTGGGGAGGAATGACAGAGCCTCTCACGGTTTCGGTGGGAAGAGGACGCCAAGGATGTGGCCGCTCTACGAGGGATGCGGCCTATTCTACATATACCCGGTTCACGGATACGCGATGTTGAACGTGACGACCGCCCCGCCTGAGGAGCCCACGGCCGTCCTCGTGAGGGCGCTGGAGCCGGTGGAGGGTATAGATCTCATGAAGAGGAATAGAGGGGTTGAGGACTTGAGGAACCTGTGCTCCGGTCCCGGGAAGCTCACCAAGGCCCTAGGGATCACTTTAGACATGAACGGCTTGAGCGTCGAGAACGGGCCACTCTACTTTGAGGAGTACAGGAGCGTGGATGAGCGGGAGATAGTGGCCGCGAAGAGGGTGGGAGTGGATTACGCTGGCAGGCACGCGGACCTGCCCCTGAGGTTCTACTTGAGGGGCAATAGGTACGTGTCAAGGCCATGATCCCCTGAAGATCACCTCGACTTCCTCCGGATCCACCTCCCCGTTTCCGTTGTCGTCCACCCACCTGACTAAGATTATTCCATCGATTCCTCCCTCAGCTATCTTGATCGCCGCTGCCCGGGTCCCGAATCTCGTGAGACCCTCTCCTAGCACTATCCTCCTCCCGTCCCTCTCTAGTGATGCGATCAGAGCGTAATCCGAACGACCGTACTCCACCCGAAACCTCCACACGCGATCGCCCACCTTTATGATCCCCCTCGACCCGTTCACGTCGACAACTATTCCCAACTCTTCGTTGAGCCTAGCTGCAAGCTCGTTGGCCTTGGGACCACCTAGAATTACGAGGTTTCCATCAGGTAGCTCATTTCCAGCCTTCATTGCCTCCAGATTTAGAATCGAGGCCGCTTCGCGATCATATTTCCCATAGAGGACCTTGTACTGCCTATCGGAGTTAGAGGAAGCCTCGACACTGACCCTGCGTTCCTCGATGGTAGAGCCAGCGATCACCCTCACGATCCATCTCCCGGGTTCCGATAGGGTGAGGGATATCCGGAAGTGCCCGGATGAGACCATGGCTGAATACTCTTCTTCAGCTCCATCAGGTGATATGAGAACTATTCTGACGCTGTTGACGCCGGAAGCATTCCCTTCTATCACCAAGGGTTCGCCGACCGGCACCTTGCTCGGGACGCTCAACTCCAGACTCACAGGTCTATGGTAGGCCGCCTTGATCTTCTCGATAGTGACTGAAACCATATCAGGAATGTAGGGGACATCCTGAGGCTCTATCTTGGTGAACAGGTTCCCAGAAGGATCTATTATCACTACAGTAGCCGTGTACTTGATCCCGAAGTAGAGGAGGTGAGACCACGAGACGCTCAGGAGGATCCAGCCGGGGGGCGGATTGTAGCTCCTGAACGCTGGCAACGCGGCTTGAGGATTCGAAGGTGAGTACATGGCAACTGCCACGACATAGCGGCCGCTGGAAAGTTCGGGATCGGATCTCCAAGCTTCGGCCAATAGGGGTATGAACTTCTTGCAGTGGGAGCACGTGGGCTGGCTGAATATGAGAACGACTACCTTTCCCCTGTAATCGGAGAGCCTGAAAGTCCCCCCTCCGTAGATCGGAGCCTCGAATCCGGAGGCATGGGTCGGCAGTATGGGAGAGATGCATATGATCGCCAGCAGTAGCAGCGGTGCCGTTCTCTTCATCATCAAATCCCTTTTAGGGCCCTATTTATAACAGCTCGTCGTTATACGCCAAAGACCTTCCGGATAACTATAGCTAAATATGCTCATGAGATGATTTCCAGAGGTATAAAAAGTGGGGGATGACCGGTCCTCGAGTTCATCGTCGCGCTGAAACCCTCTTGTATAGGAGGATCGCCGCGATCAATATGGCTAGTGCCACCACTCCACTTATCAGCATGAAGGGAGGACTTGACCTGACGGATACGTACTTCTCTGACGGGAAGCATCCCTCGGCATAGGCGGCTATCCTGACTTGAGATTCTCCGCCTGTGTCGGGAATCTTCAACCTAGTCTCGCCGTCTTCCACCTTGTAAACGGTGTTATTGAATATCAGGAGCCCCTTAGCAGGTTTTCCGCGGCATGTCACCCGTATTGATGCCTCCGTGTTCCCTACCAGTTCATCAGGAGCCATTATCTGGGCGTGAGGGAGATAGGTCACTTTTAACCTCCTCTCCAACCTGGTGCTGTTGTATATGGCCTCCACCACGACATCGTTCTCCCCTGGGGCAAGGCTGATGGTCGAGGAGAAGGTTCCAGTCTTTGAAGGCCTGACCTCCCGTCCGTTGACCTCGACCAGGGCGAATGGCTGGGTCCTACCTCTCACCTCGAGCGTGGGAGTGTCTACTACGCTGGGGAGATCGTTGACCTCCAGCACCGGAGGCTTGACCAGCTGATAGATCACCTTATCTCCGTTCACCCGCACTACCATGTAGTGGAAGAAGAGGTACTTCCCAGGATACTGATTGTCAAGCTCGGCGCCCCCGCCTCCCGTGATGAAGGCTCTCACGCTCTCGTTCTCACTGCTGTAGTACATGTGCTCGTGGCCCTGGAATATGGCATCTATCTTGTCTTTATGGAGTCTCACCACCGCTCTTAGCCTCTCCAAAGCGGACTTGTCCTCGATCCCGTGGGCATAGGGATAGATGGGTTGGTGTATGAAGACGAAGACGTGCTCCGCCTCCGTGGCGTCCAAGTCCTTCGCGAACCACTCTATCTGCTCGTCGCTCATCGAGTACCTGAAGCCGGGCACATTGGCGTTCAGGAAGATGAAGTGGGAGTTCCCGTAGTCGAAGGAGTAGAAGAGCTTGCCGAAGAAAGACATGAAGTTCTTCTGTGCGGTCTTGCCTATCTGGTTCTCGTGGTTGCCCTCGGCTATGAAGAGGGGGATCTTTATCACGCTGGTGACCTTCACGAAGTCTTCGTACTCCCTGAGCTCTCCGCTGTAGACTATGTCTCCCACGTTGGCGTAGAAATCCGCGTTCTCCTCAACAATGTATTCTAGCAGTTGCTTGTAAACCTCCGGCTGTTTCGCACCTCCGGATGGCCTATTATCCCCTAAGACGATGAATGAGAATGCATCCCTATCGGGGGAGAGCTTGGTCCCGTTCCTGACGTTTTCGACCCAGATGAGCTTCCTGAACTCCGCGTAGCTGCCGTTGGAATCATAGGCCCTGATCACCATCATGTGTCTCCCATCCCAAGTGGTCAGGGTGTCCCACTTAGCCCTCCACGATCCGCCTGAGGGCTTGAACTCTATCAGCACGCCCTTATCATCGGTCCAGTTGTACTGCCCCTCGTAGTCGAGCCTGGCCTGTACCTTCGTAACGGGTGAGAGGTTGCCCGACACCTTCACCGAGAGATCGACAACTCCGCTCAAGTTACCCGGGAAGGACGGCACGACCACGAATGCTTCCGCCCTCGTGGGCTCTACTCTCTTCGCCGAGCTTACCTCGGTCCTCTTGGAATTGGCGGAGGTCGTGTCCAAGGCGATCACGTACTCCCCGGAAGAGTCAGCTCTCCACCTGATCAGGAGGTCCCCCGATACCAGCTTGAGATCGGACATGCAAGCTAACTCGGGGCCGGGCAGTATGAAGAAGGCGTAAGGCCTATCCCTCTCCAAGGAGGAGCTCGAGTATCCCAGGAATACCTCGGTGTATCCGTCTGAGGATACCTCGGCCTCGGAGATGACCCTCATGAGGGAGGCGTCCCTCAACGCCACTCTGAACCTCCCCTTGGCCGAGAAGGTGAACCCTATCGCATGGTCGAGGGCGGACCTGTCCACCATAACTTTGATGTAGGGGTCTGGTCCCGTGGCGAAGAAGCACAGTTCATCGTTCACGATGAAGGAAGCTGCATTCTTATGCTCGAGCTCCCACTCGATCACGGTCTCCCTCTCAAAAGACGTCGATACCGGTAGAGGAGACCCGTCCGGAGAGATCACCTCGACCGAAAAGGGATTCAGGGTCTCGTTAGATGGAAAACCGTGATTCACTATGTCCACTGCCAGCTCGTAGTTTCCGGGCTCGCTCACATTCACGTAGTACCGGTACCTGCCCATGGGCTGAGCTTGAATCGGTAGAACCGGTAACAGGAGAGCTAGCGCTAGCGCCAGCGCGAGTGCAGGAGATTTACTCATATGCCGTTTTCGAGAGTAGACCTTAAAAACCGTGGGAGTCCTCACTCCTTTCCCGCTACTTTCCTGTACTCCCTTTCCACGAGACTCTGGGCCAGATCCAAGTATATCTCGGTAGTTCGGAGGCTGCTGTGTCCCAGAATACGCTGTAATACTCGGGGGTTCCCTCCCTTGGAGAGGAACCAGACGGCGAAAGCGTGCCTAACCGCGTGGGGATGGGTCTTCAGGAGCTCAGACACCCACCTTCTGACGGTTCTGTCGGTCACCGGGAAGATCCTCCCGTCCCTAGGTAGCTCCCTCAGCAGCTCCGCAGTTCTCTCGGTGAAGTAGACGTATCTGAACTTTCCTCCCTTCCCTCTCACCCTAGCCCTCTTCCCGTTTAGATCCACATCTTCCCATCTCAGCGAGACCAGTTCGCCCACCCTCATGCCGGTCTCGGCCAGCATCATTATTGCCGCTCTCCTTATTGGTTTAGCGTCTGCTAGTATGCGATCTATCTCCTCATGGGTCCTTAGGAGGTCTTCATTCACCTTGGGGAGAGGTGGGGGAGCTCTTATCTCCTTAGCCAGAGCACAGGCTTCTTTGCTGAGGTCCTCCCGGCCTGCAACCTTAAAGAGCCTGCTGAGCATGTAGAGCTGCTGCTTTAGGGTGCGTCTACTAACCTTTTCCTCCCTTTTGGAGGCCCATATCCTGACATGAATGGGCTTAGCCGCTTCCAAGGAAGTGATTTTCAAGAATGAGTTGAATACCGGCCTGTACTTCCTCTTGCTCGATGGTGAGAGTCCCGCTAAGGCCGCTTCTATGACCTCATCCATTGCGTCTCATTACCACCCATGGTGGGAGATTTTAAAGAGAATTGATCTCAGTGAGCTTCCGACTAGGTCGACTATCATTTTATTATTCTTGCATTTAGGATCTATTAGGTATCGAGAAATAGAATTGCATGGAAAAATAGTTCAGGCCGCGAGCCAATCCCTCAGCGGATTAAAAAAGGAGGGAGGTTCCTTGGGTTCCACTCTGACTACCAGTAACCTGAAGAAGATCTACGAGGATGGACTCTCGCCTTGGGCGGTATTGACTTGGAAATAGATCTCGAAGGTAGGATAGTTGGCATAATGGGGCCGAACGGTGCGGGAAAGACCACCTTGGTGAGGATCGCCTCCACGCAGCTCAGACCGACCTCAGGAGAGATGAGAGTCCTCGGATACGATGTGGTCGAGGAGGCAGATCTCCTGAGGAGGAGGATATCCTCCTTACCTCAGGATATGAGGCCCTTCTTTTACACGACCACACCGCGAGAAGACATCTACCACATACTCAGGATGAGGGGAATTCCCGCCGGGGAGAGCAGGAGGTTAGCTGAGGAGACGATAGACAGGTTAGATCTGGGTAGGTGGGCCGACACGAGGGTAGGGAACCTGTCGGGAGGTAACATCAAGAAGTACCTCATAGCCCTGAGCCTCTCCCCTCCGGTGGATCTCTACCTCCTAGACGAGCCGACTTCAGGCCTGGATCCGGTCAGCAGGAGGAAGGTATGGTCTCTAATCCTAGATAAGGCTAAGGAGGGTGCTGGGGTGATCGTAACAAGCCACTTGCTGGAGGATCTCATGAGCCTCTCCCACGAGGTTGTGTTCATCTCTGAGGGCAGGGTCATTGATGTCGGGAGCCCCGCCCAGCTAGTGCGCAAGTATGTAGGGGATAGTGAGTGGAAGTTGGTCGTGAGGGCTGGCGATACCAATGAAGTCGGAGCGGGAGCTCTCAAGAATGCTCTCTCGGGCATGGAGGGAATCAAATGGGCGAGCTTTCAGGACTCCTTGAACGTGTATCCCAAGGACAACTCGCAGTTACGTGAGCTGGAAGACCTGTTAGAGGGCATGTCGGTGAGGTTCAGGAGGGTGCCTGTGTCCTTAGAGGACGCGTACCTCATAGTGGTCTTGGGAAGGGATGTGTTTGAGGCTGGTAGAGGTAGCTAGGTTCTTCGTGTACGGATACACGAGGCGGAACATAGAGGGCCACCTAATAGTGATGATCCAAGTGGCTGGGATCATCCTAGTCCTATGGATGATAGGGGGTTGGGATTACCTCCCACTAGCACTTGTTGGCTCCATTCTGAACGCCGCGGTGGTGGCCGGAGTGGGTCAGCTCCCGGTTGACCTGAACGGGTTGATGAGGAGTAAGTGGAAGGACTTCTTCGTGGCGTTCCCAATGAGACCTCTCGAGTTCGCCGTAGGATTCTCCGTAGGGGCCTCGTCACTCAGGCTCGTGGGAGCATTACTGCTCGTCCTGATTTTGTCGCTCGTGAGGGGCCTTAACATAATCCAGATAATAGAGGTCCTGCTCCTATTGGCGAGTACATGGCTGGACATGATCGCCTTGGGCTTCTACATGGGTCTGAGGCTGAGGGATCCAATGGGCCTGAGGAGGGTATCGGATGCTGCCGTCCTTCTGCTCACGTTCTTCTCACCCGTCTTCTTTCCCATGGATTTCATCCCGATGCCTCTAAAATTGGTGGCGCTCGCATCCCCCACAACTCCCGCGGCTGTCCTCATGAGAAACGTCATAGGCGTACCTGACGGTCTCGACATCCTTCCTATCGAGGGTTACCTTACCCTACATCTCTTCTACCTGATCCTGTTCCTCCTGCTCTCGGTGAGATACGCTCGATGGGTGGAGGAGTGACCCTCACTCCCCTTCGTTGCCCACCCTCACCAGCTTTTCCCTAGACCTGTGACCCCTTACTATCTCCACCCGGGACTTGGACACCCCGAAATGCTTGGCCAGTAATTCCACTACTCTCTTGTTGGCCCTTCCCCCCTCAGGGGGCTCCCTGACCTTGACCACGAGGGAGTCGCCCTCGGGGATGACTTCCTCCCTCTTAGCCCTCGGGACCACTCGGACCTTCACCAACATGGCTCATCCTTTCCAAGAGAGTTAGCATGCTCTCCGCCACGTAGTATATGCTCTCGAGGAGGTAGTCCTTCTTCAGGTGGCACCTGTCCAAGTCCATCTCCACCACCGCGGAGCCCCTGTCCACTGCAACCTTGCAAGGTATTCCCTTGTCCACGAGGTCCCAAGAGGCCCTCATGAGATCCAGTTCCCTTCCCTCCGCCTTCAAGGGTGGGTATGCGGTGGCCAGAACGTAGGCGACGCCCCTCTCCTCCTCGGCAACTATGTAGATGACCACGTCCTTCCCTTCCTCCCCTATCATGAGCACGAGCATGCCCTCCTCCCTGAGGGGAGTCAGGCCCGCTTCCCTGAGCATGGCCTCTATCTCGTCAAGAAGCAAGGTTCTCACCCAGTCTCCGTAAGAACGTGAGCGTTACGTAGAAGTTCCTCTTAAAGGACTCCCCTATGCACTCGCTCCTCAGGAAGGACGTCACTATGACCTCGTTATCTTCACTCAGCTGATAGGAAGCGAAGTTCATCTTGAAATTCTCCTCCAGCAACTTCTTGGCCATCTCGGCCGTGGGGATGAGGGGTGGATCGGTCCTCCCCACGATCACGGTCATATTCTCATCCGCCAAGACGATGACGTTGTAGGAGATCTCGCCCTCCCGGAAGGATGAGATGATGGCCTGCTCTACCCTTCTGTAGTTAATCCCTTCCTTCCTCAGTATCTCCTCGATTTGTTCCAGATGTCCCATAGGTATTCGTGCTTTTGTCAGACTACTAAAGTTTTCCTCAGGGGTTCGCGTACCTGGAGTGAGGGTGCTGGCGCCATGTGGGCGCCCCCTGTCCTTAAATGGGTGGCGTGGATGCGATCATGGTGACCGGAAATGGTTCGTGCCGTAGGCGGAGCCCTCTCAGGGGTACTGGGTTTCCTCCTCGCTGCTCTCCTATCTATAGCTGCCCAAGCCTTCTACTTTTGGGTGGCTCAGATATTCGTCATGGAGGAGAGGAAGGGCTTCTTCTCACTTATGGGCCTCGTGGTCGCGGGGAATTTCCTGTCCGGGCTCGCCTACCTCACCGTCATGAGATTTATCTCGATGCATCCCCTGCCGCTATCCTCCCTCTTCGGAGTGGCCTCCGTTCTAGTTGTGTGGACATTGGTCGCTAAGTACTGGTACGACACAACTTGGGGTAGGGCTTTCCTGCTGATATTGATAGCTAGCCTGTTGCAGCTGCTGACCATCTACGTGATGACACCCGAATCTTGGGGCCTGAGGCCCTTCAGGGAGTTGGGCCTCTAACCTAATCCCATCTTGAGCATCGGAGTCTCGAGATAGTTCAGGAGATCATCAGGGGATTAACCTGATCCCGAGTCCGCCGAAGTGCTTCCTATCCATGGTGGCTAGGTCTGATCCTGAAACGGAGGTGGTGGCGGCCACCAAGATATCGCTGAAGGGTATCGGTCTCCCCTTCCCTCTCAGTCCTGCATCCAGTTCCAAGGCCCTGATCATGATGTCCTGATCCGGTTCCACGATCACCCCAATTTCATGAAGCAGTTTCTTCCTATCCATCGCTGCATCAGGTCCTCTGGCCAGATAGTGACCGAAGAGGTATTCGTAGGCCACCACCCAAAGGGATTATTATTCCCTCATACTCGGCGATCAGATCAACAAGTTCTTCCCGGCCTCTATCCAACAGTTCAATCAGGAATGA
Source organism: Thermoproteota archaeon (assembly GCA_027061785.1). Lineage (GTDB taxonomy): Archaea > Korarchaeota > Korarchaeia > Korarchaeales > Korarchaeaceae > Korarchaeum. Next base: position 39,470 of record JAMOVA010000064.1, read on the forward strand.
CGTGTCCAAGACGACACTACCACCACTCGCGTGATTCAACCTCCTTGACGATTTTTTCAACTTTATCGGCCTCCTCCTCACTCAGTCTCGAACTCCTCACGAGATCCTTCAATCTTTCTCTCTTCCTCTTCAGATATTCGTCGATAAGTCTGTCTATGGTCTCACCTAGGCTCTTAGCCTCCATTCTCTCCTTGAGGGATTTGAGCCTCTCGTAAGTGTCCTCCTTAACAGAGATTACCTTGCCCATCATTCGACTCTTTTTCTATAGCTCTATATTAGTATAGCGCTATATCGAAATCGGAAGCTTTCCCTTTATAAAGTCGATTCGACCTTTTTAATTCCATTCAATAGAATCTTATACCTAGTGTCCATGAGTTTATGGACAGATATACCTATTATTCCTTTAATATAAGTCATACTGATAGCAACTTTTTTATTGTCAGTCGGTGTGACAGTGGGATGAGTATGTCCCAGAAGCTCGAGCTGCCCCTCGAACCCCATGCTTTCGCTGAGGACATATTCAGGATAGTTAGTCACCCAATCATGCAGGAGGTCTACCGATTTAGGCACCTCATAGCCAGAGCCGTGAGGGACTTCCTGGATGGAGAGGGCTTCGTGGAGTTCGATCCCATAATGATCGGTCCCGTGACGGATCCGGGCACTAGAGGCGCGTTCGAGTTCCGAATCCCCTACTACGGCAGGGAGTACAGGCTGATGAGGAGCGGTATCCTGTACAAACAGCTCCTTGCCGCTGCGATGGAGGAGGGCAAGATCTACTTCTTCTATCCCAACCTTAGGCACGAACCGATAGATGCCGCTAGGACTGGGCGCCACCTCGTGGAGTTCGTCCAGATCGATCTGGAGGTCAGGGACGCCGACCACTTCCAGGTGATGGAGATAGCGGAGAGGCTGCTCAAGCACGTCATCGATGAGATGAGGAGGTACGAGGACCGCCTCCGAAAGATATGGGAGTTCTTCGGATCTGAGAGGGATAGCCTGCCGGACGTGAAGCTCCCCTTGAAGAGGATGACCCATAGAGAAGCGGTAGAGCTCCTGATGGAACATGCCAAGGATGATAAGGTGATTGAAGAGTTGGAGAGCAGGTTCGGCGTCAAGAGGCCCCAAGACAGGCTCAGTTTCAGGGCCGAGATCCCCTGGGAGTGGGAGTGGTACCTGTCCAAGATACACGAGCAGCCCTTCTTCATTCACGACTACCCGAGGGGAGCGAGGGGCTTCTACGACCGCGAGTATCCTGACAAGCCGGGCATACTGATGGACTTCGACCTGCTAGCTCCGGAAGGGCATGGGGAGCTCTCCTCGGGTGCGGCGAGGGAGTACGAGGTGTCGAGGGTTTTCGCTAGGATGAGGGAGACCAACGAGAACCCCGAGCTCTACCGCTGGTACCTACAGTTCCTCCGCGATCACGGGAGGCCGACTGCAGGCTTCGGTATAGGAATGGAGAGGTTGGTCAAGTACATCTGCGATCTCCCGTCCGTGCACCTCGCCAGGCCGGCTCCCAAGATACCGGGGGTGCACTCGCCATGACCGATTACCCGATAGACGAGATATTCAGGAGGGCCAAGCTGGGCGAGCTGGCCGTCTATCCTCCCAAGGATGAATTCGGTTACAATGTCTTCGGAGCTGATGTCTATACGAAACCGAGGAGGTTCCTCCTCCTGGATGACATAGTCCTGCTTCCACCCCAGTTCACGCCTGAGAGGCTTGAGAAGGGCATTGAGTTACTCAGGGAGCCCCTCTACACCGACGTGAGCACTGAGACCTCGGTGGGCGGGTTCAGGGTGAGGATGCCCGTCGTCTGCGCCGCCATGGGGGGCACGCACATCGCTAACCTCATAGGCCCCAAGATAGCCAAGGGATGCGCCGAGATGGGCGTCGTCTACTCGCTGGGGGAGAACATAGCCGCCATCAGGGGATACGATGAGAGGCTCACTAACCAACCATCATTCAAGGAGAGAGCCCTGGCCTATCTAGAGAACCTGAAGGACGGGTATGGGGGACTCGTCATACAGCAGAGCGTAGAGGACGAGAACCTGAAGCTCTGGGAGAAGGTCTACACGGACCCGGACTTCGACCAGTACGTGGAGGAGGGATTGATAGCCTTCGAGATCAAGGCAGGGCAGGGCGCCAAGCCCGGCTTAGGCGGGGAAGTGCTTGTCAGCAGGGAGGTGGCTCTGAGGATAAAGGACCACTACTACATACCGGAGGATCCGGAGAAGGTGGTCAAGGACTACTACGAGAGGCATTCAGCACCTGGAACATTCACCGAGGACATATTGGCCAGCCAGATCAGGTTGATCAAGAACAACTTCCCCCGCGTGAAGGTGTTCCTGAAAACCGGGCCTTACAGGGACTTGGACAGGGTGATAGAGATCGCTAGTAGAGAGGGGGTGGATGCCATAACGATAGACGGGAAGGAGGGAGGAACTGGGATGAGCCCCATAGCGGGCATGAGGGACTTGGGCCTCCCCACTGTGGCCTGTCTGGGGGCCATCGCGAGGGCCAGAGATAGAGGGATAAGGACCAGCCTCATAATATCGGGCAGGCTGTACGACGGCTCCCACGTGGTCAAGTCACTAGCATTGGGAGCCAGTGCGGTGGCGTTCGGTAGGCCCTTGGTGTATGCCTGTCTGGGAAGCATACCCCTCGCTCCCACGTTCATAAAGAGGGAGCTCTTCAGGAACCCATTGCTGAGGGAACTGGGCAAGGTGGCGCTGAAATGGGGTGTAAGGGGAGAAGGCTGCACCAAGGGAGTGGTGAACTACCTGAAGAGCGTGGAGAACGAGGTCAAGATGCTCACCTCCGCCCTAGGAAAGTACTACATGGACAGGCTGTCTAGGGAGGATGTGGGCGCCCTTAACAGGGATCTCGCGGAGCTCTTTGGGATCAGATACGTGTACAGCGCTCCTGAAGCGACAGGGAAAGTGGTGCAAAGAGGAGTTGAGCTGTCCTAGTGATGAGCAACTTCTCATCTAAACCATCTCTTTCCCCACAGGTCAGGCATACCAGAACGGCGGACCATTGGAGCTCGAAGTTCCCCCTAGTCATTCCATCGTCCCTTTACTCCTAGATGTTTGAAGTGCTGAACTATACGTTAGCAGCAGTCAAGGACCTCTGAAGGTCTACCTACGGACCCTACCACTCCATTTTCAACGATTGCAACCCTATCCGCCGTCCTCAGGGCTAGCAGATGATCATGTGTGGCAATGGCTATTCCCATCCCCTCCGACCTCAACTTCCCTATGAGGTCCGTCAGAATACCCCTCTTCTCCCTGTCAAGATGAGCCGTGGGTTCATCCAGCAGGAGTATCCTCGGGCCAGCAGCCACCGCCCTGAGGATCGAAACCACCTGCGCCTCCCCTGCCGACATCTCGCTCCTATCCTTTCCCAATAAGTGGGGTGAGCCCGAGCTCCTGAGCAGCTCTTCCGCCCTCCTAACCGCCTCTTTCCTAGGCACGCCCCTCAGCAGGGGGGCGAAGGCTACGTTGTCCAAAGCAGTTCCCCTCAGGAGGATCGGCTTCTCGTGGACGTAAACTACCGTCCTCCTGAGCTCAAGCCGCTTAGATCCATTCATCTCCCATATGTTCGATCCCCAGAACGTGACCTCCCCCCTCGAGGGCCTGTAGAGGCCTCCAGCTAACTTCAGGATGGTGGTCTTCCCTGAACCATTGGGGCCCACTAGGGCGAGCACCTCGCCTTGCCTGATCTCCAAGTTCACCCCCCTCAGGGCCCAATCCTTGGATCCTGGATACCTGAACCAGACTTCCCTCAGCTCTATTCCGCTCATTCCCTGAGCCTCCCCAAGAACCTGAGGGTGAGGGAGATCATCGCCAGTATGAGCAGCAGGATGACGCCCAGCGACACGGCCAGCTCGAACTCCCCCTTGGACACCTCGAGCGCTATGGCGGTGGTCATGACCCTCGTGTAACCCCTTATGTTACCCCCCACCATCAGGGCGACTCCCAGTTCCCCCAGAGCCCTCGAGAAGCCC
>JAMOVA010000065.1 GCA_027061785.1 Thermoproteota archaeon
TCAATCCGTGAGGTGATCGAGTGGCCGGGGATGTGCTGGGGAGGGAGCTGCGCCTGATATCCTTCGGGGAGAGCCACGGGGAGGTGGTTGGAGCAGTTGTGGAGGGCGTCCCCGCCGGGCTCCCGCTGGAGGAGTCGGATGTGCAGGAGCTGCTCGACCTAAGGAGGCCCGGCCAGTCCCAATACACCACTAGCAGGTCGGAGACGGACAAAGTGAGGATCCTCAGCGGAGTCTTCAGGGGGAGAACTACAGGTGCTCCGATCGCTATGATAGTGCGAAACGAGGATGTCGTTTCCTCCTACTACGAGGAGTTCCTGAGGACCCCAAGGCCGGGACATGCTGACTACGTGGCCAGGCTCAAGTACGGGGGCTACAACGATTACAGGGGCGGCGGGAGGTTCTCAGGTCGAATGACCATCTCGATGTGCATGGGAGGAGCTATCGCGAGGAAGCTCCTCGAACGCATCGGGGCGGAGGTCATAGCCTACTCTCTGGAGATAGGGGGCGAGAGGGCATCGGACTTCACGCTGGAGGAAGCTAGGGAGTACAGGTACAGGAACCCCGTCAGGGCCCCCAACGAGGAGAGCTACAGGAGGATGGCCGAGGCCATAGAGAGCGCCAGGAGGGAAGGGGACAGCGTGGGCGGAGTGGTGGAAGCTGTAGCCTTGAACGTGCCACCAGGCTTGGGCGAACCCCTCTTCGACACCATAGAGGGCGATGTGGCGAAGGCCATGTTCTCCATACCCGCCGTCAAGGGGGTAGAGTTCGGCTCCGGATTCAGGGCTGCGAGGATGAGAGGATCGGAGCATAACGATCCGCTGGTGATAAGGGATGGGAAAGTGGCCTACGCCAAGAACGATCACGGTGGCGTTATAGGCGGCATCACGACTGGCGAGCCAGTCGTGGTCAGGGTGGCCTTCAAGCCCACCTCATCGATAGCCAAGCCCCAGCGCACCGTCGACTTGGAGGAGATGAGGGAGGTGGAGATAAGGGTTAAAGGAAGGCACGATCCTTGCATCGTGCCTAGGGCTGTCGTGGTGGTCGAGAGCATGCTGGCCTTCGTGCTCGCCGATCACGCGATCAGGGCCGGCCTCATACCTAGGGTGCTGAGGTGAATGAAGGTGATGGAGGATCTGAGAGCGAGGGTGAGGGAGGTAACCCTCAGGTTGGTGGAGTTGTATGCGGAAAGGTTGTCCCTGGTCAGGCGGATAGCCGAGCTGAAGAAGGAGAGGGGCCTTCCGGTCAAGGACGAGGCCGTGGAGGCCAGGCTTTGGGAGGAAGTCCTAGCCAAGTGCAGGGAGAAGGGGTTGGACCAGTTAGAATGCAGGAGGATCTTCAGCTTCCTGATCTCCTCCTCCATCAGGGCTCAGATCCCGGAGGGCGGTGGAGCGGGACCGCACGTGGAGGTCTTCAGGAGGGCCAAGGAGATTGAGAGGTCTGGCACCAAGGTTTACCACCTCGAGGTGGGCGAGCCTCCTTGGTCCTTCCCGCCGGCAGTCTTGGACTCCCTGATCGAGGCCATAAAGAGAGGTGAGACCAGATACGGCACCTCAACCGGTACTTTCAGGTTCAAGGAAGCTGCCAGCGAGTGGCTCTCCCGCAGGGACGGTGTTGATGCCAAGCCGGAGGAAGTGATACCGACGCCGGGATCCAAGTACGCGATCTTCTCCATACTGTCCACCTTCCTCAGACCGGGTGACAGGGTGGGAGTGCTGCTCCCGGCCTGGCCCGCCTACAGGGGAATGGCGTCCCATCTCTCCTTGGAGATGGTCGAGATCGATTCAACCGAGGAGGTCGAGAAGCTCGAGGGCGTCAGGGCCTTCATCCTCTGCTCCCCTAACAATCCCGACGGGAAGGTATGGTCCAAGAAGGAGCTTGAATCCCTGGCAGAGGTTTTGAGGGAGACGGACGCGCTTCTAATCAGCGACGATGCGTACGCGGAGCTATCGTTCGCGGAGAGGGTGTCCCCCTCCGAGGTGTACGAGAACACCATATCAGTGAACACCCTGTCCAAGGCGTTCGGCATGACCGGCTTCAGGCTGGGTTACGTGCGGGGGGACGAGGAGAAGGTGAAGAAGCTAGCCAAGTTCATCGGCCTGACTATCACGAACGTCCCCGAGTTCATCCAAGAGGCTGGAGCGTCGGCCTTGGAATCCGCCGGCGACTGGATCCCGAGGGTGATGGAGCACCTGATCTCCTACCTTGACCTGGCCATGAGGAAATTAGAGGGGGCTCCTCTCAAGATGAACAGGCCTGATGGAGCCCTCTACCTCTTCCCAAGGGTGGAACTCGACGACTTCGACTCAATGGACTTCGCATTCAGACTGCTGGAGGAGAAGAAGATAGCTGTCGCACCTGGATCAGGATTCGGTCCCTATAACGACAGACTAAGGATCACTTACGCCAGTCCCGATGCGGATCAGGGATTGAGGCTCCTGAGGGAGGCCCTCCAGTCTTGGAAGTCCTAGTGATCG
>JAMOVA010000066.1 GCA_027061785.1 Thermoproteota archaeon
CCCTTCGGGGACGAATCCTTTGACCTGCTCTCGACGGTCACCACGATGCACCACCTCACCGACGTTCAGGCAGCGCTTGGCGAGTTCAGGAGGGTGCTCAGGTGCACCGGCAGGCTGGTCATAATGGACTGGACCCCCGATTCCAAGTACAATCCCCACGGGAGGGAGAGGGTGGCGAGGAGCATGGAGGAGGTGATGTCCTCCGTGGATCACTATATACAGGTCATCCACATGGAGGAGGAAGAGGATTACTACGTGATATGCGGGGCCAAGCTCTGCTGAGCCGAGCCAACGACGAACCTCCTAATGATAATCTAGATTATCATAATGGAAATTATCACGTTTGGTGGGCAGGAGAGGGGAGCTGATGCGGAAGGATCAGCTCCTCCCGGATGGAAACGACAAGGAAAACCCTGTCGCGAGGAGGGCCGAGGAGGTCGAGACGGGTAGAATGCCGGATCTCAGTTCCTTTCCTTGATGAGATCCTTGAGGAGATGCAATCCCATCAACTAGATCGCTATTCCAGCCCCAGGTGCTCGAGCATGTGATGGTAGTGATCGACTGGCATGAGGTGCCAGAAGGCCCTCTCCACCACCTCAGACAGGGCCGGGTGGATGTGCATCCCCGTGGATATGGCCATATAGGTGGGGTCCCTCGAGTACATGAGGGTCACTATCTCCTGTATCAGGATCGAGGCGTGAGGCCCTATTATGTGGGCTCCGACTATGACGCCGCTCTCCGCATCGACTATCACCTTCACGAAGTAGTCCTTGACGCCCATTGCCTCCCCCTTGGCCGTGTCCTCGTACCTGTGGAACCCTATGAGCACCCTGTCTTTCCCCAGCTTCTCTACAGCCTCAGCCTCTCTCATGCCGACGGATGCCACCTCCGGGTAGGTGAAGACGGCGTGGGGAACCGCGTGGTAGCTCATCTTGACCTTGTGGCCCATTATGTTGTAGAAGATGACCTTGGACTCGTAGTTGGCCACGTGCTTGAACAGGTACTTGCCGTTCGCATCACCGCAGACCCAGACTCCCGGCTGGGAGGCCTCCAGGTACTCGTTCACCTTTATCCAGCCCTGCTCATCCGTCTCTATACCGGCCCTCTCCGGATGGAGTATGTCCGTGTTGGGCGCCCTACCGGCAGCCACCAAGATCTCGTCGGCGACGAAGCTCACCTCCTCACCCGTCTCTCTGTTTATGGCTGTCAGCTCCTTCTTACCGTCGGGCGTCTTCCTGGCCTTAACGACCTCGTGATTCGTGTATATGTCCACGAACTTCCCCAGCTCCCTCTTGGCCAGCTTGGAGACCTCGGGCTCCTCCTGGGGTAGGAACTGGGGGTTCCTCCCTATGATGGTCACCTTGGTGCCCATGGCGGAGAAGAAGTGGCCGAACTCTGCTGCGATGTAACCTCCTCCGATTATCGCCAGGGAGTCGGGCCTCTCGAAGAGGTGGAAGATGGTCTTGTTGGTGTGATAGCCCACCTCCTCCAGCCCCTCTATCGGGGGGATGTAGGGCTTCGATCCCGAACAGAGGAGGATGAGGTTCGACTTGATCAGCTTATCCCCCACCTTAAGCGTGTAGGGGGCGACGAACTCCGCCACCTCCTGATAGTAGTCGATGTTCGGGTGTTGGCTCAGCCCCTTCCTTATCATCTCTATCTCCGGGTCTATCAGGCTCCGCATCCTCCTCATCACCCTCTCGTAGTCAACCTTCCTTATCTCGACGTCTATGCCGAATCGGTGTGCGTCCTCCACGATCCTGAGTACGTCGGCGGAGTGTATGAGGATCTTGGAGGGGATGCATCCCCTGGTGAGGCATATACCACCGGGCTCGTCCTTGTCTATCACGGCCACCTTCATGTCCGGATTGTGGTGGAGGAGTCCATCCACTATGTTCATCGCGGTTCCGGTACCTATGGCTATGGCGTCATACTCCACGGGCTCCGACATGTCCATCCCGGCCTAAGAGATGAGGTCCTTAAAGTACTTGACTCTCGCGAGGTCTCATCCCTCGCGGATTGATGGTGAATGAGCTTCTGTAGGGGATCCTCAGTCCTCCTTCTAACCGACTGGAGATCCCAGAGAAGTGGGGCGTGGAGGTCACGTGTTGATCTCTGCATCGGGATATGGGCTGATCTTCGATGTAACCTGCTGGACAGCCTTAAAACTTTTAGAAATTGCATCGAGTATGTTAAATGCCTGATAACCTTTAAATGAGCCCTCAACAGAGCTCTAGTGATGAAACGGAGGCTCCTCATTGAGGGAGAGAGGGTCCGGGATATAGGCCACCGAATGTTCCTCCTTAACTTGGCAAGTGAGCACAACCTCACGGGTTTTCAGGCGCGTAATATCGGGAGGAGGGCTGTTGAAGCCCTGTACGAGGGAGAGGACGAATTTGTCAGGGCCTTCGAGGCGGAGGTCAGAGAGATGATGCCCGAAGGCGCTCAGGTCGATAGGATTCACTTCGAGGACTACGATGGGCCCGTGAAGGACATAGAGAGGTTCAGATCTTACTTCACGACACTCCAGCTGGGCAAGATGATTGAGGTCGGATTGAACATGATCCAGAAACAGGACGAAACATTGAAGGAGCTGAGAGTCTTCAGGGAGGAGAGCAATCGGAATCAGCAACTCATGATTCAGAAGCAAGACGAGACGCTCAGGGAACTAAGGACCTTCAGGGAGGAGAGCAAGCAGAATCAACAATCGATGATCCAGAACCAGCAACTCATGATTCAGAAACAGGATGATGCACTTAAAGAGCTCAGAGGTGTGAGGGAGGACTCGAAGTCCATCCTAGATGAGAGATTGGCGGCCTTGGAGAGAGATGTGGCACCGATAAAGGAGAAATTGGGGATAAGGTAGGGATTGTGGCATGCTCACTTCCGGAGAGCTAGGACAGCGATTAGCCTGAAGATCTAATCACAGCTCCTTAACGTAAGAGGTCCTCGGTTAGCTATCGGTTGAGTTTTCGGACCGCCTGTTTATATATCTGGAAACCCTAATTCGGGTCCTAAGGGATACAAATGAGGTATGAGCAGCTTGGGAAGACGGGAATAAGGATCTCCAAGATAGGGCTGGGGACATGGCAGTTCGGCGCCAGCTACTGGGGATGGGGCAAGGAGCTCGGTGAAGAGGAAGCGATCTCCATAATAAGGAGTGCTGTGGAGCTGGGGATCAACTTCATCGACACGGCCGAGATATACGGGTGGGGGAGGTCCGAGAGGGTCATAGGGAAGGCGCTGAGCCAGATGGACAGGGAGGAAGTGGTGATAGCGACCAAGGTCTTCCCCTATCGGGTCACCGTCTCGGGTGTCCTGAAGGCGCTGAGGAACAGCCTGAGGAGGTTGAACACAGGTTATGTGGACCTATACCAGATCCACTGGCCCAGCCCCATATTCCCGCTCAAGGGGGCGATGAGAGCGCTCGAGAGGGAACTGGAGGAAGGGAGGATAAGGGCGATAGGGGTGAGCAACTTCTCCCTGAAGCAGATGGAGGAGGCCAGGAGCTACCTCCAGAGGCACGACCTGGCCAGCAATCAGGTGGAGTACAACCTATTGAAGAGGGAGGTGGAGCGGGACCTGATCCCCCACTGTCAGAGGGAGGGGATCACGATCATAGCCTACAGCCCCTTGGCACAGGGACTGCTCACGGGAAAGTACGGGCCGGGGAGGATGCCCAAAGGACTGCAGAGGAGACTGAACCTCTGGCACCTCTACGGGAGGGTAGACTGGTCGGTGGTGGAGAGGTTGAAGGAGCTTGCTGAGAGGAAGGGAGTGACGCCGGCCCAGCTCGCCCTCGCGTGGGTGATCAGGGAGGATGGGATCGTCGCCATTCCCGGAGCAAAGAACTTGCGTCAGCTCGAAGATAACGTTAAAGCGGCTGAGATTGATCTAAGTAGAGAGGATCTCTCGTTTCTAGAGGGATCAAGCTACTCCCATGAGTAGAGCCCCCGCCACTTTCACAGCGGGGTCAGAAGCCCTTGGGAATTTATATGAAGATCGCGCGATGGCGAGCGATGCCTAGGGTATCTCCAAAACCCAGGACCCTTCACTCTTACCCGCACGGGCGCACCAGCTGACCGATGAGCCCAAGGGGACCTTTATTACTCTTCCCCTCCGGAGAATCAGGTGGACAGGTCCTACATATACTACCCGCTCGCCATGATGCTGGTAATGCTCCTCTTCCTGTTCCTACTGCCCATAATGTTCCTTCTCTTCTTGGGCATGGTGGGGAGGGCCTTCACCAAGATAGGCCTCGCCCCCTGGCAGACCTGGCTGCTCTTACTCTCCACTCTCGTCGGCAGCGCGGTGAACATCCCCGTATGGGAGAAGAGGACCTATGAGATAGTGGATGAGGTGGAGGTGCTGTTCCTCAGGGTGAAACTGCCCCCGGTCAGAATAGAGAAGAGGGTCGTCATAGCGGTGAACCTGGGAGGAGCCCTAATACCCACGGCGTTCTCCCTCTTCCTCCTGTCCAAGGTAGGTCTCAGACCCGGAATCATCGCCTCCCTGATCATCGTGACGCTGGTGAGCTACGCCTTCAGCAGGCCGGTCAGGGGTGTGGGCATAGTGATGCCTTTCTACATAGCCCCGGTAACCGCGGCCCTCTCCTCCCTCATACTGGCTCCCCAATACACCGGGGTATGCGCCTACGTGTCCGGCACGCTCGGAACCCTGATAGGGGCAGACCTACTCAGACTAAGGGAAGTCGAGAAGATAGGGAGCGGCCTGGTGAGCATAGGAGGAGCAGGCGTGTTCGACGGCATATTCCTCTCTGGGGTGCTGGCAGTCCTTCTAAGCTAGATCTCTCATGCATCGAACAACTCCTAACTGCTACCTCATGACCTTAATGCGCGAGTAACTCCTGTACCCGATATTCGGCTGTAAAAATTTGGGTGAGACCAGCATCCGACGCGTGCTATTCCAGACCACTCATCGACTTTCTCACCAACTCTGGTATGGGATTCTCGTATATTAGACCATATTTCTCGCTTAGTTTCCTCAGGTGCTTGTCATTCGACACGATGACCGGTATCCTCTCTTCTATAGCCGTCGCCACCAGGAGACCATCCCCTAAAGGAACATTATCCTCTTGAGCTATCCTCAATCCCAATTCGACCGCTACATCGACTACTCTTAGGCCCTCAACCACCACTTCTAGCTTCTCCAAGATGAGCTTCCTAGGTCTGACCCCGTAATACCAGTAAAGCGTGTTGTAAGTCTCCAATAGGGTGGTTGTTGCCAGACTGACATCCAACTCACCCTTGAGGGCCCTGACTATGAGCGGCTTGGCATAGGGCGTGGCCACATGATTCTCGAGCATCGCGTAGGAGAGGATGTCCGCATCCACTATCCTCACTCCTTGATCCCCCCATATCTGTGCTTTCCGGTCTCCGCATCCAGCCTCGCTCTCTCTTCGTCTATCTCTAACCTAATGCTTTCGAACTTCTTCACTAGGTCTTCCCTATCGATCCTTCGAAGAACGATATCTCCTCCTCTCAATTCCACCTTGAGCTTGTCTCCGGTCCTGAGTTTTCCCCTGAATCGTTTGGGAATGGAGACCCTCCACTTATCATCTATCTTGACGATTTCTCCCACTCCCACACCCACTCCCACATAGGGAGGAGGCCTTAATAACCCTTGGCTGGCGGGCGACCCCTCTGATCCGGTGGGTCGTGCACATCCCTGAAACCTTAAAGATCTCAGCCGATCTGGCTGTCAAGTCAGGTGGTTGCATGGAGAAGGTGAAGAAGAGGCTATTCCTCTGGCTGTTCGTGATGCTGATCTCTCTGCTACTGGGATACTCGCTGGACTCCCTATACGGTTTCATTTTACCCCTGTGGGTGAGGGTATTGGGGCTGTTTGGTATGGTAGTGGCGGCGCTGACCCTGAGGACCTCCGGAAGGATGCTCAAGAAGTTCGGGCAGCCGGAGGAATGGGGATGGACCACGAAGCTCGTGACCCACGGCATATACTCCTGCGTCAGACACCCTCACCATTTCGGTATCGGACTCTTCGTGACTTCCTTGGGCCTGCTGCTCGGCGGCCTGTTCACGTTCCTCCTGCTCACCTTCACTATCTGGGTTAGCGTCATCCTGTTCCTGATCAAGGTGGAGGAACCCGAAGCCTTGGAGAAGTTCGGAGAGGAGTACGAGGAATACAGGAGGAAGGTGCCCATGCTGATACCCAATCCCATCTGCCTACTGAGGGAGATCCTCAAGCCCGTCTGACGATGTCTCCCCTACCCGATATTTATCTAATGGCGGCGAATTCGGGATGTTAATAAACCACCTCCTGTCCCGATTCCCGAGGAGCCATGAAGTACCAGATCGTAGGGGACAACCTCCAAGTCCTCATCATAGAGCTGTCCCCCGGTGAGAGGATATACGCCGAGGCCGGAGCTCTCAACCACATGTCGGGCAACATAAAGATGGATGTGAAGGCTCGTGGCGGGTTCATGGCCAGCCTGAAGAGGGCCATAGCCGGAGAAACGTTCTTCGTCACCGAGTTCTCCGCCGAGGGGGGACCGGGGGTCGTGTCCTTCGCCGGCACAGCACCGGGGAAGATAGCGGTGCTGGAGCTGGACGGCACCAAGGAGTACCTGATCCAGAGGGGCGGCTTCCTAGCTGCTGAGGACGGGGTAGAGGTCACCGCCGGCATGGCCAGGAAGCTGGGAGCTGCTCTCTTCGGTGGAGAGGGTCTCATTATGGAGAGGGTGCGCGGCGTGGGGAAGGTGTTCATCCACGCGGCCGGGGACTTCATAGAGTACGATCTGAAGCCCGACCAGGTACTCAAGGTCGATACCGGGCACTTGGTGGCCTTGGAGGACTCGGTGGACTTCGACATAGAGAGGGTCGGCGGGATAAAGTCCATACTGTTCAGCGGGGAGGGCCTCTTCTTCGCCGTACTGAGGGGTCCGGGCAGGGTGATACTCCAGTCCCTGAACATAGCTGCCCTGGCCAGGGAGATAGCGAAGCACATTCCACAGTCAGGAAATAAGGGATTCACCATAACACTGGGTGATTGATTTGAGCGGGAGAGATGTTGCAGCCCTCCTACTCCTCGCTCTAATAGGGCTGCTGGCCGGAGGAATCGTACTCTGGCTGATCCTCAAATACCTTCCGTTGATCGCCGCCCTCGTACTGGCCATCCTCGTCGCCTTGATACTGGTGGGCGTGCTCGTCTCCGTGGTGGGCTTCTTCGCCGCCGCGGTCGGAGCCCTCTACTATGCGATCGTGAAGAGACCCACCAAGGGCGGAAGACCAGTCACCTTGAGGGATGCCAAGAAGCTGGACAAGGAGGAGGGGAAGTTCGAGGAGGCCGAATGAATTGAGCCAGAGGGAGTCCGAGAACCTGAAGAGGAGGGGCAGAGCTTTCCTGGAGCTCGCTGAGTACAGCCTATCCAGAGGCTTTCACGACATGGCCGTGTTTCACGCCCACCAGGCCATCGAGCTATTCGTCAAGGGAGTGCTGCTTGAGGTGGTGGGCACCTATCCGAGGACCCACGATCTGATAGAACTCTTGGATGACTGGCTCTCCGAGAAGTGCGGTCTCATATCTAAACTCTTAGATGAGAAGGGGGAGAGAATAGAGCACCTCACAGATGCCTACTTCAGTTCTAAGTACGGCGAGAGGAACTTCAGGCGTGAGCTAGCTAGCTCATTCGTCGAACTGGCCCGGGAGGTGATTAGGGTTGCGAGCCTATGTGAGGAAGAGGATAGAGAGGGCTGAGATGGTAAAGAGGTGGAGAGAGCACGTGAGGAGGATCGCTCAATCGGCGAGAAGGATCTTGGGCGATGTGGAGGTATACGTGTTCGGTAGCGCTGTGGAAGGGAGGCTCACCGCCTCCTCCGACGTGGATCTGCTCATTGTATGCGAGAAAGCCCCCTTGGACTTTGAGGAGTACGAGGATCTCAAGGAGAGGATATTGAGGGGAGCTGGCTTAGATACCAGGTCTCCCTTTCAACTGCATATAGTGGACAAGGACGGGGCTAGATTCTACTTGGAGAATCTCAGGGTGAGGGCTGAGAGGGTCCTTCATCCTCAAGAGTAGATCTGATCCTCTCAGCTAGGGAGACGAGATCGTCCGGGCCTAGGGACTCGTCTCCCACGTCGGGCGGCCTCTCAGTCAAGCTGACGAGGCCTGTATAAGGTATGCCGAGTTCCCTCATCCTCCTTACTGCTCTCTCAGCCTCTTTCTCTGGTATCGGTCCCAGCTTGATCTCATATCCAGCTACGACCCTCTTCCTCCTCAGGAGGACTGCATCCACATCGCTCGCGGGCGACACGTGGTAGGCGAGCCTCGCCCCCTCCCGCCTGGCCAGCATCTCCCCCACCGACAGCTGGATCTCTCTGCCCAAGATGCTCCTGACAGCATCCTCCTCAGGCGGGTAACCGTCACTCACCCCAAACTTGGCCTCCATATAGTAGAGGACCGACAGCAGGGGGGACCTGTGCCGGTAAAGGTACTTGGCCCTTCCACTCTTCCACAGAGGTATCTTCATCGCCAATCCCATGGATTCGAGCCTCGAGAGGATCCCGGTAGCTGCTGCAGTTCCTCCTGATAGTAGCCCCCTGGAGCTGAGGATTCCCGCCATCTCCCTGGCGCTCCAGACCCCCTCCCCCATTAGGAGGAGGATCGAGTCGTAGAGGGATGTGAGCACCCTCTCCTCCTCGCTGAAGACCTCTCCCACGAGTCCCTGAGCCGACATGAAGAGGCTGAACGATCTATCCACCAAGAAGCGAACTGGATCCTCATCGCTCGCGAGCGGTATCACCCAAGGATCCCTCATGAGAGCGGCCCACACGAAGCCCTCCCTATCCTTCGGCCTGAGATTCGCCAGCATGTCCGAGTAAGAGATTATGTCGAGTCTGAATGGTTCGACCAGTCCCAAGAGAGGGCTCCTCCTGTCGAACACCCTCCTCACTATCCCCAAGCTCGATCCCGCTAGGTAGAGCCTCCCACTCGGGTGTACCTCGGCTAATTTCTCCCAATGCACCTCATCCAGCCTCTGAAACTCGTCTATCACGACCTTTCCACCCGAGGAGAGGGCCTCCACGACGAGACGGATCGCTTCCTCTACAGGCCTCAGTTCCCCTTCCACGAGCGCAGCCCTTGATCTTGTGATCGTCACGTAAGCATCCCATTTCGTGAGACGACGTAGCAGGAAGGATTTACCTACCTTCCTCCTGCCGTAGAGGAGGAGCCAGCCCTTCCTCCTCTTTATCTCCTCGCCTTCCCACCTGTCTATTATCAGCATAATATTCCCATGAGAATATTCTCACAAGAATATAAATGCTTGGATCAGGAGAGGTCCTTGGCCACGTAGAAGGAGCCCTTGATCAGCTCATATCCCAGCTTCCTGAAGTAGTTCCTCGCCCCCACACCCGATATGACCAGCATCCTCCTCGCATCCAGCTCCTCCACCGCTATCCTCTCGGCCTCCGACATGAGCCACCTCCCGAACCCCCTGTGCTGGGCCCCCTCTCTAGGAGACTCTCCCACCGGAACCAGAGGGCCGTAAACGTGGATCTCCCTCACTATGGCCGTCCTCTCATCCACCTCCCAGCGATGGGCCAGGGCCGAGGGCTTCCTCAGCCTGAGCACCCCCATCAGCACATCGTTGTCATCCACCAGGGACAGGAACACCTCGTAACCGCCGCTGGCCTCGTAATCTATGCGCTCCAGCCTGACCGAGTCGTAATCCG
>JAMOVA010000067.1 GCA_027061785.1 Thermoproteota archaeon
GAGAGCCCCCGAGAGGCTCCAGTTCGCGGGGTTCGGCGACTACGTTGCCAAGGTAACCGCTCTCCCCGACTTGGAACTGGCTTACATGCTGGGCAGGGAGGAGAACTTCAGCCCTGTGGCCGTGTCAATGGCCTACCAGTTCACGGAGATGCTCATCGAAGTGGCCGATGGAATACCTATGAGGGACGAGGAGGTGTGGAAGCTATACGTCCTCCTCTTGGCCTTGGACGGCATGCTCATGAGCATGTGCAATACCACTAGGATAGCTGCGGGTAGCGAACATCTCTTCGCCTACGCGTTGGAGGAGGTGTCTGGGAAGGAGCTCCTACATGGGGAGACTGTTGGTCTAGGTGCCGCCTTGCTGGCTCCCCTCCATGGGATAGACAGGGAGTACGTGCTCGATGCCTTGGACAGGGCATCCTTGCCTACCAGCTTCTCCGACCTGGGCGTGTCCAAGGAAGAGGTGGTTGCTGCGCTCACCATCGCTCATAAAATGAGGAACTGGTACACCGTGCTGGGGGAGGGAATGAGCCGGGAAGCCGCTGAGAGGCTGGCTGAGGGCCTCGCCTAATCGCCCTCATTGAGTTTCTTGGCTATCTCCTTGGCTCTCTTGGTGGCGGCCTCAACGGCCTTCATCACGGCGGTCCTTATCCCGCTCTCCTCCAAGTAGAATATGCCCTCTATGGTCGTC
Source organism: Thermoproteota archaeon (assembly GCA_027061785.1). Taxonomy (GTDB): domain Archaea; phylum Korarchaeota; class Korarchaeia; order Korarchaeales; family Korarchaeaceae; genus Korarchaeum. Next base: position 692 of record JAMOVA010000067.1, read on the forward strand.
CCAGCCGGAGTGAGGACCATCTCCTTGATCTCCGCGGGATGCCTCCCTGACTCGAGGTAGAGCTTCGCCGTTCCAAACACCGTGTATGCCGAGCTCAGGTAAGCGAAGTCCCTCGGCAGACCCACCTTCAAACCGGCGTAGGCCATGGCCTCTATCAGGGTAGCTATATAGGCTGGGCCGCTCCCGCTCAACGCGGTGACGGCATCCATCAGCTCCTCATCCACTTCGTGGGCCTCTCCCATCTCTCTCAGGAGCTGCACGACCACAGCTTCATCCTTCGAGTCTAGGTCGGGTCCCTTCGAGTAGGCGGTGAAGGAGGCCTTTACCATCACAGCTATGTTCGGCATCGCCCTGACTATCTTGGCCCCGGGTGCGGCAGCCTTGAGCTTCTTTATCGGAACCGCTGCTGCGACCGATATCACGATCTTCCCCTCTACCAAGTCCGAGATCTCCTTAAGCACGTCGACCGCCTTGTAGGGTTTGACGGCGATTATCACTATATCGGAGTTGGCAGCGACCTCCCTGTTGTCGCTCGTCACCCTGACGCCCAGCCTCCTCAACTCCTCCAGCTCGTGCACCTTCCTCCTGGAAGCTATCACGGACCATCTGCCACTCTCGGCCAGTACCTTGGCCATAGCGGAACCTATCTGACCTGCCCCTATTATGCCGACGTTCCTCATATTCGCAAACACTCATTCGATCCCTTAAAAATTGAATGTGGAATGGGGCTCGAGCCCCTACAGCGCGAGAGAGTAGAGACCGTCCTCAGATCTCTTCACTATCCCCTTCCTTGCGAGGGACCTCATTTTGGCCGCTACCTTCTGTGGGGAGAAGCCAGCCTCTTTCGCTATCTCGCCGCATTTGGCGGGCTTTCCTATCTTCTCCAAGGCCTTCAGTATCTTCTTGGCGTCCTCATCCACGTCAAGTGCCTCTATCTTGCTCTTCTCGGTCTTCTTGGTCTTTGTTTTCTTTCCAGAGGATTTCTTTGTGCTCTTAGATTTGCTACCCCTCTTCTTACAGGGCATTAGATCACCTTTCGCTTGGGTCCACGAGCAAAATTAATACTTTACTCTTGAAATCACTGATTAAGGCAAGGGAATCCACTGGGAGATCGTAATCCCTTATCATTAAGATCTTTAACTTGAATTGTGAGACGGCTTCCTTGCCTACTTACGTCGAACGTTGAATTACATCTATTAAATATGATATAGCTGTAAATTATGGTGGGGCTATGATCAAGGTGATCGATTGGAACAATTTCCCCGATGTCCCTGAGGGTTTCTCCAAGTTGGACCTCGCTGAGGTCAAGAGAGTATATGATTACGAGCTCCCTCCCCTCGTCGTGTACGCCGGAGTTGCCGAGGACCGTGAGGGCCGTGTGATCCCTGTTGTAGCTGTTGTAGAGGAAGGTACAGGGATAGCTAAGCTCTATATCCTTGAGAATGGGGAGGAGAAGGTAGAGAGGGAGCTTATAGCTTCTCTCGTGTGAGGAACTTTTTTCTTTTTACAAACCCCCTCTCGTGGGGTGGTCCTGTTGATCCGTCGGATTGCTGTTTTAGGAGCCGGTACGATGGGGCATGGTATCGCACAGGTAGCTGCAATGGCTGGGTACGAGGTGGTAATGAGAGACGTAAAGGAGGAATTCGTTCAGAGTGGGCTTAACAGGATAAAGGCAAGCTTAGAGAAGTTCGTTAAGAAGGGCAGGATGTCGGAAGAGGAAATGAACG
>JAMOVA010000068.1 GCA_027061785.1 Thermoproteota archaeon
TGGTCCCGTACCTGATGCCCAGTCTACATCCTACCATGCCGGAGACCAGCATGTTCATCAGGGGAGGGCTCACCCCCCTGATCTTCGGGGGCAGGATCATCTTGGTCTCACTGGAAGGCGCACTCCTGGCCCTCCTCATCAGGTCCGGAGGCGCGAGGAGCGCGAGGCTCGCGGTCATCCCCGTGGTTCTGGTGGCCGTGCTGCTGCTAGCGATGCAATTACCCCCCAATCTCGTGGGAGGCGCGAGCGGAACGTTCAAGGTCCAAGTTATCTCAGGCACGGTGGAGAACGGGACCCTCCACCTGAAGGTGAGGTCCTCTCAGGGGACCTACGACCTCCTCTATAGAGGGAGACCGCCGATAAATCCGCTCTTCGTCACGTTCGGTGGAGAGAGGAGGCTCACCTTGGAGAAGCACTGGCTGCTGGTGGAGGGGAAGGTCGAGGACGGTACCATACTGGCGAGCAGCCTGAAGCTGATACCCTACTGGGGGAATCCCGTCAACTCGATGATATACGCGCTAACCCTTTTCACCCTCGCCTACCTGGCAGGGAGGGAGAGGAAATGAAGGGAGTGATACTGGCAGCGTCCATAGCCTTGGTGGTTCTCTTGGTGGGATACATGGCCATAACCTCCAGCTCGTACGAGCAGGTATCTCAGCTCGCCAAGTACAGGAAGCCCACGATGGTCACGGTCAGAGCGCTGGTGGCGGATATCAAGACCTTTCCCGAGAAGGACCTGATACTCTTCGTGCTGAAGGACGAGAACGGGAGCAAGATCTACGCCTTTTACGGCCTCACCAGATTCATCAGCCAGTACGGGGCCCCTCCATCACACTCGACGGTGGAGCAGGAGGTCATCATGAGGGGGATGTTCTACCCCGAGAGGATGGGGGACGTTTTGGGGAGGATGGAGATAAAGGAGATCCTGCAGGGATGCCACAAGGCCTACGAGGCCCCTCCGGCCACGGGTGGTTGAGTGCTACTCGAGTTCAGGGACGTGTGGAAGAGCTTCGGGAACGGGTACGTGATAAGGGGGATCACCCTCACCTTAGACAGGGGAGAGTTGGTGGCGATAGTGGGCCCCAACGGGTCCGGGAAGACGACGATCCTGAGGCTCGCCTCGGGCCTCATAGCGCCCTCGAGGGGAGAGGTCTTAGTGGGAGGGAAGGACGCTAGGAGACCCGCTGCCAAGGCCCTCCTAGGTTATGTCCCCCACTACCCGCCCCTCTACGGGGATCTGACCGTTCGGGAGAATTTGATCTACTACGCAGGCCTCTACGGGTATGCCGACCTGTCAAACGTGGAGCCCATCTTGGGGGAGCTCGGTCTGGACGCTTTCTTGGATCGGAGGGTCGCTGAGTTGAGCTACGGGTGGAGGAAGAGGGTGGACATGGTGAGGGCCCTCCTCCACGACCCACCCCTGCTCCTCATTGACGAGCCGTTCTCTGGATTGGACGACGCGGGGAGGAGGTGGCTGGTCGATTTCCTCACCCGGTCGGTATCAGCGGGCAAGACGGTGGTCATGACATCGCCTAGGGCCGATGTGGAACTGGAAGCGAAGGTGTACGAGATCAGGGAGGGGAGATTGAGTGCTGTTACAGGTTAAGAGGATCCTGTGGAAGGATCTGAAGCTCGAAGCTAGGAACCTGCCGGAGCTGGGCGGGGCGGCCATATTTTCCGTGGCATCGTCGAGCCTGCTGGGCTTCTCACTGAGCAGGTTGCCGGTGGAGGATCCCCTTCCCCTGGCCGGGACCGGCCTCATGCTGATAGCGCTCTTCCTCTCGGTCTTCACCTCGGTCATGACCGTCGTGAGGGAGGAGGATCTGGGCACCCTCGACGGGGTCAGGATGTCACCTGTTGAACCGGTGACGTTCTTCCTGGCGAAGCTCCTGCTGGCCTTCTTCCTCCTCGAGACCCTGATCACTCTGTCCTTCTTGACCACCGTGGGCCTGTCCGGCTGGACCGAGGGAGCTCTATACCTCTACTCCCTCGTGACCTCCTCAGGAGTCTATCTGGCGTCCATATCCGCCCTCTCTTCAGCTATATCCGTCTACCTGAGGGCAAGGGGGATTCTTTTGCCGACGATGATCCTCGTGCTGAGTCTTCCGATCATTCAGGAGACCCTCTCGTTCCTTACCTCCGGGGATTACTCCCGAGCCCTCATCCTAGCTGCGTCGGGTCTCCTGTTCTCCCTGATCGCCTCCTGGCTGGCTGGCTACGTTCTGGAGGTGTGAGTCATGAGGGTAAGCTATCAGAGCATCTTGGCCATCGTCATCGTGCTAACTTCCGTGGGTCTCGGCCTCCTGGTCTCGTTCAGCAGCAAGGGCGTGGCCATACAGATCTCCGCAGGGGAGCTGGACAGGCGGCTCAAGGAAGGGTTGGTGGCCGTCATGTTCTGGAGCGAGACCTGCTCCTCCTGCGAGCTGATGAAGCCCTACTGGATGCAGGTGGAGGCCTCCCCACCTAAAGGCGTCCGGGTAGTGGATGTGCCCCTAGTCCCCGGAGAGACCGATCGGCTCTTCATGGAGTACGGGGTCACGGAGACCCCAACCTTCTTAGTCCTCAGGGACGGCGCCGTGGTGGCCAAGATCGTGGGCCCGGTTCAGTCCGACGATCCGGCCCTCTACTTCAGGAAGTGGATCGAATCGGCAGCTAAGATGACTAGCACGTCCAACGAGCAGGTCTCGGGATGGGAACCGGCCACCCTAGCCCTGCTCCCCTTCTTGGGCGCGCTGGTCGCTCTATCCCCCTGCTCGGCGCCCATTGTCGCTGCCTACGCCACCATGGGAAGGGTGAGGGGGAAGGGAGACTACGCGGTCTGCTTGGGCTCCTCGTTCGTCGGTACCATGGTCCTAGGTTCCCTGATGGTCATCGCAGCCTCCTTCGTTGCGGGCCTCATCAAGGGACTGACCTTCGCCTTGGCCGTGGCCGCTATACTGTTCGGGTCGCTCACCATTTTCACCGCCTCTGAATCCTGCCCCTTACCGGGCCAGAGGGTTAGGGGGCTTCTATCATCTGGCCTACCAGCAGCGTGCTTCAGTTTCGGTCTGGTATCCCTCCAGTGCAGCCTCCCCTTACTCGCTGGCTACATAGCGCTCATAAGCGCGACCGGCGATGTGCTCGCCGGGGTCACGGGCGTGGCCCTGCTCGCGCTGGGCATGGCAGCCGCATTAGTTGCCTCCCTTTACCTAGCGAAGAGAGCGACCGGAGCCTTCTCCAAGGCCATGAAGAACCCCGCCTGGCTGGAGAGGATAAGCGGCGGCATACTCGTGGCCCTAGGTATCTACCTCTTGCTCGTGGGGTGAACTCATGCACTACACGGGATTGATAGCTCTTCTGGGTGGCGCGGTCCTCCTCGTTGATGTCGCATACTCCTCTATCAAGGGGAGGATAGTCAAGCTCGGACTCGCGGCCTACGCGATCATCCTAGCCGACTGGCTCCTCTACGTGTGGGCCTTCGTGACCCAAGATTACACGCTCAAGCCCGTCTACGAAACATCGTCTATGGGACTTCCCCTCATATTCAAGATAGCCTCGAGCTGGTCCAGCGGGGGCGGGAGCCTCTTCCTCCTGACCACGGTCTTGGCCACCGTGGCGCTCATCCACAGGAGGTACCACAGGGATACGGTGTTGAACGCCGGGTACGGCGCGCTGATACTCTCATCCCTAGCCCTGGCGTTCCTGAACGGTGCCTTCGAGTCCTTCCACGGTGCTGTGGCGACTGGCATGGGGCTGAACCCCCTGCTGAAGAGCCCTTGGATATACCCTCACCCCCTCTCGACCTTCACCGCCTACGCCTTAATCGCCGCCTCGGCCGTCTCCCTGTACAGCGGGCACGAGAAGGCAAGTGATCTACTGGCTAGGGCCGGATGGCTCCTGCTGACCCTAGGTATAGCTATAGGAGGCTACTGGAGCTACGTTACCTTCGGATGGGGAGGCTACTGGGCCTGGGATCCGGTGGAAACGGCTGAGCTGACCCCCTGGCTTGCCCTGACTGCGGCATTCCACGTCAAGTCCCTGGACAGGAAGCTCTCCTACGCCACTCAGATGACTGCAGCGGGTAGCGTCTTCCTAGCCATACTCGTCACTAGGGTGGGCATCTCCCCGCTCCACAGCTTCGCCTCCCCCCAGTCCATGACCAGCGCGCTGACGCTCCTGTTCACCTTCCTCTTCATAGCCGAGGGCATAAGGGGATCTAGGGGGGCTGGTACCGGGATAGGAAAGGTGACCTCCAGTCCTTACAGGACGGGACTCGTCCTCTCATACTTCTCTCTGTTCATGATGTTCTTGGTGCTCTTCTCGGTGCTAGCTGGCGGGTCCATAGGCAGCGCCTTGGGTATGAGGATCGATGTCCCCCAGATGGACTCCGGCATAGACTTCTTCCACCCGGTCCTCTTCCCCTTCGCCCTCCTGCTCATGGTCTCCCTCCCGATGTGCACCTTGGGGGCGAGACTCGGATGGAGGGAGATACTGGGGGTGATAGAGGGTCTCTCAATAGTATCAGCAATCCTCCTCTACCTGACCTTCAAGAGGGACATCATCTGGTCGCCGGCGAGCTCGCTCACCACGAACCTCATCATATCGATATTGCTTCCCTTTACCGTGGCTGGCCTCTTCTCGGGGCTAGCGGCCCTCTACATATACGCTAGGGACAGGTTAAGTACCATGTCCTCGGTGTCGCTGCTGCACGCAGCAATGGCCCTCACGATGCTCGGCATACTCATGAGTGGACCCTTTGCCTACAACAGGTCTTACTTCAGGGATGTGACCCTCCCCTACGGTCAGGAGCTGGATGTGGACGGATTGGGAATAGAACTGAGGGGATACGAGTACAGCCTCTACGGCGGTAAGGTGGACCTCTACACCCCCTACGTCGGGAAGTCGGACATATACAGGAGGGCGAGCCTCGTCATGCTATCCTTGGTGATCAACTTCGGGAATGCCCTGCGGGAGATGAAGAAGGGAGAGAAGCGGCTGGAGGAGGCAGGCATCTTGGAGATATACAGGGGTCTCAAGGGAGGTGTCAAGATGAGCGGGAGCTACAGAGCGAACGCCAGCGCCATCCTGACGGAGATCACCAACGCTTCCAAGGAATCCAAGGATCTGGGTGAGGTATCTGTTTCGATCTCGGATCCCGTGATCGCCGCCTTCTTGGGCGCCACTGCCAATGGAACCACCCTTAGGATGATAGTAGTGGGGAACGTGACCCTTGAAGGTAACTTGAACGGAATGAGGGCCTCTCCATCCATGATGGTGAACCTCACCTTCCGGAGACCCCTCCTCCTGAGCGCCCCTAACGGGACGGTGGAGATAGTGAAGGCATCCCTCGTATTCTTCGACATGCTGGAACAGGGTCACTCCCTGCCCAAGAACCTCAACGGCACCATAGTGGCCCCGAACTCGACTCTCGTGATCGAGAAGGGAGTGTATCACGGGGAGAGGGATGTGGAGATACCGGCAAACATGAAGGGAAGGGACGTGATCCTCTACGTGGCGTTCACTCAGGGCGGGATCTCGTCCGATGTAATGAAGATACTCGAGGACCACGGTCTGTCCAGATTGCTCACCAACGAGACATTCACCTCGAAGCTGTTGAACGACCTGCTTCCCGGAAACTGTAAGGAGCTGATCCACCAGCGCCAGGCGGAGGCCATCAATTGCCTGGGATACCTCCCCATACCTAAGGAGTTGCCGGAGGGTGCGAAGCTCTCCCTAACGCTGGAGGCTGGGGACTCGGAGAAGCTGCTGGAGATAAGGTTCGATGCCAACGGTGAGGCTCAGGGCATCCACGGGCTGGTCGCCCACGTACTGACAGTACCCAGCGGCTTAGGCGACCTGTACATGGTATTCCATCCCCCAGTCGTCAAGGACAGGAAGTGGAGCATAGGTTTCCACGAATTGATGGTTTACTACCTCCATGAGTCGTTCAAGGGGATCACCGAGGAGCAGAAGCTCGCCCTGGCTTCGCTCTTCACCACCGCCTACTTGGGTCAATCGGTGCAGGAGGAGATGTTGCTCCCCTACACGCTGGACCTCTACGACCTGGCCCACCGCTTCGATCCCTCTAACTCGACCCTCATGACCTCAGGCGCCTTCGTCCAAGTGAAGGTGATACCGTACGTCCAGCTGCTATGGTGGGGGGTAATCCTCATGGCCCTCTCAGAGCTCTACCTGATAATCGAGGGGCTGAGGAGATCGAGAAGGGCCTCAACCCCCGAGGAACAGCAGGCCTATCTGGACAGCGAGCCAGAACGAGATGGGAACGGTGAGCCCGGGGAGGGATCTGCCAGTCCTGTAGAGGGCCCAAAGAGTCAGTAAAATACCAGCGTTCAGAGCTATAAGAGGTAGGAAGGAGGAGGGGATGGGAAGGGATCTGAAGGAGACGGCTGCCGCCATGGAATAGCAGAACACATCCCCGACTCCCATGGAGACGTCCCCGTGGAACACCATGAGGGGATCCAGGGGGTCCTCTTGGGAGACCATCAGGAGCTCGCTCAACGGTCCCTTGAACACCGAATAAGCGTCGTATAGGGCGAGACCCCCGAGAAGGAAGTATATGAAGAGGTCGTTGAAGAAGACCACGAAGAGGTAGGCCAGCGAAGCTGAGAGGAGGGACTTGGCTAAATTGCCTATCGAATCCCTGCGGAAACTGAGCCAGGCAACGATAACAGCTAGAAGCAACTCTAAGGGCCAAGGAAATGATATGAAGGCGCTGATAAGAGTATCTAGAGAGATAAACGTAGAATACACGAAGAAGACGCCGATCATGACCCTTATCAATCGGATCCTCCTCTTCCTGACTAGGTAAACCATCAGGACGGCCATGCCGAATACCAGCGCTATGTAGGCTAGGGAGAGGCCCGCGGATTCTTGAACCGATAGCTCGACCTCCGGCCGTGGCCTAGTGTTTAATACTACCAGTCCAGCGAATATCTCGGCCATAAGAGGCCAAAGAACGACTGCATATCTCTTCACCGCTGACCCTCCTTCTTCCTCGACGCGTGTCCACTTGATGACCACAACTGGTCAGGAGGTTTAAATTTCTTTACGGGGAGTGAAAGCTAACAGGGTGCCTAAAAATATGAAGGAAGAGGTCGTGACAGTCGAAAACCTCAGAAAAAGCTACGAGACCTACTTAAGGAGGGGATTATTTGCTAGAGAGAGGAAGATCGTGGAGGCTCTGAAAGGAGTTTCCTTCCGCATATATCGGGGCGAGGTATTCGGACTGCTCGGACCTAACGGGGCAGGAAAGACGACCACCGTGAAGATACTGAGCACCCTCCTACTGCCTGACTCGGGAGTGGCTACAGTTCTGGGATACGACGTCGTCAAGGAGGCTGTCGAGGTGAGGAGGAGGATTGGCGTCTCTCTAACCGTGGAGAAGGGCTTCTTCTGGAAGCTGACTGGAAGGGAGAACCTGATGTACTTCGGCATGCTCTACGGTCTGGATGGCCCGGAGCTCAAACAGAGGGTTCAGAGGATGCTGGAGCTCGTTGGATTGGAGGAGCTGGGTTCCTCTGATAAGCTCTACGAGGAGTACTCCCTCGGGATGAAGGCTAGGCTGAGCATAGCGAGAGCTTTGCTCACTGATCCCGAGCTGCTGATACTTGATGAGCCCACTCTGGGACTAGATCCACCGTCGGCGAGGCTGTTGAGGGAGCTCCTAATCAGGGTGGCTCATGAAGAGGGGAAGACCGTTCTGATAACGACGCACAACATGTTCGAGGCCGAGATAGTGTGCGATAGACTGGCTATAATAAATAAGGGAACTATAGTGGCGATGGACACCGTTGACGGCCTTAAGAGGCTCGTATCCGAGGACATAACTCTCGAGATGCTGGTCGTGCTGCCAGCCAAGGTCAGCCTCAAACAGCTCAGGGAGGAGATATCCGAGGTGGTGTCCGGGAGGGTGGAGGTCGACCCGACGGAGGAAGGTACCAGAATAAGGGTCGTCATGAAGCCTTCAGAGAAGGAGCAGGCCACTCAAGAGATGCTCAGGAAGCTTCACTCCATGGGATGCTCCGTGAGGAGGATAGAGGTGAAGGAACCCACCCTAGAGGATGTCTTCATCGAGCTCACGGGAGGAAAGTGAGATGGGTCTGTGGACCCTCCTGAAGTCTGGGCTGATTCTGGATATATACTTCTTCAAGAACAACAGGGCCCAGCTAGTCTCGATGTTCGCGTGGCCTTACATACTCTTGGTCCTCATGCTCGGCATGGGGTTCCTATTCGGTTCAGCGGAGACCTTCAAGTCTAACGTGGGCGTCGAGGCAGATCCTGTGGTGTTCTTCGTCGCCTCGACGCTGATAGCCATGGCCTCCATGTCCGTCATGTGGGAGGTCGGGGGTACGGTTCTCTTCCACAGGTGGACTGGGACGCTCCCATACATGCTGATCGCCCCTTATAGGATCTCCGTAACGCTGGTGATGTCCTACATACCTAGATACCTTCTATGGTCCTTCATGCAACTCGCTGAATTTGTCCCCGTGCTCATATGGAGAGAGGGCCTGGTGGGAGGGCTGGCTGATGCACTGGTGATGGGCCTGGCCATCGTTATAGGGATGCTGCCCCTGTTGGGCTTCGCGGCGATATTCGGCTCCTTCCTCCTGACGATAAAGGAGGAGACTAACGTTCTCAGCTGGCTCAATCCCATAGTCCTGATACTATCCGGAGCATTCTACCCGGCCTATCTCTTTCCCCTCTGGGCTAGATTCCTATCCATGATCCTGCCGACCACTTACACGTTCGAACTGGCACGTATCTCGTCACTGCTGGGAGCGCCGAAGCTCGCAGAGATGACCTTCCTGATAGCTGTACTGCTGGGAATGTCCATCTTCTACAACGCACTGTCCTTCACTCTCATGGGGAAGGCTGAGAAGAAGGCCCTGAAGAGCGGAGCGGTGTGATCATGTGGGTGAAAGTGAAGGCGATAATCTGGCTCCACACCTTGAGGCTGTGGAGGTACGGGATGAGCTTCATCAACATGGTGCTCTCCCAGATGCTATGGATACTTCTCTTCATCATGGGCGTCCTCCTGTTCGTTCCTCCGGAGCACCTGACCGTCGCACTGAGGATGGCATACTGGACCATCGCAGCCTGGAGCATAATATCCAGCTTCTCCTCACTTGTGGGGGGATGGACCTCTTTCTTCATTCTCATGGGGATGGTAGAAGAGCACCTGCTCAGGAACACCTCTCCCTTCACCACTATCATCGGGAGGGTCCTAACCGGGACCACCGTTTCCTTCGCCATAATAATTGTCATGGGCTATGCCTTCAGCTGGATATTCGGAAGGGTTCTCATGACGGTTGAGCAACCCGCACTGATGCTTTTGGCCTTCCTTCTACTGATCGTGGAGAGTCTCTCTTACGCCCTCTCCATCTCAGCCACCTCCATGAGGACGAGCATATCTGAGCAGTTCTTGGAGATACTCAACTTCGGGATAATTGGACTGCTGATAGTTCCCGTCAGCGCTCTGCCCGGGTATGCTAGACTGATTTACTTAACGATCCCCTACGTGGGACCCACTTACATGGTCAAGGTCGCTATAGGCAGCGAGAGTCCGGTACTTGTGAAGTGGGCGACATCGATCAGCCTCATCGAGGCGGTACTAATGGTCCTCATCGCTCTCAGGCTCATGAAGTCGGTGGAGGATCATGTGAGGAGAAACGGTGTAAGGGCAGTGGGCTTCTGGTAGGGGAAACGATTTAAGCCCTGCAGCAGATAACTGATTATGCCCGGGCTAGCTGAAGGTTCCGAAGCACCCGATTTCTGCCTCCCTGACCAAGACGGGCAGGAGGTGTGCCTTAGCGAGTATAGGGGTAAGTGGGTGGTCCTATACTTCTATCCAAAGGACAACACGCGCGGATGCACCCAAGAGGCCAAGGATTTCACGGATCTAATTGAGGAATTCGAGAAGCTTGGCGCTGTAGTGCTGGGAGTGAGCCCCGACTCCGTGAGGAGCCACAAGAGATTCCAAGAGAGGCATGGACTCAAGGTCAGGCTCCTCAGCGATCCTGAGAAGGAGGTGATACGGAAGTACGGGGCATGGGGGAAGAAGAAGATGGCGGGCAGGGAGTACTTCGGGGTGATCAGGAGCACCTTCCTCATAGACCCCCAAGGCAGGGTGAGGAAGGTGTGGCCCAAGGTCAGGGTGAAGGGGCACGCTGAGGAGGTCCTCAACGTCCTTAAATCCCTCGTTTCCTAGCCACCAGAAGGTAACTCCCCATGCTCCCCTCCTTGGCCTCCTCTATCTCCAATCCCAAGCCCTCAACGAGATCCCTCACCTGATCCAGTGAGTAGAAGTCAGAGGAGATGCCGAACATCCTCTCAGCTATCTTCAACAGCTTGGTTATCAGCTTGCTCCCGTCGAAATCGAACACCGCTAGCAGGCCATCATCCCTGAGGACCCTTACCCCTTCTCTGAGGGCCTCCATCCTGTTGGGTATGTGGTGGAGGGAATCGAAGAAGTAGACCAGATCGAAGGAGGAATCCCTGAATGGGAGACTGGAAGCATCTCCCACGACTACGTGGACCCTCGGGGAGCCAAGCCTCTCCCACGCCTTCTCGGCCATGGCCCCCTCTATCTCCAAGAGGAAGGCCTCCCCCACGTAGGGGGATATCAGCTCGACCGCTATCCCGTAGCCAGCCCCGACGTCGAGGACCCTCTCTGCCCCCCTCTCCCTCACCAATTCCACCAGGGGCGTGTAGAATCCCTTGACCTTCGATGTCGAGTAAACAAGCCTATACGCCAGGGGCTCCCTGCCTTTCATGGTTCCCCCACCACCAGAGCGCCAGCGAGGCGGAGGCGAACTCCCTGACATCGTCGTATGTTGGTATGCCTGCCCTCTCCAGCAGGGACCTCTTCTCCTTGGTATAGCGTCCGCCCGCCGCGAAAACCAGCAGGGGCTTACCAGCAGTATCGAAACGGGACAGGGTCTCGGCGAAGTCGTCCTCCAGCGGGGAATCTTGGAAAACGACGAAAACTCCCAGTAAACCTACTTCCTCGGCTCTAACCAGTACCTCGAGGGCGTTCAGGTAATCGGACGTATTAGCACTTCCGGTGAGGTCTATCACGAAGTCTCCCACCAGGGCATAGGGAGGAAGCGAGTTCCTGAGCTCCTCCTTAGTTTTCTCACTCAATTGGGCTAGGGGAACCCCCTTCATCACGAGCTCGTCAGCGGCCATGACGCATGGTCCAGCTCCATTGGTCACCATGACGACCCCGCCACCCCTCATCACCGGCTGCTTAGCCAAGGCCTTTATTGCGGCGTAGAGCTCACCGAAGGAGTCGACCAGCAGCGCGCCGGCCTGTCTAAGGGCGGACGAGGCCACCTCGTGCCTAGCCACCATCCTTCCGGTATGCGATACGGCAGCTAAGGAGCCCTTCTCCGTCCTGCTAGCCTTGTAAACGACCACGGGCTTGCGCGCATTTCTCACCGCCTCCATGAGCTCCCTTCCCCGGGTGAAGCTCTCCACGTAGACCCCTATAACCTGAGTTTCCGGATCTTCCGCGAAGTACGAGATGAGGTCGGCCTCGTCCACGTCGGCCCTGTTCCCCAAGCTCACCATCTTGCTCACACCCAAGTGATCCTCGGCCGCCCAGTCCAAGAAGGTGGCTCCGAAGGTGCCGCTCTGGCTCAGGAACGCCACAACCCCTGGTCCGGGCCTGCCCATCCTCTCGTGGGGCTGGAAGGAGGTGTCCACTCTACTGTGTCCGTCGAACACGCCTATGCAGTTGGGTCCGATGATCCTGATCCCTCCCTCCCTGGCCAGCCTCACGACCTCCTCTTCGATCCTCTTTCCCTCCGGCCCGGCCTCTCCGAAGCCGCCCGATATTATGACCACGGCCTTGACGCCCTTCTTCACGCAGTCCCTCATGGCGTCGATGACAGCCCGAGCGGGTAACGTGATCACAGCCAGATCCACCTCACCCGGAACGTCGAGGATGGAGGGATACGCCTTGAGGCCGAGGATCTCATCAGCCCGAGGATTCACCGGATAGATCTTTCCCGAGTATCCCGTCATCAAGAGGCTCCTTAGAGATTCGTGACCGATCTTGCCCGGCTTAGAGGAAGCTCCTATCAGAGCTACGGCCCTGGGCCTGAAGAAGTAGTCCAAGGAGTGATCCATCTTCCTCATCAGGGAGACCTACCTGCCCCCACGTAAAAACGTAGCATCAAGTAGCCTCCTCAGGTCGGTCTTAGGGACTAAGGTTAAACCCTCTCCCTCCCATTTCAGAGAGATCTAAGAATGCAGGAAAGATCAAAGGTCCAATCGACGTTTCTGATCTCCTTACTCCTGCTCTCATATCTGGGCATTGCGAGTAGCCTCACTTCACACTCAGCCGCATACGTCGACCAACTTGTTACTTTGATAGAGGAGAACTTCTCATCGAGCGAGAGAACCCGGCAAAGATTCGATCTGACGACGGAAGTGTACGATGTGGGAACTACTGGGAACTCATTTGTGAGTGTGAATGAGGCGAACGGCTGGCTCGTATTCAAGGGATTCAACCAGGAAAATGCTGATAACCCGGATAAGGACGAGCCCATAGCTGTGCTAAAGGCTTATCAGGAACCAGATGGATTCTCACATTATCTGAGGCTGCCCTACAATTACACGGTGACCGTGGACTTCTCGCTACCTCCAGGAGGGAAGGGGCACTTCTACGTCCTGCCGAGGTACGGGTCCGTGGCCGACAAGTATGAGGTGGTCGTGGACACGGATTTCAACAATCTAGTCTTCAACGTGGTCCTCTCGGACGAATGGAGGGAGCTCAAGGCCTCTCCTCTTGGCTTCACCATAGAGGAGGGTAGGTGGTACAGGCTGCAGGTCACGGTGCTCTGGGTGACGGATCCTTCGACCGGCGACAAGGTAAACCGCATAATTGCAACGGTCACGGACCTCGCCAATCCGCTCAACACGTACAGCGATGAGGTAGTGGATGGATCGATCTCGCCATCGGCCCATAATGGGCTAGCTATTCTGGGCTTCCACCCGTGGGAGGACTTCACGGTCTTGGCGGACAACCTGAAGGTGGAAACCTGGATGGAGAAGGTGGGCGAGGAGCCAAATGAGGGCCTCATCCCTAGCGACTTGGATGTGAAGGAGGTCTGGGCGCTCCACGATGACAGGCTCTTCGTCATGGTGAAGACCGCGGGCCCCATTGCGAGGGATCCCTCAGCTACCAAGTACTGGTCGGTGGAGCTCGACGCCGATAAGGACAGCCTGATATCGACCTCTTGGTTCAGCGACTACCGCATCGTCGTCAGTCTAGAGTCGGACGGGACCGAACGGGCTCACCTCTACGATGGTTCGGGGAACTGGATATCTCAGGTGCAGATCGTGGGCGGGGGAGAATCGTCGGATGTCTGGGTAGTGGGCGTGCCGCTCGGGCAGACCCCGCTCTTGCTGGACTCCTTCCTCCTCTACTCATACACGGAACTGGGCGCGACGGTAGTCGATAGATTCCCCGAGAGCGGCACTTCCACGGGAGAATTCACCACCTACCCCTTAGAAGAACCGCCAACGGATTGGAAGGGCGAGGTGACCGATGCCTCTGGGGACGCATCGTCGCCCTACCTAGACATCACCGACTTCAAGGCCGGACTCAACTCCGAGCAGTTGATCTTCAGGATTGAGGTGTCGGGAACCCTACCTTGGTACGGTGGCTCCCCCGTCGGCACTTACTGGATCTTCATGGACACGGACGGGGATGCGGCCACGGGCTACCCGGTGGGGGGCATAGGCGCTGACTACATGGTGGAGTATCACTTGGGATACGCTCCGAAGCTGTACGAGAACACGGGGGCCGGCTGGTCTTGGTCGTTCGTGGGGAGGTGCGAGCTCGTCCACAACCCCGGAGGAGGTACTGAGATCCTCCTGTCCGTACCTCGGCATATGATATCCGATCTCCATAGAGAGCTCACCCTGGTGGCCGGATCCGGACAGTCGGGCTCGCTCTTAGACTATACGGATGCCTTAACCATGACCCTAGTGTACGATGCCGAATACTCCGATGCCGAGATTCCGGTTGACACGAACGGCAAGGAAGTGGACGTAGTTGGCGAGGCCATGGGAGCCCCCGGATCCTACGACTTCGCCGGATGGTACACCAACACGGTGGCCTTCGATCCTGACACGAAGACTGCAGCCGTGGCTTGGGTGAGAAAGGACGCCGATAGTTACGGGAACGACATCATATACTTAGAGATAGTGAAATTGGACTCGAAGAACGCCTCATTGACCGTGAAATACGTGGGGAAGGCCTCCAGCGTGGACAGCATAGACTCCCTGATCATAGGCGGGGGTAGGATCCTCATAACTTGGACCTACTACACTCCATCCACCAAGACCGATGTGCGTGCGGCCCTGTACGACCTAGAAGGCAATTACATCTGGAGCGGCGATGTAAGGGACACTACTTACTTCGAGGAGTATAGCAGAGCCTGTTACGTGCCGGGAGAGGGTAAATACCTCATCATCTGGTACTCCAGCGACGGCAAGAAAGTGGAAGGCAGGTGGCTATCTCCGGACGGGAGCATGGGCTCCCCGTTCTACATCACCTCGACGGGAGGGCTGTCCTACACCCAAGCGGACCTCATGCTCTGCGTGGGTGGCGGTAGCA
Source organism: Thermoproteota archaeon (assembly GCA_027061785.1). Classification (GTDB taxonomy): domain Archaea; phylum Korarchaeota; class Korarchaeia; order Korarchaeales; family Korarchaeaceae; genus Korarchaeum. The sequence continues at coordinate 14,630 of JAMOVA010000068.1, forward strand.
AGGCCCTGGTGGTCTACCGATACCTCGACGGCGGTGGAGATATAGGCCTCTCCGCGAGGCTAGTTGACAGCTCGGGCGTGTCCGGCTACATCACCCTCTATGACGACGACACCAAGGAGGAGATACCCGGGGTGGACGGGGCTTATCTGGAGTACGGAGGGGATGGTTACTTCCTCGTGCCCTTCCTCTCAGGCAGCGAGGTCAGGTACGCCGTGGTCAGGGACGATGGGACGGTGGTCTCCAACGACAGGAGACTAACCACCAACGGCAGGGATCCCTACGTGATAAGTTTGAATGACAGATTCGTGATCTCCTACATATATCTGAATGCGGATCCCGAGGGAGACCCGAGAATAGCGAACATAAACCCCTCATCATGGGCCTATCACATAAGAGTGGTAGATAGCGATTCAACCCAGATAGCCAAGCATCCTCTGATGGCCTACGACTCCCTCAACGATCGGGTAGTTTATCTGTGGACTTCCGGCTCCTCCGGTAATTACGAGGTGGCGTACGCAATAATAGATCCTCAAGACAGTCCGGGAAAGTATCCCACTGTGGAAGAGAAGGGAACTCTCCTCTCAATGAGCGGTAACCAGATCGTCGACGGTTTGGCCGTGGTATCCAAGGACGAGTACTTGGCTGTGTACAGGGACGACAGTTACGGAGTTGAGGAGTTGATGTCGTACATCAGGTTACCAGAGAAAGAGGGCCTGTTGGATGCCTCTCTCATCGAACTACCGGAGGAAGGTGATCGGTACAAGAGCTTGGTTGAGGGCCTCATAGATGGAGCCTCATCCAAGATATATGTGGCCGTTGCGTTCATAGAGTATGAGGATATCCTGAAGAAGCTAGTGGAGGCCCACAACAGGGGGGTCGACGTCAGGGTCATAATGGATGACAGCCCGAGCAATTCTGACGCCCTCAATTACCTCCACACTTACGGGGTCGAGGCCATAGACGACTCCTCGCTGGGTGATCCCACCCACATAATGCACGATAAGTTCATAGTTATAGATGGCAGGAAGCTGCTCGTATCCACGGTGAACCTCATAGAGGATGACTTCTTCAGGAACAACAACACGGCGTTCGTGGTATCGAGCAGGACCGCGGCTTACTACTACGAGAGGGAGTTCCTCCAGATGTGGAACGGAGGAGCTGGCAAGTTCGGGATAGAGAAGACCCAAAGTAACGATTTCATCGCCTCTGCCACTTATTCCGGCAGGCAGCTGATGTTCCAGGGGCTCTTCACCCCGCAGGAGTTCGGGGACAGGGGGAGGATACCGAATGTCCTGGCGGGATACGTCAAGAGGGCTTCAAAGCTCAGGTTCACCTCCTACATCTTCACCACCAGCGGATGGGTCTCACCGCTCTACGATGCCATAGTCCACGTGTTCGATAGCGGTGGAAGCGTCGTAGGAGTGTTTGACGAGCTCCTCAACCTTCGCAACAGGGGCAGGCGCATATACGACCTGATAGAGGAGGGAGTCCCGGTCTACGTCGATACGCACAAGTACAAGATGCACGCCAAGCTCTTCGTGGTGGACGACGCCTTAGCGGCCCTAGGCAGCTGGAACCCGACCAAATCAGCCACCACCGTACACGACGAGAATGTCCTCGTGATAATGGACGACAGCTCCGACGGTTTCGCCTCCAGATTGAGTAACTGGGTGGACGAAATGGCGTCTGATCCGGAGCACTTCGCGCTGATAACCCCCACGTCCACCTACAGGGCTCCGCACCTCCTGATAACCGAGATCATGTTCATGCCCGATTCTACGGGCGATCCCGACGGTGAATGGGTGGAGATATACAACCCAACGGACAGCGACGTCGATCTCACGGACTACCTGATAGGGGACTCCGAGACCCTGCTTGGTACGGCCCCCTACGACGATGAAAGCCTCTACAGGTTCCCCGCGGGGGCGGTAATACAGGCCGGAAGGAGGATCGTTGTGGCCTACAAGGCGTCGGAGTTCGAATCCACTTACGGGTACAAACCCGACTTCGAGCTCGTGGACACGGACCCCACAGTCCCCGATCTCTCTCTATACGACCCAGCGGACTACGGTGACTCGTGGAACTTGGATGACTCGGGAGACGAGGTGCTGTTGATAAAGCTAGAGGAGGGAGGGTTCCTCCAGATAGTCAGCGCAGCGTGGTACGGCTCCTCCACGTACTTGGATGGTCCCGTCGACACCGCAGCGCTGGCTCCCGGTCAGGTGATCCAGAGGGTTCCCGAGGACCACGACGCAGCTTATGCTTCCGCGGTCTTCACCGTGGCCGCCCCATCGCCGCCCTACGCTGAGCTGAGCATCGGCGTAGAGACACCGTCCGGGGACCACCTCACCTGCCAGGTGCAGGTGACCTCCTCTTGGGGCGTGGACGCCTACGTAGGGGATGGAGATACCCTCCAGATCACCTCAGGCGATCAGCTGACCCTGACCGCGCAGGAATGCTCTGGGTATTCCTTCCTGAGGTGGAAGGGATATGTCAGCGACGTGACTTCCCAGATTTCATTCGAGATGCCGGACCATGACGTTGAGGAGATCGCAGTGTACAGCTCTAAGAACTATGAACTCAGCATAAGGGTTGTCGATGACAAGGGTTCTTCCCTGCCCTGCACCGTCGAGATCTCGGTGAATGGGGTCCCTGCTGGCTTCTTCGGTGATGGAGACTCCTTGACAGTTCAGGAGGGAGCTGAGGTCAAGGCATCTCCAACGAACTGCAGCGGATATTCATTCGACCACTGGGAGCTCGATGGAACAGAGCTGGATGAGGTTAATCCAACTTTTATGATGACGGGAGATCTGACCTTGAAGGCGATCTTCACGAGATCCCCTACGAGGAGGATTACCGCTCCCAAAGATTGGTACGCATCGATCTTCCCCGAGAAGTTCAGGTACGTAGCTAAGGGCGCGGATCTAGAGATGAACATGGATCTCCTCTCCAAGACAGCCGGACCATCGCTACCAGGCCAGAGGAGCATGTTGATCATATTGGGAGGTCCCGATGTCGTTCCTTACAACTGGAGGGCTGTTGGTGTGAGGTTCCTCAGGGAGAAGGGCAGCTTTACTGGACTGGAGTTCAACTCCAGCGTTTACAAGGCCACCTTCGGGAAGATTGACTACGCGGCTATCTACGTGAATGGCGAAGACATGGTGGTGAGGATAGCTGGAATCACCAGATATGGGACTAGAGCGGGACTGATCTATCTGGATGAACATCCGAGCCTGCTTGGTGCTACTGGACTCTATTTGATTGGGTGGAAGGACTTGGACGGAGACGGACGCATTAACTCGAACGAGATATTCCCGGTTTTTCCCTAACAACCTCTTTCTCTCGAGAATAGGTCCTAACCGTGGTAGCTTCTGTTAAGAGCAGTGAGCGAAAAAACACGTTAGTCTCTTGTCGGATGACTTTTTTAACATATTTGTTAACATTCCTATAAGAATAACCAGCAGGGGCTGATGACCTGTGGAAGGCGTCCGCCTTAGAAACCTGCTGTTTCCTTCAATTCCCATTCTTGTACTCTTGGTCGGATTGATCCCTGTCTCGGGGTCCCAGAAGGCATACGTCTTCGTCTACGAGGATGTCTCTATAATGGCGCCACCCGAACTGGCTTCAAGTAACTACGGCGACGACACCTACTTGGTGTCCGGCTACATCTACAGGGAAGTCAAACAGTGTTCTGGAGGGCCGTGTCTGATCAACCTCGAGAAGGACCCGGCATTCATTCTCCTGAAGTTCAAACCCTCAAGCGCCTTGGTATGGGAACCGTCTAGGGTGGAATTGCATCTCTCAGCCTTGTGGCTCGACTATTACCTACCCTCAAGCGACTTCTATAGCCTGTGCAGGTTTTCCATCTCTTTAGTAGATGTGGACTTTTCTGAGGATGATGTAACTTGGAAGGAGGTAAAGGAGGGAGTTCCTTGGAACCCCGAGGACCACTTAAAGCCACTGGGAACGTTCTTCGTCACTCCTCAGAACTCTTCGCATCTCGTGATTGACCTGACTGACCAGCTTAAGGGAATGATAGGTCCTGGATCGGAGATCAGACTAGCTATAGCGCCCTCTCCTGAGTGGTGGAAGTACGGATGGGAGGAGGGAATGGGATGCAGCCTGTACATAAGGTCCTCTGAAGGGAAGTCGCCGCCTTATCTCCTCCTAATGAAGGAAACTCAGGATCAGGAGCAAGAGCAAGAACAGAAGAAGAGTGCGTTCCCAATTTACAAGATACCAGTACCACAACTACCCAAGATAGAGATCCCAGAGTCCATGGACCCGGGTGAGGACGGGGAGAAGATCCCCCTTCCAGACATACCCGTTCAAAAGATACCGAAGCTTCAGCCTAAGGTTATCCCACCTCCCAACGTGCCGGAGAATCCAGAACCGGGGAATCCTCCTCAACCCCAGCAAGAGTACCCTCCAACATTCTCCCTTCACATGGATCCACCAATTCTCTCCGTGTATCCGGGAGGAGATGCCGTCTTCACCGTGCAAGTTGTTCCGTTCTTCGGTTTCTCACAACCCGTCAAGCTCAAAGTTATTGGAGGACCACAGGACTCCCTGATACAAGTCATACCTAATACGATCAACCCCGCAGCCGCCCCTAAGCCGGAAGCAAAACTAGTAATCGAGGTGAACAAGGAAGCCCCTCCTGGAAACTACATTATCCAAGTCGAAGGGTCTGGGGGTGGGCTGAAGAACACCGCGAGTGCTTGGTTGCAGGTCAAACCGATTAAGAAACCTCAACAGACATCCACCCAGACACAAGCTCAAAGCACTAGTCTTACCTCGACAGAAACGGCGGCATCCAGCGAGTCAGATTTCCAACTGGAACTCGACAGCGATCTCTACGAGACATCTCCGGGTAGGGCAGTCACCATGTGGGTGAAACTGATTCCTGTGGGTGGCTTCAATCAACCCGTCGACCTGAGCGTCACGGGGGTACCTCCCGGATCCCTCTTCCTCATACACAACTCTCCCCTGACTCCTGACCAGAAGGCAGCTCTCAGGATACTGCCCGGGGAGGAGACCCCTCCGGGATCATATGAGGTTATCGTCATGGGGTCTTATGGCAACTTGATCAGGTTCGACAAGGCCACCCTTAGGGTCAAGGGCTCAGAGAAGTCGATCAGTACTGGAACCGGTGGAGAAGGTGTGAGGGATGTTGGAAAATCCGAATCCGAGATAAGGGTTAGAGATACCTCACTCGTTTCGAGGGTCGGGGTGCCAGTGAAGACGATCGTAACCGCTATCTCCGCTCCGAAGGGCTCAATAGGATTGGAGGTACTGGCACCGCGTGAAGTGATTGTGAGATTCGATAAGACCATTCTAAAGCGGGGAGAAAGTACGTACGTGTACCTGACCCCGAGAGCACCAGGTGACTACGAGGTTAAGATAATGACAAGGGACGGGGGATCGGAGGTCACCATTAGGCTTAGGGTAGCTCCCACTACCCCTATCACTAGGACTGCGGCAGGAGCGGGGGAGCTTTCAACCTCCACAACTCAGAAAGTCGGATACCTATCGATGCCTGTGGTTACAATGCTGATACTCCTGCTCACACTTCTAATCTTAGCCCTAATAATACTCAGGATCAGGGCCACCAGAAGAAGAAATATTTCGGGAGAGGGCTAGGTCAGTACTCTATTACCCTCTTCATCTTTTTGGCCGCTTGCACCCAAGCAGCTACCTGCTTCCTGGTGGGAAGCCTCCTAACCAGCTTTTTCTTCTCGTTAACCTTGACCAGCTCCTCATAGAGGTTATCTGGATTCCTCTTCGCGAGTTCTACAACCGTGTCAACGCCGGCCTGCTCGAGGAGATCTGAGTACTCCTCACCAACTCCAGGTATTCGGAACAGATCGGCCCTATTGACCCACTCGAGTATTTTCTTCTCTGAAATGCCTAGGCTCTTGGCCAGCTTCCTTCTATCGGACTTCTTAGCTCCTGCCTTAAGCAGGTCCTCCACAGTCTTAATCCCCAGCTCCTTCAGTTTCTTGGCATACACATTACCTATGCCCTCTATCGCCTCTACAGGATAGTTCAGTCGTCTTCTAGGCATGGGAACACCCAAGGGATGGAGATAGATATACTAATAAAGTTTCCACACGGAAAGATGCATAGCGCCTAGAAGATTTTTCCCTCACCTTGGGACACAACTAAAGTGGTTAGCGTGCGTAACGCTCGTCACGAATGACGTGGATCGTCTTTCGAGCCGAACGATTATCTCTGGTAACCGGAAAGATGAGTATCCAAACAGCACCTCTAGATTCACAGCTTACAATCTCATGAGGGATCCTCACCGTAACTCAGCACCCTTAGGTAACTTTTTCCCGAGCTCAAGGAATCCTTTGTGGTGGGACCGTAGTACTGAGGATCTCATACGATAGGGGAACTTTGCTGATAGAGGGAGTCAGTAAGCTCCCGCACTGCAAGTATGACCCTAGGGTCGGTAAATTAAGGACTCTCGCCTACAGATACAGGGAATTGAAGGAGCTTCTACCTCATGCGATCGATCAAGTTCTCGATCCCCTTCCTCCTCCTGATTTGACTGAGAAGGTGACTCTAAGACCCTACCAGGAGGACGCCCTCAACTCTTGGTTGCGGAAGAGGAGGGGGATAATAGTCCTCCCTACGGGGGCAGGCAAGACGTACATAGCGCTGAGGGCGATGGAAGTATTGAGAGAGCCAACTCTAATAATCGTCCCGACGCTTCCACTACTCAAACAGTGGAAGGACCTGATAGAATCCATCTACGGCATAAAGGTCGGTGCGATAGGTGGAGGGAGCGAGGACCTGAGGTCTGTCACGGTGATAACGTACGACTCAGCTTACATCAGGGCCTCGGAGCTCGGAAACAAGTTCACCTTTTTGGTGTTCGACGAGGTGCATCACCTAGCGGCGGAGGCCTACATAGAGATCGCGGAGTACTCGGCGGCGCCCTTCAGGATGGGGCTGACGGCCACGCTGGAGAGGGAGGACGGGAGGCACGTACTCCTCTTCCCCTTGGTGGGCGGTGTAGTCTATCAGATCTCCCCCAAAGAGCTGGCTGGCGAACACCTAGCTGAGTTCGACACTATCAGGATAAGAGTGGATCTGACGGAGGAGGAGAGGGCCAGATACGAGGCGCTGGTCAGGGAATACAAGGAGGCACTCAGGCAGGCTGGGATAACCATGAGGTCGCTCGAGGATTTCAGGAAGCTCGTCATGAGAAGTACATCGAACAAGGCAGCTAGGAGGGCTCTTCTCGCCTGGAACGAGGCTAGAAAAATTGCTATAAACTCCAAGAGCAAGCTTGAAGTTCTGGAGAGCTTGCTGGAGAGCCACAGGGACGACAAGGTGATCATATTCACGGAGTACAACGAGATGGCCGAGGAGATAAGCAGAAAGTACTTGATCCCCCTGATTACCCACAGGACGAGTCAGAGGGAGAGGAACCGCATCCTGGACTCCTTCAGGGTGGGCTCGGTCACGAAGATAGTGACCTCGAAGGTCCTCGACGAGGGTATAGATGTGCCGGACGCTAGAGTAGGTATAGTGCTCGGAGGCACCGGCAGCAGGAGGGAGTTCATACAGAGGCTGGGCAGGATCCTCAGGAAGAGGGAGGGAAAGAGGGCCGTTCTCTACGAAGTAGTATCGAAAGGAACGTCCGAGGTCAGGATATCGAGCAGGAGGAGGAAGGGGTTGGGCTGATGCTTCCCTCCCAGCTGTTGAGGGCCAGGGTCAGGAGATCGATGCTGCTCCCTCTCTGGGCGAGGGGTACTGACGAGGAGATAGAGCTTGCCAGGGAACTGATATCCGCGTTCGAGCAGGGGAGAAGGCTCAGCGAGATCCACGAGAGGGTCGAGGAGATAGAGGAGATGTACGAACTCTTGGGGATGGACTACAGGTTTGTCAGAGGGTTGGCCCTCCTCCTCGAGAGGATGAGCCAGTTCAGGAGACCGGAAACCGTCGTAGAACCGGAGAAGGCTAGAGAAGTAGTGTTCCGTCTGGTCAATGCGAAATACGGCGGCTTCGTGACCGAAGAAATGAGGGATCAGGCGCTGGAGGAAGCGGCCCGCGAGCTGGGGATCTCCAAGGAGGATCTGGAGAGCAGCCTGTGGGCCGACTCCGACGACTTCCAAGTGTTGATCTCCAGGCCTGAGATCTCCCCTGAGGATCTCCTCCGAAAGTACAACCTCTCACTGCTCCAGACATCACTCTTCAAGGCCCTATATCTGAGGATAGAGACTGGAGCGGCGGGATGGGAGGTCAAGGGATTCCTCAGGGCGCTCAAGCGCTTAGGCCTGATGTACACGGCGGAGAAGATTGATGGAGGCGTGGCAATAGAGGTCAGCGGCCCCGCTTCCATACTCAAGATGACCACTAGGTACGGTACGTCCTTGGCCAAGCTGATCCCCCACGTCGTCTCGATGTCCCACTGGAGGATCTCAGCCAGGATCGCTAGGAATAAGAGGGTGCTCTCGCTGAAGCTGGACTCCAGGGCTAGGGACCTGTTCCCGGACGAGGGTATTGAGGAGCCCCAGTACGACAGCTCCCTCGAGAGGAGGTTCGCCTCTATAGCCGAGGCCGGCGGTTGGAGGGCCATCAGGGAGCCAGAACCCCTAGTAGCTGGACGTTCCATCCTCATACCAGATTTCCTCCTCGTGAAGGGGCCAGCAAAGGTTTATGTGGAAGTCATGGGCTTCTGGACCCCAGAATACGTCGAAAAGAAGATCAGGAAGCTGTCCCTCTTGAAGGAACCCATACTCATCGTGGCGAGGAAGGACCTCCTCTGCTCGAGGACAGAGAGCCTGCCGAAAGACGTCTTCTACATCGAAGGGAGCATCGACAAGGTGGCTCTGCTGAGGAAACTCAACGAGCTGGAGAGGAGGGCTATGGAAGATATTGCGCTGTCGGATCGCGACCTCGAGGGCGATATCGTGGATCTCAGGTCCCTAGCTAGGGAGAGGGGAATGAGGGTCGATCAGCTGAAGAGGGTCCTTTCCTTAGAGAGCTACCGGGTACTGGGAGACTATGCGATCCGGAAAGAGCTGCTGGAGTCACTCAAAGCCAAGAAGATTCCCAGAAAGGTTAAGGAGCTGAAGAAAGTGCTCAGGGAGGAGGGTCTCCCCGAGGATGTGGCCTTGCCCTTGGCGTCGGCCTTGGGCTATGAGGTGGTGTGGCACGGGCTGGACGAGGACGAGGCCGAGCTGTACCCTGCGGACTGAGAGGAAACTTTTTATATGCCCCGTTTAGGGTGGAACTGTGATGCCCTTGGAACGGACTCCGTCCTCCTAGTGGTCGATCATCCGAGATTAGAGGAGAAACTCATTTACAACTCCTTGAGGGAAAAGGGCATTAAAGTAGGGATCCTGAACGTGACTTCAACACCGCTACCGATAAACGGGGTGAAGATCCCGGGAATAGCTCTCATAAGGACAGTGGGGATGTTCAGGGGAGTCAGATCTTCTGCCGTGCTGGAATCCATGGGTTCTCACACCATAAACAGCAGTTCGACGATAATGACCTGCGGGGACAAGGTACTCACATATTCGGCCCTTTCCAAGCTAGGGATACCGATCCCCAAGAGCTTACTGGCGCTGGGAAGGGACGCGGTTCTCAAGGCCTACGGGGAGTTCCAGGGAGTGGTCGTGGATAAGCCACCCTTGGGCAGCTGGGGGAGGATGATCTCACTCGTTAAGAGCGCTGAGATGGCGGCACAGATTGCTGATGCGAGGGGGATGATGCCCAGCAGCGTGAGGGGGCACGTCATACAGGAGTACGTCGAGACCGGTGGCAGGGACATAAGGTGTCTCGTCTTGGGTGGCAGGATGATCGGATGCATGGAGAGGATGGCGTCCAGAGGATGGAAGAGCAATGTGGCGCTTGGGGGAAAAGTAAGGCCAGTTGAGGTGACTGGCGAGATCGAGGAGCTCTCCTTGAAAGCGGCGGAAGCTGTGAAGGGAGAATTCGTGGCCGTGGATCTTCTCTCCAACGAGGAGATTTTAGTAAATGAGGTCAACGGAATCCCCGAGTTCAAGGGCTTCATCAGGGCTACCGGAGTCGATGTAGCCAGAGAGCTCGCCTCGTACGTATGGGAGGTGCTCAGGTCTTGAGAGTGGCCGTTTTCGGGGCTTCGGGCTATACGGGCGGGGAGCTGCTGAGGATCCTGGTCTCCCATCCGGCCTTCACGGTGACGGTGGTCACGTCCAGGGAGTATGCTGGTAAGCCCATCTACATGGCGCATCCCCATCTGAAGGGGCTGCTCTCGCTGAAGTTCATCAAGCTGGAGGAGGCCCTAAATAAGGAGTTTGATTACGCACTTCTCGCCCTCCCTCACGGCATCTCCAAGGACGTGGTTCCCTCCCTGCTTGAGAGGGGGATCGGGGTGGTCGATCTGGGGGCCGATTTCAGGCTGAAGGACCCGTCCCTCTACGAGACGTGGTACGGGTGGAAGCATCCGAATCCCGAGCTGCTGGAAGAGGCGGTTTACGGACTGCCCGAGCTGCACAGGGGCGAGATAAGGAACGCGAGGCTCGTGGCCTCACCGGGGTGCAACGCGACGGCCACGATACTGGCCTCCGCTCCCTTGGTTAAGCTGGGGGCGAGGAAGGTGCTCGCGGACGTCAAGGTCGGTAGCAGCGAAGCAGGATCCAAGCCATCGAGGGGAACCCACCATCCCGAGAGGAGCGGCGCCATAAGGCCCTACTCACCCTCGGGACACAGGCATCAGGTGGAGGCATCCCAGGAGCTCTCCCTGCTCGCGGGGGAGGAGGTGAGGGTCAGCATGGTACCCCACTCCGTCGGTTCCGTCAGGGGAGCCTTTGCCAGCGCGCACGCGGAGCTGGAGGTGGACGAGGGCGAGCTGTGGAGGGCATTCGCCAGGTTCTACTCCAATGAACCCTTCGTCAGGGTCATGCAGAGGGGATCATACCCGAACGTGAAGAACGTGCTGGGAAGCAACTTCGCTGACGTGGGGTTCGCATCGGATCCCTCCCTTCCTAGGGCTTCAGGATTCGCGGCGATAGACAACCTCATGAAGGGGGCGGCGGGACAGGCCATTCAATCCCTCAACCTGATGGCCGGCTTGGAGGAGACCACCGGACTGATGTACCCCCCGCTTAGCCCGGCGTAGGTGGTGACATGATAGTCGTGAAGGTGGGAGGGAGGACCCTCGACAACTTCCCCTCCATAGCCAAGGACTTGGAGAAACATCAGCCGTTCGTGCTGGTTCACGGTGGGGGTGATCTAGTCACCGAGTACTCCAAGAGAATGGGAGTGGATCCCAAGATAGTGGTGTCGCCCTCAGGCATAAGGAGCAGGTACACCGACGAGGACGAGCTGGAAGTGTTCACGATGGTGCTGGCTGGAAAGGTCAACAAGGAACTGGTCTCCACGCTCCTCGACTTGGGCATCCAAGCTGTGGGGATTTCCGGCGTGGACGGTCCTACATTGATCGCCAGGAGGAAGAGGAGGATAGTCGTCTTGGAGAGGGGGAGGAGGAGAGTGATACCCGGTGGCTACACCGGGAAGATCGAGGAGGTCAGGGTGGATCTCATCCGCCTCCTCTTGGACTCGGGGTACAGCGCGGTCGTAGCCCCTCTAGCTAGGGGAACGGAGGGCGAGATGCTGAACGTGGATGGTGATCAAGCCGCCTCCAAGCTCTCCATCGCTCTGAAGCCCGCGTACCTCATCCTGCTGTCCGATGTGGAGGGGGTAATGTGGGAGGGGGATGTCGTGAAGAGGCTGACGCCCGAGGAAGCCGAGGAGCTGGCTGCTAAGTTAGGGGCTGGCATGAACCGGAAGCTCATGATGGCCGCGGAGGTGGCGCGGTCCGGGGTGCGGGTTGCCATCTCCAGCGGCCTGGCGGACGAACCCGTTACCCAAGCCTTAAACGGCGCTGGCACGCACGTCGTTCCTAGCTAGGAATTTTCCACTATTTTCCGATATTCGTCCTATATAGTTCGAGGATAACGTTTATATTATGGGGTATTCGTATCGCGTGGTGCGAAGATATGGAGGCCGAGTGTCCAATCTGCGGTTCCCCGGTGGAACTCCCAGATGATGTCATGGCGGGCGAGCTCCTCGAGTGTCCCTCCTGCGGGGCCACCTTAGAGGTATATGAGCAGGATGGAACGTTTCTACTGAAGGAGGCTGAAGAGATAGGCGAGGACTGGGGAGAATGAGGGTAGCCCTGGTCTACGAGAGATTGAGGGAGGAGGAAAGGCAGCTCATAAGGGCTATCGAGGAGCTAGGGCACGAGCCAGTACCTTTACACCTCAACTCGAACTTCTTCCCGCTGGATCATGGGGAGACCTTTGAGGCCGATGCGGCCCTGATAAGGGCGATCAGCGCCGCCAAGGCGCACGCGTCGGCTGTGACCCTGTCCAGTCTGGGGGTGAGGGTGGTTAACTCGCCCGAGGTCCTGTCTATCTGTGGAAACAAGCTGACAACCACAGCTAGGCTTTCGGAGGCTGGGATCCCCACTCCCAAGACGGCGGTAGCGTTCTCGCTCGAGGGTGCCCTGGAAGCGGCCAAGTCCATCGGATATCCCGTGGTGATCAAACCGGTCAACGGGAGCTGGGGGAGGCTGGTATCCCTGGCGCAGGATGAGGAGGAGTTGAGGACCATACTGGAGCATCGGGAGGCGATCCCCTCACCCTACTACAGGATCCACTACATTCAGGAGTTCATAAGGAAGCCCGGGAGGGACGTAAGGGCTTACGGGACCGAGAAGGCCTTCATCACGGCCATCTACAGGGTGTCGGATCACTGGGTCACCAACACCGCCAGGGGGGCCAAGGCCGTGCCGGCCGAGTACAGGGAAGATCTCGCCGATCTCGTTATTAGAACAGCTGAGGCGCTGGGAGGCGGATTCCTCGGCGTGGACATCGCGGAGGACGAGGAGAGGGGACTTGTGGTGATAGAGGTGAACGGAGTCACCGAGTTCAAGAACGCAGCCCGCGTCACCGGCGTGGACATCGCGAAGGAGCTCGTGAGTTACGCGGTGGGGTGAGGTGAAGTGGTCTCCCTCATCTCCTTCTACGGGTTCAGGGGCCTCAAACTCGTGAGGGGAGAGGGCCAATACGTGTGGGACTCGGAGGGAAAGCGCTATCTGGACGCCCACACCGGTCACGGTGCTGCCTTCCTCGGACACAGGCCTCCCAAAGTGATAGAGGCCATCCAAGAACAGATGAACTCGATAATGGTGGTCACCCCGAGCTTCGTGAGCGAGTCAATGGAGAGGTGCCTCTCCTCCCTGGGGAAGATCCTCCCCGAGGGATTGAACCACGTGTACTTCCAAAACAGCGGAACCGAGGCCGTGGAGCTGGCGTTGAAGCTTGCTTTCAAGGCGACAGGCAGGAAAGGGGTGGTGGCCTTCATGGGGAGCTTCCACGGCAGGACGCTTGGCTCCCTCTCCGTGACCTGGAACCCGAAGTACAGGAAGGGCTATCCTCTGATAGATGTGAGGTTCGGGAGGTTCAACGATCCGTCCTCGGCCGATCTGATAGATGAGGAGGTTGCTGCAGCCATAGTCGAACCAATTCAGGGGGAGAGCGGCGTCAGGCCCTCGACCTCCGAATTCCTCGGGACGTTGAGGAAGGCCTGTGACGAGCACGGTTCCGTCCTGATATTCGATGAAGTCCAGAGCGGGTTCGGCAGAACCGGCGAGGTGTGGGCCCACTGGACCAGAGGAGTCGAGCCGGACATCATGACCGCTGGCAAGAGCATGGGCGGCGGATTCCCCGTCAGCATGGTGGCCGCAAAGGAGTGGGTGATCGAATCCCTCAAAGGAGGAGAGCACGGTTCCACCCATGGAGGTAATCCACTGGCCTGCGCCGCGGTCTACGGAGGCGTATCCACACTGCTCGAGGATAACGTGCCCTCCAGAGCTGCCAAGATGGGTGAAGAGCTGATCAAGGGATTGAGGGACGTGGAATCACGCCTCATAAGGGATGTGAGAGGGGAAGGACTCATGATCGGGGTTGAACTCAGGGCTGATGTCGGACCCGTCCTCAGGAGGCTGCAACAGAGGGGGATCTTAGCCCTCAGGGCGGGAAGGACCGTCCTCAGACTACTCCCTCCCTACTTGATAACCGAGGAGGACGTGAGAAGGATTGTGGAGGAGGTGGAAAGTGCCCTCATCCACGGAATCGGGAGTCGATGAGATCCTGCTCAAACTCTTGGAGGCTTACAGCCCTACCGGCCAGGAGGATAACGCTAGGGATGTGATAGTGGAGATCTGCGAGGACCTCGGATTGAGGGTCGAGATCGACGGGGTGGGGAACGTTCTCGCCAGTAAAGGAGGCGGCAGAGTCTGGCTCGTGAGCCACTACGACACGGTCCCCGGAAGGCTTCCCGTCAGGAGGAGCGGCAATATAATCTCCGGTAGGGGGGCCGTGGACGCGAAGGGACCCCTCGCTGCGATGCTGATGGCAGCATCTCTCTCCAAATCGCCTGTGACGGTCGCGGCCCTCGTGGGCGAGGAAGGGGACAGTAGGGGGGCCAGGCACCTGCTCACCAAGGAGCTTCCCCCCTTCGTGGTGATAGGGGAGCCCTCCAACACCACCGGCGTCATAATAGCCTACAGGGGAGGGGCGCACCTGACCTTGAGGTGCAAGGCGGAGGGAGGTCACTCCTCATCTCCCGGAGCGTCTGCGGTGGATCTGCTCATCGAGTCCATCTTAAGGATGAAGAAGGTAGCTCCCGGTGGGAAGTACGCTGATCCAAGCGTTGCCGCCACCATGATCAGGGGTGGGGAGGCACCTAACGTTCTCCCAAAGAGAGCTGAAGCTGTACTAGACCTGAGAGTCCCGCCGGGGATCGATCCTTCAGCTGTAATTGACGAGATGAAGTCTAACCTTCCCGAGGGCTGCGAAATCGCTGTTGGGTGGATTGTTCCACCCGTAGCTGTCAGGCCGAGCGAGCCCGTCCCCAGAGCACTGACCAGATCCATCATCTCCTCAGGAAGGAGGCCTAAGCTCCTGAGGAAATACGGATCCAGCGACATGAACCTGCTCCATGACAGGGTCGCAAGCATAGCTGCCTACGGTCCGGGAGACGGTAAGCTAGCTCACACCGACACGGAGTTTGTGGACGTGGAGGATTTGGAATTCGCAGTGAAAGTCTACGTTAGAACGGTGGAGTATCTATCGAACCTCAGTTGAGGCTGCAAGCGGTCCTTCTTCCCCTGAAACGCCTACCCAGCTAGCCTCGACGCTCGAGTCATAGCCTTAAATTATAGTTGCGACTATAATAGTTGTGACTCGAAAATTCATCGACAGGGAGGAGGAACTCTCCCAGCTTGAGGACAGCTGGCAAAGGGGAGACCACCTCATCATAGTGTACGGGAGGAGGAGGGTAGGGAAGACGGAACTCCTGAAGCGATTCATGACGGATAAGCCAACCGTGTACTACCTGTGCTCGCTCAGGAAGGTCCAGTACAATCTGAGGAGATTCTCCCACAAGGTGTCCGAGTTCTTGAAAATCCCCAGAATAGAGTTTTCGAGCTTTCAGGACGCTTTTGAGGCCCTGAGGGGGAGGGGTAGGGTTCTAGTCGTGATAGACGAATTCGGCTACTTGGTCAGGGACGATCCCGGAATCCTGAGTGACTTTCAGGAGATAGTGGACGAGAAGTTGAGGGATTCGGAGATCACGCTCATCCTCTGCGGATCCAGCGTCTCCTTGATGGAGACGAGGGTGATGGGGGCGAAATCCCCCCTCTACGGGAGGGCCGACAGGTATCTGAGGGTGAGGCCCTTCAAACCTGAGCATCTGGCCTCCTGGTTCCCGAATACGGCTCCGGACGACCTGATTAAGATATACGCAGTCACGGGAGGAGTGGCCAGATACCTTGAGTTCTTCTCCGGATCGGATGTGGAGGCCGAGATCGAGAGGAACTTCTTCGACCCCTCCTCCTTCCTGTACATGGATGCCATGACCCTGTTGTCCGAGGAGCTCAGGGACTACGCGACCTATTTACAGGTGCTGGAGGCCATAAGCCTGGGATATAACAGGGTCACGGAAATAGCTAACTACGCGTTCCTCCAGCCCAAGGACGTCCATTTCTACCTCAAGGTGCTCTCAACTCTGGGTATAGTCAGGAGGATAGTCCCAGTCCTGTCACCTAGGAAAACCAAGAGGGGAATATACGAAATAGTGGATAACTACTTCGACTTCTGGTTCGCGTTCGTATCACCGTTCCAGTCCGAGATAGAGTCGGGATATGGTGATCCGGTGCTGAGGAACTTCAGGGAGAAGTTCCCCGTTTACTTGGGTAGGGTGTTCGAGAGGACAGTTCGTGATCTGATAAAGCCTCTCCTGCCGTTCAGACCAATGCAGGTGGGCAGGTGGTGGCACAGGGATGTGGAGATAGATGTGGTCGCGCACGACGACTCGCACATAGCCTTCCTAGAGGTAAAGTGGTCTGATCTCTCGCTCAAGGCTGCGAGGAAACTCCTAATTTCCTTGATGGAGAAGGCCTCAAAGCTGAGGTTTGACGGGAAGAGGTATTACGGCCTCGTGGCCAAGAGTATAACTGGGAAGGAGGAGCTATCGAAAGAGGGCTTTATAGTCTATGATCTCAGGGATATTCTAACCCACAGGGACCATAGCAGTGGGAAAAACACGTAAAGTTGTTGACGAGCTATGGGAGGAATTCAGTTGCCCGAAGTGAGGTTATCCGAGCTGCTCAGGTTGAAGACATCCGTGAGGGAGGAACTGGCCTCTAGGCTGGATAGAAAGGAGAGGAAGGAGGCCTTGAACGACGGACACGCCCACAGAGAGCCCAGACCCTGTGGGCTAACCGTTCACCCGGGTAGGGGATGCACCTACGCATGCATTTACTGTTACGTGGAGGACATGGGCGTACCCCGGAGGCCGGAGCCGTCCCGCCTTTCAGGCCTGCAGCTGGCCTATGCCATCGCTTCGAACCCATACACCCTTCTAGGGAAGGGAGGGACGTTCCTAGCTTTCGGCTCGGTCACGGAGCCCTTCCTGCCGGCCATCAAGGAGAGGACCCTCGAGTACTTGGAGGCTGTATCACACTACTTGGGGAACCCGACCCAGTTCTCGACGAAGGCCTACCTCAGCGAAGAGGATGCGGAGAAGATATGGTCCCTCGATCCCTCAGTTAGCGCCTTGGTCACCATCCCGGCACTGAGGTGGGCGGAGAGAATAGAGCCCAAAGCTCCCCCGCCGGAACTGAGGTTCAGGACCCTCAGCAACCTGCTACAGCGAGGAATACATGCATCACTCTTCCTCCGACCGCTGATCCCTGGAGTGAGTGAGGAGGATGGTCCCCTGATACTGGAAAGGGCTGCCAGCTTGGGCGTGAGAGGAGTAGTGTTGGGAGCACTCAGGGTGACCCGTCGCATCCTTAGAGAGCTCGAAGCTGTGGGTCTGGGGGGCCTAGCTGACAGGATGATCAGGGAACCGAAAAGCCCCACTGACCAGGTACCGCTGAACACGGGAGATCTGAAGAGAATGCTCTCGTCGAGGGCGAGGGCCTTGGGCCTCAAGGTGTTTCCCTCAGCCTGCTCCGCCAACGTGGATGCCCACGATCTCGGGTGCCACATGTGCAACATGGGTCCCTGCAACGGCCCACTGCCCGATTACGATCCTGAGGAGATAGAGCAGGCCCTGAGAGGCCTGGGAATCGAGGCTAGAATAATCCCGAAGGACAGGAAGATCCTCGCATTGGTGAAAGGAGGGTCGAAGAGGATGAGGAGGGTGAGGCATCTAGTCTCCACCGCTACCAAGAGGTTGGTGACCGTCAGGCAGATCAGGTGAGGTAGTCGACGCGTTCGCTCTCAACATCACTAGGGTGGCCTCACCCTCCCTCCTCACCTCAACTAGTCCTCTCCCCTCCAACCGCCTTATCTTCCTCCAGACGGTTGTCCTGGGGGCCTGAACAGCCCTTATGATGTCGGCCTGCTTGGCCACGCCACCTCTCCTCTCCAACTCCCTCAAGATCTCATACTCTAGGGAGCCCTCCTTCAGATCATCGGCCATCCCACTCCTTCTTCTACTACGAAGGAGGATCGCCGAGGCAGCTGAGGCGAGAACGATGCCGCTTGCGACCAATAGGACTATAGATTGGTTCGTTAGATCTTGAACTTGGTTTCCTTGACTCGTGGTACCGCTCGACCCCTCAGAAGGAGTGATGTAGGTATTTTCCATGGTTTTCACATCTGACCTCGAACCCGGGGAGTTCCTTTCACTGATAGGTTGACTCATCGGCCTGTGGGCTACCTTGTAGGAAAGGGACGCGGTACCGCCTGAGAACGAGATCCTAAGAGCTCCTCCCGACTGAGAGATCTCATCGGGCAGCTTGGAAAGGCCCACGATAACTAGCTGGGAAGGTACCACTACCGAAAGCCTGTCAACGTCAAGTTCCAACGTCAGGTTCCACATCACTCCGAACTTGGAGGTGAGTGAAGGCGTCTGATAGAATATGGAGACCTCCCTGCTCCCTAAAGTTTGTACTATGAGGAAGGAGCCATCTAGCGAGTAATTGAGGGGTATGCCTCTCTCATTGACCACCATGAGGTTGTGTGGCTCACCATCTAGTCTGATAATAAGCCCTGAGCTGGTCTCATTGAGCCTGATAGTGATCGTAACATCCACCCATCCGTCCGGAAAGAGCACCACCTCAGCCGTTGCCGAGCTTCCGGGCTGGGCTTGAGCAGAGACAAGCACTAGAGTCAGCGAGAGCAGGAGAACCTTTGGCAGGTATCTCATCACTTCACCTCCCCTTCCCCTAAAAAGAGAGGGGACATTGAGGGAGATCACCTACCGTGAGCGCGATCCGCCTCTCCTCGACCTCCCCTATCTTCACCTCTCATCGTTTGGGGCTTAACAGGACCAGGACTCGCAGAGGTGGTGGTACTAGGCGTTCCGTGCGAGTGATCCTCATGCCCGTGCTGATGGGTGTAGTTCATCGCCGCACTGGAGTTCCCCATCGCTCCTGCCTTCACCATTCCCCTAGCCCTCTCCATGACCTCTTTCGGTGCACCACTCAGGTTCACTATCGTGGCGTTTTCAGGTACTTTAGCCTTCATGTGTTCTCTCACCCTCTCAGTGATCTCCTCCATAGCCTTGTATGCCTCCCTTATCTTGCTCTCGACCTTCATCATGAGACTCATGGCCTCATCAGTCTTGTTCTGCATCAGCAGGAGGTTGGCCTGCTGCATGAGCCTTTCAGCTTCCCTCAAGTGCCCCATCACAGGGGTAACGTTCACGGTAGAGTTAGCCCTCATTACTGCTTTCATGACCCTAGAGAGCAGCATTTGAGTCCTGTTGAGCTGCCCTATGGCCGTGGCATTTATTGTATCCGCAGCCTCACCTTCGGCAACCTCACATTTATACAGGGTCCGGTAAGCATTCCCTATCATGTTGATGGCCCTCATTACCAAGCTTTCAGCCTGACGATAGTTCCCTACGCTCATCGAATTTTCCGCACTCTCAATGAGGGAGTCAGCCTTGGACAGGGTATCGTTCACCGCCTGAAGGGCGCTGGAGCACTCTGGGCTGGTGGTGCTGATCGAGGATACAGTTCCCAAGAGGTCTTCCTTCGCCTGAGTGTACACCCCTATGAGGGCCTGTACCACATCTTGGTTGGTGGCAGCTACCGGGATGACAACAGCCAAGATCCCTATCAGCAGGGCAGCAGCCAGCTTACTTGATGCAGGAAATCCTAAACTCATCAAATCACCCCAGTAAGTCCGATCGAGAGAGCGAGAGATAAGGACAGCGTCCGGACGATGGGCGCCCAGTGGGCACTCGTAGAGGAGAGGTCTAGGGGGTCACAGCTGTTTGGGAAGGAGCTTGTTCAATGCCTCCACATTCCACGGATGAACCGTCCTCCTTCTCCTATCGATCGGTATGCCTCTCTTTCTGGCCTCTGTTATTGAAATACCAGCTTCTTTAAGCTCTCCCAGGCTGAATCCCCTGCCCAACCTCTTCCTCTTGATCTTCCTAGTGGAGGTCAGGACCAAGGGGCTCAGCGACCTCATAAGTAGTCGGTGGGGGGTGGGCATAATAAACCTAACAGAACTCTGGCGGAGTAACCTTCAAATAATATTTGGACCTATTGGTACAAGGTGCGAAGATAGAGGAAGATTTCTTAATTTCGAGACTCAAAAATATACTTCACTTGACGGAGTATGAAGCTAGGGCATACCTAGCCTTGATCATGCACGGAAGTATGACCGTGGGGGAATTGAGCAAGTTGAGCGGTGTCCCCCGGGCTAAATGCTACGAAACTGTGAGGAATCTCGTGAGGAAGGGCATGGTGGTAATGGTGAGTAGTAAGCCCGCCAAGTATGCGCCCCTGCCTGCTGAAGAGGGAATAGCCAACAGAATGGAGCAGCTGAAGAGGGAGATCGAGAGAAAGGCGATGGAGGCCGAGCGTCTCTTAGATGAGATAAGGGAGATCAGTGGTCAAGGATCTATCAGGGAGGCACAGATGATGATAATAGAGAGCCACGAAGCAGTGCTCTCCAACTCGGTTAAGGATGCCGTAAACGCGGAGAGGGAGGTGCTGGTGGCGCTCTCTCAGAAGCCCGCTAAGATAGAATGGAGCAAGTATGCCAAGGATCTCATGGGTTGCGTGAGGAGGGGAGTGAGATTCAGATTCCTAGTACCCTCTCTTAACGTGTTCAGTAACAGATTCAGGGAGATACTGGAGAAGAGCACGCTGGAGCCCCCATCAGGTAACTTAGTGGAGATCAAGGAAACGAAAGCTGTGAGAATGCCCTTCGTGGTCATAGATGGCGATATAACCTATCTCTACATAACAGATCCCAAGACGAATACCCTCAGGACTGCCGTCAGGATAAGAGACAACAGAATGGCGGAGCAGATGAGGGAACTCTTCGACAGGTACTGGGAGATGAGTCACTAGCTCTTGCTCTCCCGTTTCAGCCTGGTGAGCCTGAAAACGACAGTCCCGCCGCATGTGAGCGGTGGTCCGGGATCAGGGCACTGCACGCGCCCGATATCTCCCTCACCTATTCCCAACTGATCCGCGGGCACTCCATGGGAGAAAGGGGAAAGAAGAGTCGCCATAGCAGTCAGGGCGTGGAGGCAGATCCTCACGCAATCCTTCCTCTCGATGTAAAAGCCCCTCAGGATGAAGAAATCGCCCTCGCGGTATCCGGCGGCACAGTGCCCTCGGACCTCCTCCACCTCTATCCTCACGTCGTACAGCATTGGAAATCACCTCAAAAGTATCTCGTCCAATCTGACTAGGACCGCCCCTTCCCTCACCATCTCGTTCTTGGCTCTCTCCTCATCGCTCGGATCTATGCCCCTCACCGCATCCTCCACGACAAAGACCTCGAACCCCAACTTCAGCGCATCCAAGACTGTGGCCCTGACGCAGTACTCGGTCGCGACACCCCCCACGAAGAGCCTCCTAACCCCTCTCTTTTCAAGGATCTCTTTGAGGTTGGTCCCCTCGAAACCCGAGTACGCATCTTTATCCCTATCCGTTGCCTTGGAGACTATCACAGCACCTTCAGGGACCGCCAGATCGGGGTGGAACTCGGCGCCCTCGCTCCCCTGAACGCAGTGAGGGGGCCAGGGACCACCCCTCTGTTTGAAGGATATGTGGTCGGGAGGGTGCCAGTCCCTAGTGTAGATCACGGTGAAACCTCTCTCGGCGAAATAGGAGATCAGGACATTCAGGGGTGGCACGACCTCGTCCCCCTTGGGGACGGGAAGGGCGCCCCCGGGCATGAAGTCCCTCTGAACGTCCACCACGATGAGCGCTGGGTTCCGGACCGGTGCTACCCTCATAAGGTGAATGTGAGCGTGGATCTCATAAACTTAGAAAGGTGGAGGATGTGGAGGATCAGACCTCCAGCTCATCCAAGAAGTCGGGAATCCAGGAGAACATGTCCTGCGAGACCTTGGCCACCATGTCCACTCCAACTACCTCGCTGGGGTAGACGGGGATGTAGGACCTCACCAAGGATCCGAGATCCCTCTCTATCTCGGCCATGTACCCCAGCTGCTCCCTGTACTTATTCCTTATGTACTCGTTCGTCGTCGCCTCAGCGACGGCCTTCGGTATCACCTGATTCACGATGACCCCGCCGACGGGTATGTCGAAGCCCCTCACCATCTTGATGAACCTCTTCACCACCGCTATTGGCAGGGAAAGGGGCAGCGTGACGAAGAAGAACGCGGTGAGTTCATCGTTGAGCAGGATGTCCTTGACCCTGTTGAACCTGTCCTGCATGGACAGCAGGTCGGCCATGAGGGGATCCTTCTTTATCTCCTCCATCACCTTCTCCTTGCGGAAGGACAGCTTCACCCTGAGGGACAAGGCTTCCTTCCTACTCTCGATCATCCTCTCAAGCCATAGACCGTATATCTTGCTCAAGCCTATCAGCCTGGCCGCGTTCGCAACGGCGGCGGTGTCGAAGACGACCACATCGTACTCCTCACCCTGCTGGAGCACCACGTCCATCATCTTGTCGAACATGGCCGACTCTTGGAAGGCCGGGTTCGTAGTGGCTATGTCGATGAAGGGCTTGGGATCCATGGGTATGTCCGCCCACTTCAGGAACTCCGAAAGCCTCTTCGCTATGTTCTGCTTGTACTTCTCCACAACATCATCTATCTCCACCTCGAGGGCGTAGAGGTTAGGAGCCCCCTCTACGGGCTTTATGGCTCCTCCTCTCAGGTCCTGACCGAACAGGCTTGACAGCGAGTGCACGGGGTTGAGGGACACGAGGAGAGTCTTCTTCCCATCCTTGGCGAACCTGTAAGCTAAACCAGCAGCGGATACGGTCTTCCCAACGCCTCCCTTACCCCCAGTGAAGAGGAACTTGAGCTTGGGCTTTTGAGAGAGAAACTCGGGCATCAACACCTTCTCCTCCAGGCTCACCACCATAGCAGGTCCCTCCTCGAGTGCATCAGGTCCTCAGCGACCTTCGCAATCATCTCCAATCCCTTTGGTTCCCTATCGTACATGGGGATTAGTGCCGCAACGAGATCACCGAACTTCTCTCTTATTTCAAGCAGGTGCTTCTCCTGCATCTCTATCTTCTTCCTCAGGAGTTCGGGCAGGTCAGGCTTGTTTAACAGGTCCCTAGGATATATCTGGTTGACCACCACGCCGGACATCTCTATGTTCAGCTCCCTGAACATCTCCAGCGCGCGTTCCGTGTCCAGTATGGCCATCTTCTCCGGCACCATCACCATGAAGAAGGCTGTCTTCTCGGAGTTGGTCATCAGCTCGGTGAAGGTGGTCATCTTCTTCCTTATCTCCTCCAGCTCCTTCAGGACCATGTCCTCGGTCTGCATCCCTCCCTTCAGGGTAGCAGCGACGGCCTCGTACTCAGCTGCCTCCTTCCTAGCTTCAGTTATCTTGTCCACCCAGGCGCTGAGGATCTCCGCCATCGCCACCATCCTGACCCCGTGGCCGAAGGGAGGCATGTCGAAGACGTAGAGGTCGTACTCACCCGAGGCCACCAGATCCGCCATAGCATCGTAAGTCGCGGATTCGTACATCGCGGGCTCGGCGGAGGTGCTATCTATGTACTCCTCAATCTCCTTGGGGAGTTCCTCCAGTCCATACATGTCCAGTATCTTCTGCTTGATCTCCTGCTGGTATTCGGCTATCTTCTTGTCAGCGTCTATCTCCACCACGTAAAGGTTGGGCGCCACCTCCACGACTCCCTTGCCGAAGAGGTCCCTCTCGAAGATGTCGCTGAGGGAAGCTTGGGGATCCGTGCTGAAGCAGAGGACCTTCTTCCCCTCATTCACGGCCATGTGGTAGCTCAGGGCGGCGCTGCTCGTCGTCTTTCCCAGGCCACCTTTTCCGGCGAACACCACGACCTCTATATCCGGCTTTCTCGCGAAGAACTCAGCTAAACCCACCATGGAACCACTCTCCCATCTTATCCTCTTCTATCCCATCAGCCGCTCAGCAGGTCGGTGAAGTCCCTCTCCCTGAACAGCCTCTCCTTCCAAGACTTTATGTTTGGGACCACGTAGGGCAGGATCTTCAGCGAGTAATAGGGCGGGATTATCGGGAAGCCCAGCATGTCACC
The DNA here is from genome assembly GCA_027061785.1 of Thermoproteota archaeon. Lineage (GTDB taxonomy): Archaea > Korarchaeota > Korarchaeia > Korarchaeales > Korarchaeaceae > Korarchaeum. The sequence goes on from JAMOVA010000068.1 coordinate 38,683, forward strand.
CAGAGTCATCAGCATGAAGAGGTGCTCCATGTGCATCCTAGTCTTCAGGGCTGCAGTGGCCGCTCCGTGGACAGCGAAGCCGTAGAGCACTCCCTTAAGGGCCTCAGAAACTCCCTCCTTCTTCTCTTCCTCCTTTTCCTTCTTCTTCCTACCGAATAATGGTATAGGAATCACCTCCCAATCGGACATGAAAAAGGGAAATAAAAGGTTTAGGGAGAGACAGCTTTGGCCTCTACTTCTCCTCTTTTCGCCTTGAAGTAAGCGTTCCAGAGGGCATAGCTCATGTAGATGCCCAGCACGAAGAGTATTATTCCTATGACGAAGAATAGCGCGTTGAGGGCCCACGCCGCCCCAGGATACTGGGTAAGCGGTGGTTTCGCTAGAGGCTTCTTTATACCGAAGGTGCTCAACCCGAAGGTGTATATCTCCCAGAGTAAGGCCGAAAGGGTTACTACCGTCATGAAGGCGGCTGGCACGGCGGAGTACCACGAGGGCTTGTTCATCTTAGCCACGTAGAAGGCCACCAGCGTGAGGGCCATGGCCGCCAGCAGCTGGTTGCTACCTCCGAAGTATATCCACAGGTTTATCCAGCTGCCAGTGAGTGCGAAGATTATTGGCAGTATCAGACCCGTAGCGGTAGCTATATACTTATTCCCGAGCCATGCCCAGGATCCCCTGAAGAGCTCGGCGCTGAACACACGCCAGTACCTGGTGACGAGGGCCTGCACGGTTATGGCGTATATAACGAGGAATATCGAGAAGAACGTCAGCAGATACGCCTTGGATGCATCTCCTCCGAGGAACGGAGCGGTCAGCAGGGTGGCCCCATTCACGAAGGCCGATATCTTACCCTTGGCTATGAGGTCGGGTGAAACCACCATGTAGGCAGCGAGGGCTGAGGTGGCGAGCAGGCCCTCGGTGAGCATCGCTCCAGCTCCCACGGGCCTGGCATCGGTCTCCACGTCAAGCTGCTTCCCAGTGGTGGAGGTGCTGACGAGGCTGTGCCATCCCGATATCGCACCGCATGCTATGGACACGAAGAGGATCGGGAATATCGGGCCGACATTCTCGACGTACCATCCCTTGAATGCTGGCTGGATGAGCTTTATGCCAGTGGCAGGAGATATGAGGGCACCGAATATTATCAGGAGGACACCTCCTATGGCCGGGAACACAGCCACGAAGTTCATCGGCGTTATGAACTTGGGGAGCGGAACTATCGCTCCCACGAAGAGTATTATCGCGAGGATTATCGACCACACCTGAACTGACCACGGACCGAAGAAGTTCTTGGGCGGCCAAGCCACGGCAGTGCCTATTCCAACGCTGATCAGCGTGAGTATTATCGCTAGGGCGGTGACCCCGAAGATGTTAGCCTTGTACTTGTAGAGGAGCTCTCCCACTATGAGACCGGTTATTATGATGCCTATCGTAGCAATGAAGGAACCGGGGAAGACGTTCCAGAAGAGCGATACGAGGTATATGAACACCGCCGATATTATCAGTAGGTAGAAGAGCAGGTAAGCCAGCAGTATCTTCCTTCCCCTCTCACCTATGGCGTTGTAGACGAGGGGACCCATGGACCTGCCCTCGTTCCTGACCGTGAGCATTATGGTGCTGTAGTCTTGGACCCAGCCGATGAACATGTTCCCTATCACTATCCAGATGAGGGCCGGAAGCCAGCCGTAGGCGACCGCTATGAACGGTCCCAGGATGGGTCCTAGGGCGGCTATGCTCTTGAACTGGAATCCGTAGAGGACGTACCTGCTGACCGGGAAGTACTCCACGCCGTCCAAGTACATGTGAGCTGGTGTAACCCTCTTCTCGCTTACCTCCCAGATGTGCTCATCCACCCACTTGGCATACACGTAGTAGGCGAATCCGTAAGCAACTAGGGCCCCGATTATCCAGAGGGAGGGGGTCTCCAAGAACGCTACCTGCATATTTACCCCCCTGAAAGCGATCTTTAAGTAGGTAGGGTCAGCAGTTAGCTAATTAACTTTGCTATATACGTCTTTTGCTTATGTCATGGAAAGATTTTTCACAAATCATGTGAATTATTTTTCATACAGTCTCCGGGACCTCCTCGGTTATATCCCTCTCCCTGAGCTGCCTCTGCTTCCAACCCTCTATCTCAGGCAGCAGGTAGGGTAGAAGCCTCAGCATAATTGGAGTGGTCATAAGTGGGAGGCCCAGCAACTCGCCCATGAGCAGGAGGTTGACCGCATCCCTGAGCTTGGCCGCTTCCTTCTTCGTGTCCCAGTAGAGGTCGAAGTAGAAGAGACCAAAGAGGAACTCCTTGACAGCCCTCTTAAATTCCTCCCATCTCATGGCAGAGGACACCCACTTCCTCGAGTATCTTCATCATGTTTAGATCGGACGGGCCCTTAAACATTATCTGAATGGTCCTATCTGTGATGTCGCAGTAGTGGACCGTGAACAGGTGGTTCTTGTTCCTCCCAGTTATGATCCCCCTCCCCACGTAGTACGTGGCGGGATGACCCCCCACCTCCGTTTCACCGGTCCTCTCCACCCTGATCCTGGGTTTCAAGTCCTTCCTGCCTGGTCTGACCACGATCCTCAGGTCCACAGCGTAGCTGGGGGTCGCTAACACATGGTAGCTCTCCCCGTAGGTCACGTAGGCCAGGTGACCCCTCCTCTCGTACTGAGTGATGTCCGATCCGTAGGCTGTGGCCATCACCTCCGCTTCATCCGGTATGGTGAGTGTGAGGAAGTCCACCGTGCCGAAGAGGGAACTGATCGCCCTTATGTGCACCCGCTTCATCACTCCAGCCGCATTCGCGGGTAGGTTTTATCCTTTACTCGATGCACTTTGGGATGTATGTACGAAATCGAGATAGTGATAGCCATATCGGCTGTGCTGGCCGGCTGGTATTTCGTGGGCTCCTACCAGAACAGGAAGCTGACCTCCAGGGTGTGGAGCGCCGTGCTGGAACAGATGGAGGAGTTCGCCTCGGAGATGACTGTAAGGGAGCTTGGGGGCTCCGCCTTCATAGCCGTGGCCAAGAGAACTCGATCCCCATTCAGGAGGGT
>JAMOVA010000069.1 GCA_027061785.1 Thermoproteota archaeon
GGGTAGGGCTCCGGAGTGATCGAGATGGGCGTGGGTCACCACCACGGCATCTAGTTCGTCCAGCCTGAATATGGGAAGATCGAATCTCGGGAAGGGATTTCTACCACCCACACTTATTCCACTGTCCAAGAGCACGGTGCTCTCATCCGTGTGAACTAGGATGGCGCTCCTGCCCACCTCCCTAGCCGCCCCCAGGAATGTAACGAACAGGCCCCTATCGGCTCCCACTGGAGGCCTATATATCCTAGCAGAGAGCCTCTTGAGGATCCTCTTCCTCTCGACAGATCCGGAGATCAGTATGTTGTAGAAGGTCTCCAAGAAGGCCGATTTTATCGTGGGGGCCCTTATTATGATGGGTCTCCACCCTGTCTCCTTCAGGATCTCCAGTATATTCGAACCGCCCTTCCCGACGACGTAGCCTGTTCTCTTCGCAATTATGTATACTTCGTTCGTCTCGTGAACAAATTTTATATCAATTATCTCTGCTTTCTGAGGAACTAGCTTCCTTATGAATTCTATGGTAGAATTCTCATCCTTAAGGGGTTTCGATGCAAGCACTATGATCTTCTTCTTCAAAGTCTTCGCGGCATTGGTGATGGCATCGGGTATGTCTAAGATCTCCCTAGGGTTCTCCGCGTAGACCACGACGAAAGGCCCTTCTAACTCGACCTTGGTTATCTTGGCGTACCGGGAGAGGTATTCTTTTACTCTCCTTTTTAGCTGTTCTACGGGCTGCAATCAGACACCCTCATCCCGAAAGCTCCTTCCACAATCTAGTGACCTCCTCTCTAGAGAGGAACCTCACACCATCCTTATCTATGACCACAACATCGATCCCATCGCCTGTAGCTGAGTCCCTAGAGAGAGCAGCTATCATTCCAGAGATGACGAGCCTGAGAGCACTCTCCTTATCCATATCAGGGGAATATCCTTCCTCAATGACTGAAATAGCGACAGGAGATCCAGAACCCGTGGCTAGGTAATCCTCCTCGGTCAGCGTCCCGAAGAAGTCTACATTGAATAGGTGTGGTCCTTCCCTATCCACACCCCCCACTATCAAGTGAGCCATGAGGAAATAAGGTCTGTAGTTCCTCAGCATCACAGACAGGAGCTTTGCCATGCCCCTCAAGTTCAAGGGCCTCTCCATATCAAGCTGGTAAAGCTCAGCCATGGCTCTCACATGATTAACTAGGTACTGCCCGTCAGCGACCAGCCCTGAAATGGTAGCAACCGCATAGTCGGTCAGCTGGATGGTCTTCACGGCGCTCTTGCTGGCGACAAAGGTACCACTAGTTGCCCTCTTATCTGAGGCGATTACCACCCCGTCCCTGAACTTGACGCCAACGGTCGTAGTTCCCTTCAGCAGCTTCTCTAGCTGCTCAGGGACATCAGCACGTGCCCCTCCGGTCCTAACATCATGGAGCATAGAACCACCTTTAGGTGAGGCTAAGTAGCTATCCCCTTTCACTAGGGGCAATCGAATTAAAAGGATTCCGCTGAATCAGCACCGGTGCACTTAAATGACTGATGGGGAAAGAGTGGGGCTGGTACCGTCCTCTCTAGCTAAAAGGGGGTTCAAATTCACCTTTGAAGGAGTATCAGAACCTTGTAAGACCTGCAAGCTGAGGTCGGCATGCGTTGATGGGTTGGAGATGGGCAGGGTATACGAGGTAGTGGAGGTTAACAGGAAGAAAAGGTTCCCCTGCCCGCTGCACGGTGAGGTCGTGCTGACCACCCTGAGGAAGGCCCATATCCTCGTAGCCCTACCCTCCGGTCTCATAGAGGGCGCTACAATGCAGTACAAGGGGATGGAGTGCGAAGATATCTCATGCAAGAATTACCCATACTGCAAGCCAGAGGGGGTCGTGCCAGGAGACAAGATAAAGATAGTGAGGGAAGTGGGCCCTCTATCCGGCTGTTCCAAGGTGGTCGGCTTCAAAATATACGAGGTAGAGGTCAGGTGACCTCTCAACCTCTGACCGGGAACTCTCAAGTCTGAGATTCTTCAGCCTCTGATTCCTTCTTGGGAATTTCGAACTCCTCTATGAAGCGGACCTTCTTGACGCTCTTGACATGTCTCATTATCAGAGAGAGGGACCTTATCTTCCTGGAATAGGCATCTCTCAGCACGTACGCCTTGGAAGGAAGCTCGACGGTCACCACGCCCTCCTCCACCTCCTCGACTTTTATGTCCTCCAAGGGCACGTCGAAGGAGTCGGCCACTATGGCCCTCACCTTCTCCAAGTCGTTCTCTATCTTCCTGACCACTTTCCCGGATACCACGAGCTCCCTCCCTGCCAAGGGATGGTTGAAGTCTATGGTCACCCTCCCACCGGTGATGGACTGAATGACCCCTCTCTGCCCGTCCACGTAGACGGTCGCCCCGACTTGAGGCTGGATACCCTCTCTCTCCAGCCTCTTCACCGAGAACACCCTGACCTTCCCCCTATCGTAGGGACCATACGCCTCTTCGGGACTCAGTTTGACCTCGAAGCTCTCTCCTTCGTTGAGATCCTTCAGCGCCTCCATCACCTTGGGGAAGAGGTCCGCCTCCCCTGGAATCACCAGCACTGGCAGGTACACGGACCTCTCGTCGTAGATTCCAGCCTCCTTGGCTATCTCCTCAACAGTGGTCTGGTATATCTTACCTTCCTTCGCGTCCTTTACCGTGAGATCCACTAGGAGGAACGCTTTACCGCTCAAACTCAACACCAAGGAGAGAAAAGGGTGAGAGTATAATAAATTGACCTAACCTTTGACGACGCCTATGGGCCTGAGTCTAGCGACGAGCTTGGCTATGCCGGCGCGATGGGTGACGTTCACGACCTCATCCACATCCTTGTACGCGCCCGGTGCCTCCTCCGCAGCCACTGCGAAGGAAGCGGGCTTTACTATTATGCCCCTCTGAGCGAGCATCTGAACTATCTGGGTGCCCCTATATATCCTCTTGGCCCTAGCCCTGCTCATCACCCTGCCAGCGCCGTGCGCGGTGGTCCCGAAGGACTCGCTCATCGCCTGATGGGTGCCCACCATGAGATAGGAGGCCGTTCCCTGAGATCCGGGAATGAGCACCGGCTGACCGACGTCCCTGTAATCGCTTGGCACTGCTGGATGGCCGGGCGGGAAGGACCTGGTGGCCCCCTTCCTGTGGACATAGACCTTCACCCTCTTCCCGTCTATATCATGCTCCTCCAGCTTCGCTATGTTGTGAGCGACGTCATAGACTAGCCACATGCCCATATCCTCAGCGCTCCTCCCGAACACCCTCTCGAAGGATTCCCTGACCCAGTGGGTTATCATCTGCCTGTTAGCCCAAGCATAATTCGCCGCTCCCCTCATGGCCTTGAAGTACCTCTGAGCGAGCTCCGTGTTGGCATAAGCGCATATCAACTGCTTATCCGGGAGCCTGAAGTCTAAATTCCTGATGTTGGAGAGCATGAGTCTAAGGTAATCGTCTGCCACTTGATGCCCGAATCCCCTGCTTCCAGTGTGGACCATGGCCGTGACCTGCCCCTCGTGGGTTATGCCCATGACCTTCGCCACCTCTGGATCGTATATCCTGTCGACCACTTGGACCTCCAAGAAGTGGTTGCCGCTCCCCAATGTTCCCAGCTGAGGGGCACCCCTCTCCTTCGCCCTCCTGCTTATCACGGAGGGATCAGCTCCCTCCATCATTCCCCCTTCCTCAGCGTGCTCCAAGTCCTTCTCCCATCCATAACCGTGTTCCACGGCCCATCGGGCTCCCATCAGAATGACCTCGTCGAGCTGCTGGGGAGTCAACCTCAGTTTACCTCTACTACCCAGACCCGAGGGGACGTTGGAGAACAGTGTGTCGACCAGCTGCCTCAGCTTGGGCCTGACCTCGTTCTCGCTCAGATCGGTCCTTATCAGCCTGACTCCACAGTTGATGTCGAAACCGACCCCTCCGGGACTAATCACTCCCTCGTAAGCGTCGAAGGCGGCTACTCCCCCTATAGGGAACCCATAGCCCTCATGTATGTCCGGCATGGCTATCGAATACTTGTAAATGCCGGGGAGGGTTGCTACATTAGCCAGCTGCTCCACAGCCCCCCTCTCTATTTGCTTCATCAGCTTCTCACTGGCGAAGACCAGCCCAGGAACCCTCATTCCGGGTTTAAACCCCTTGGGAAGCTCCCATCTGACCTCGTCGATTTTCCTGAAGAGAGACTCCACACCCAAGCTTCCTCACCCGTTAGCTAACCTATGCAACCATATATAAGCTTGTTAACCCTATTCTCAAAGGACGGTGATCTCTCCTGAGGCTTAAAAAGAGCCTGGGCCAGCACATAATGATATCGAGAAAGTGGCTCAGTGTCATGGCGGATCTACTCACAATAAGATCCACTGATTCCGTGATCGAGCTGGGGGCTGGGACGGGAAATCTGAGCGAGGGGATCCTGAAGAGAGGTCCTAAGAGGCTTACACTGGTGGAGAAGGATCCCAGCATGATATGGCATCTCAAATCTAGGTTCTCATCCGATCCCCGGGTGGAAATAGTGGAGAAGGACATCAGGGAGGTTCTACCCATTAGAGGCTACGAGAAGGTGGCTGCCAACCCACCTTACTATTTGTCCTCAATAATTCTAATCGGCCTCGCGAGGAGCGACTTCGAGAGGGCAGTAATGACCTTTCAGAGGGAGTTCGCCGAGAGGATGGTCGCCTCCCCCGGGACCCCAGAATATGGAAGCCTGACGGTGATATCGTCTCTCCTCTTCAACGTGAAGATCGTGGCTATAGTAGGGAAGAGGGCCTTCAAACCTCCACCTAAGGTCGAATCGGCCATAGTGGTGATAGAACCCAAGGATGTGAGACCCGAGGTGAGGGAGGCTATCCTCGAGTACTCAAAGACGATATTCTCTAGGAGGAAGAGAACCCTTAGGAACGTTCTGAGGCCCCTGGTGGGTGAAAAGGTGGAATCAGCTCCCTATGTGGATAAGAGACCGTATCACCTCTCTCCAGAGGAGGTGCTGGAGGTGATACTTTGGCTGAGGGATCTAAGATCAGAGTGAGGGGTCTCGAGATCGAGACTCACAGGGATGTCTACATGCCTGCCGAGGACTCACTGCTCATGCTCGACTCCGTAGATCTGTGGGGAGATCTTAGAGGACTCAAATGCTTGGATGTGGGAACGGGCACTGGTATAGTAGCCATATTCATGGCTAGGAAGGGATGTGAGACCTTTGCAACCGATCTAACCTCCGAGTCGGTGGAATTAACCCGTAGAAACGCAGAACTAAATGGTGTAGACCTCCATGTCACTCAGGGTGACCTAATGAGTCATTTCAGGAGTTCTTCCTTTGATGTCATAACATTCAACCCGCCTTATCTCCCGGAACGCCCGAGCGATGTCAAACTCTCCATATCCTGGGCCGGAGGCTCAATGGGCAGGGAACTCATCGATCGATTCCTCTCCGACCTTCCTCGAGTTATTAAAGAAGGTGGAAGGGCAGCTATATTGCACGCAGACTATAACGAGCCGCGCCTGACTCTAGAGTGGGGAAGGAAGAGGGGGTTCAATTCCCGCATATTAGGCAGGAGGAAGTTAGCATTTCATGAGCTGATTGTTATTGAGCTCAGGCTTAGAAGCCGGAGAGCTGAGCATCCCTGACTTGCTTCACCATCTTATAATGCTTCCTGCATAAGGGAATTTTCTTCCCAGTATCCTCCTTCAGCTTCAGCTTCAACTCTTGAATGAAGGGAAGGAAGGACCTATCCACCTCCTTCGAAGCTGGCTCATTACAACCCTCCACCGCGCACACCTTTTCATCCTTCAAACCGAAGCACCTCCCTCGTAGCGGGCCCGGGGGGACTCGAACCCCCGACCTCCGGCTCCGGAGGCCGGCGCTCTATCCATGCTGAGCTACGGGCCCGGAGAGTAATACCCCGAGTCCGATATAAAATCGCTGTAGGAGCGGAGAGGTCAACCCTTCTTCTTGAACTCGGTATAGCCGCACTTACCGCAGGTGTACCTGTCCTTGTGCTCGGCCATGAAAGAGCCGCATCTCGGGCACATCCTCTTCTTCCTGACCAGCTTGTCCCCTTCAATGGAGTAATACTTCCACACTTGGACGGGTTTGTGCTTCATGAGGATACTCCCTCCCCCTCTCCCTCGTTCCTCTTTATTATGTGGTCCGGCTCTATAAGCAGAGCAAAAGCCCTGCTGTTGTAGGCCATTGCCACGACCTCAGCCTCCTCCTTTCCGTATTCGGTGATAATCCTCCTGATAAAGAGGTTTCCAACGGGCTTCCCGAGCTCTTTGGCCAGAGCCTCCCTTATCTCCTTCCTAGATGGAGTGCCGCCCTCAAACCGCACCCTAGCGATGACCTCTTCCCTCTGCAGCAGTGGATTTTCCCTGCGCCTGACGATCTCCAACTCCATTTTCGCCTCCCGTCTTGCGTTTACCCCTCCAATATATAACCTCTACCTCACCACACCCTCAGGGCGTACATACCTACCTTCTCGTGACCGAGCATCTTAGCGAGTTGGGAGCGCAAAGGGTCCGTGATGGCAACTATACCCTCCCAGTTGTAGGTTAGGTCATCCGATCCGCATACAGGGCATTTGTTCTCGGTGGTGAGAGCCTTACAATTCCTGCAGGCCTTCCATTTAGCCATAAGATCACCTACTCACGGGTCTCCTTTTCTTTCTCCTTCTCCTCTATCTTGCCGAGCTTCGGCTGTCTCATCGTTAAAGAGACCCTGACTATCGGCTCCCCCCTGAGGAGGGCTGCGGGACTCGGCTTACTCACCGTGGTTATCCTGGCCCTGACCCTGTCGCCTTTCCTGAAGGTGATCTTCGCCTTCTTGCTCTGCAGCACTCCCGCCCTATGTATGAAAACGTCATCTCCCAGCTGGGAGATGTGAACGAACCCGCTTATCGGACCTATAGAGACGAACATCCCGTAATCTACGATGTTCTCCACCTCTCCCTCGACTATCTCGTCCTTGAGTGGGAGGTAGGTCAGGACCTTGAACTTCGCCCTGACGTATATGTTCGGGCTACCTATGATGGACTTACCGTGGCTGAGTTCCGTGACCTCAAGCACGTCCAGAACCAAGCCCACATCCCTGAGGTAGCGTCCTATGTACTTCGAGCCGAACTGCTCCCTCAGTATGGATTTAATATCCCCAGTTATATCAGCAGGCCTGATGAAACCGACATCGCTCATCTCCGTTATATAAAACAATTCTTCCATTCCCCCGCTGGCCCTGAGAGGTCTTACCACTCCAGAGATCAGCTTTCCTTACTTAACCTTAACGGATCATCGAGCACCAGTTTCTTCCCCGCCCTGAGGTATATCACGGGAACGCCCTCCTTCAACAGCCTCTCCTTCAACTCCAGATCGAAGGTGGCCACAACAGCTCCCAGCTCCTTAGCCAGTGCCATTACATCGTCATCGGCCTCTCCGCAGTATCTCCCATCCACCGAGATACCATGCTTCTCTATTACCTGCAGGGCAACGCTCGCGGCGACCCTCCTCTTCCCCTTGAGGAAACTTTCCAGTTCCTTGACCACGGATTTGGTGGTGACCAGTCTCGCATTGGGATAGAACTTCCTCAGATCACCCAGACTCAGGAATCTGAGCTCCGTCAAGGCCATTAGGAAGGAGGTGTCTAGGACGATGTACCTCGAATTCAAATCGATCACCCGAGTGGGCCCGGGGGGACTTGAACCCCCGACCTCCCGGTTATCAGCCGGGCGCTCTGACCAGTCTGAGCCACGGGCCCAGTGGACCGGGGGGGACTTGAACCCCCGACCTCCGCCTTGCGAAGGCGGCGCGCTACCAACCTGCGCCACCGGCCCAATGACCAACTACCCACTCCCCTAAATAAAATTTTACAGTCTGAGGATCAGTATTCCCTCAATTCATATCGGAGAACAGCCGCCACGCCGCCTAGAGCTTTGAGCTGCATACCCCATTCAGTACCCGAAGAGATCACGTAGATCTCAGCTCCGCTCTGCTTCCCCATCTCCCCCAAGTGCTCTATTATGTCCACTTCCTCCACCTCGTACACCGTTCCCCCGCAATTCGGGCACTGCCAACCAGATAGAGAGGCCTCCCTGTCCTTCCTGATAATCCTCTGCTCCTCGTAGCCGCACTGCGGGCACCTGATCTTCACCTTCTTCACGGGTATGTCCTCCAGCACTAGGACCTTCTCGGCAGCCCCGGCTTCCAGCGCCCTCTCAACCTCACTTATCCCGTAAGCTACTTTACCTGGCTCTTTGGCCAAGAGTCGGAAGACCTCCTCCACCAAGGCCTTTTCCTTGTAGAGGGAGGACTCCTTCAGCAGATCTTCAGCCTTCATCACTAATTCCCTGACTCCCTGCTCCTCGGTGTAGGATAGGGGTATGTTCGCGATTATCTTCTTCTGCAATCTGTAGTCCAAGAAGTTACCCTCCTCGAACTTTTCTCTAGCATCCCCCGGCCCTCCAATTATTATCCCCTCTAGCTCATCCTCCAACGGCAGGAGAGCCTCGTTCGCCCTCTTCCCCAGCCTCTTGAAGAAGTCGTGAACCCTCTCCTCCCTTATCCTCTCAAACCTCCTCTGGGACTGTCCTCCAGCACTGTGCTTGGGAGGTATGTCCGAGGTGACCCAGTCCACTATCTTGTAGTTGGGACCCCTGAGCACGGCTATGACGCCACCGCCCCTGTCCATAACTATGAGGCCATAGGCCTTCTTTTCCTTAGCCATCTCCTCTAGGGGTTCCACGTAGAACTCGTGATCGCATATGTACTGGAAGGATCTGACAGGTTCCGGTGGCTCTATCACGTAGATCTCGATCTTCTCGGTCCCTCTATCCTTACCCTGAGGTATCGCCCCACAGAAGACGACCAGTCCGTGCTCAGGTACCTTCCGGTAAAGCTTGAGCCTCTGTATTATGCTCTCTATGGCGCTCTGGACATTTTTCCTAGTTAGCTTGTCCTTGATATTGCTCGCTTGATCGTACTCGTCCCTCAGGTACTTTATAACGTCATAAACGTTTCTCCCGGGTGGTATATAGAGGGAAATAAGCTCAGTACCTCTTCCTCTCTTACCCTTCAGCTCTTTTATCAGCTTCTTGAACTCATAGCGCTCGTAGGTTAGGGACAAAGTTTTTCACCCTTACGAGAGGTGGAATGGCATCCGACTTAAAAAACTCCATCAGGTGTAGCATGGTGCCTATGATTCAGGTGGTACTGTTCGAGGACTCGCGGGTCGGTGACATCTCCCCCCTGACCGACCTCACACTGATGCAGGAGATCGTAGTTGGTGGGGTTAAGCAGTTCGAGAGGATGGATAGGTGGCTGGGTACTCGAACGAGATGGCTCGTGAGGGATGGCTACGAGGAGAAGGTCCCTAAGGATAGAAAACCCGATTTCGGAGATCCTGCTCTACTGCTGAATTCTCGTCTGATATCGCCCGAGGTCATGTCCAAGGTCAGGGGTCTGGAACCCGGTGAGGCGTTGGTGAGTAAGGGGCAGGTGGTCGCCGCCAGGGTCAACTCACTCGATTACGATGACAGTCGCATGATCTTCAGAGGGGACGCGGGGACGTTCAAGGTGAGGCCGTGCGATGCTCACCTGCTCACCTCGCCTTGGGACGTCTCCCCGACGTCGATAATCACTCACCTGTCCAAGGACCTGATGGAGTTCTTCAAACCACCCACTAGCAGGGAGTTCGGGGAAATCAGGGTGCTGGGGAACTATCCCGTTAACCTGCCTGAGGAACTAGACCTTCTGGGACCTGTAACGATAGATGCTAGGGAGGGACCTGTAGTCATTGGTGAGGGTGTGCAGATTGAGCCGTACGCTTATCTCAAGGGGCCCCTCTACGTAGGCCCGCACACGGTCATAGTCACCGGCTCTAGGGTTGCTGGGAGCTACATAGGGGTGCATGGGAGGATAGGTGGGGAGGTGACCACTAGCATAGTTTCGGACTATTCGAACAAGTACCACCTGGGATTCTTGGGGCACAGCTACGTCGGCAGGTGGGTGAACATAGGGGCTGGATCCATAACCTCCAACTTGAAGAACACGTACGGCGAGATCAAGGTGGGAGGGGTTCCGACAGGCCTCAATAAAGTGGGCGCATTCATAGGAGATCATGCCAAGCTCTCCATAGGGACATTGACGTACGCGGGAGTCAGGGTCGGTCCCGCATCTCACCTGCACGGTCTAGTACATGAGGATGTACCTCCGTTCACCATCTACGCTAGGAGCCTCGGATGGGGTCTCTACGAGCTGGATCCCGAGTCGGCCATCAGGACCTACAGGAGAATGGCCCCACGCAGAGGCGTGGACCCTGACCCGGTCGAGGAACAGCTCCTCAGGAAGCTCTTCTACGAAACCGAACACCTCAGGAGGAGCAAGGGAGTGAAGAAGGGAAGACTGGTAGTGAGGTAGAGCCGGGTGGGGGATTCGAACCCCCGTCTACGGGTCTGCAGCCCGCTGCCTGAACCGCTCGGCCAACCCGGCCCACCATTGTATGGGGAGACCACCGTAATAAGTTTTGTTCCGAGTCAAAGTTATAAATGGGTTGACCTACAACTACTGAGTGGGGCCCGTAGCTCAGCAAGGATAGAGCGGCGGCCTCCTAAGCCGCAGGTCGGGGGTTCGAGTCCCCCCGGGCCCGCCATGTGCGGCCGTAGTCTAGCCTGGATAGGATGCCGGCCCCCCAAGCCGGCGACCCGGGTTCAAATCCCGGCGGCCGCACCATTCTTGGACTGCTTATGGAACGATGTGCGGGATTCCAGCTTGGAACGCTTAGCCAAGTGGATCAATTGGGTTTAGAATCTTAGAATCGATAGTATCTCAGCAGACTAGCTGCCGGAGTATGCGTTCCTGATGAACGGGGCTTGACTGGTGCGGGGGGTGGGATTCGAACCCACGCGGGCCTGATGCCCACCAGCTCCTAAGGCTGGCGCCTTGGACCTATCTCGGCCACCCCCGCCCGCTCTCTATCTGAGTGTCAAGGGTATTTAACTATATTCCCGCCCGAGAATCAACTAAGTATACTCCTCATAAGTCTGGGTATCTCTTGCGGATCTCTCAATTCATGGAACTTGCCGTTACCCAGTCTAGCCAGGTCTCTGCAGAATCTGGCTCCTCTGCTGGAAGATCTCCTCCCTACGTAAACTACATGCAATCCCCTGATATGGGACACCACCTTTCTCGGATCCTCTCCCACGTTGTACTCCCCGTCGGTCAGCAGTATGAACCTCGGATTCACCAGACCCTTGGACTCCTCCAGAGCCTTGATTAAGCCGTCAGCTATATTGGTGTAGCCTAGGGGCACCAAGTCCAGAATATCCTCCACGACCTCGATAGATTCCTTCCTCTCATTCACATGCTTGATCGGGAAGGCCTCGCTGTTGAATCCAATAACGGAATACCTGCCTCCCCTGATCTTGTGAGATATCAGTGCGGCCATTGTGGCGGCGCTCAGTATCTTCCTGCCGGACATGGAACCACTGGAGTCTATTATGACGACGGCAGAGTACTCCCTTCTCCTCTTATCTAAACCCACGATGTCGCTGTAATCCAACTCATCGACCTTCTTTCCCCTCTCGATCAGCTCCTCTATGGTCCTCTCGACATCGAAATCCATCCCCACCTCGTAAGATGCCTCCGATCTCCTGTCCTCCTCCAAGTTACCCCTCATCCCCTTCACAACCAAGTTCACCACGGCCTTGGCTACCAGCCGCCTGAACATCCTCCTAGCCCTCTCATTGAGCCTCCATCTGACCTGCCTGTACAGCCTGATGGCGGCCTCAGGATCTCTTTCTAGGGAAGAGATCATCTTGGGGGTGAAGTTGCCCTTGGATATGGCCTTAGCCACCACTATCTGGCTGTAATTGGATATCCTCAGCAATCCTTGGAGATCTCCCTCCATTAGGTAATACTCCGCAGCTTTCCTCAGCACCTCGTAATCGCTTGCCAGAGGTTCTCTAAGGTTTGGTATGTTCCTTACTTGGGGATAATCCGTCATCGGAGCCTTTAACGGCTCCTCAATTCGAGAAAACCCTCTCCCCCTCCAAGTACGGATCTAACGATGTCCCTTATCAGGGACTCCTTGCTGGCAGCCGTATCCCTGAGCTCTATCCTCTGAGGTAGGACCATGAGGGCGGCATTGTACCAACGCTCCCCATCGCCCCTCAGCATCAGCGCTATCTTCGCCAAGTCTATGGACGATCTTATTGATCCGCCCCTCAGGATGCTCGGGTGCTCTCTGGTGCTCCTCACTATATCCACGCTGATCTCGGCGGTCTCATCATCGATGTCGGGCACGTGCCTCCTGACTATCTCTACCTCCTCCTCCCTCCTAGGATATCCCAGCTTGACGAGAACGAACCTGTCCTTCAAGGCCTCAGATAACCTGAGCACGCCGACATCCTCCTCCGGATTCTGCGTGGCTATTATGAGGAACCCCTCCTTCGCTTTCAGGGTTCCCAAGTGGGGTATGTGGATGAGACCTTCATCCATGACGGGGAGAAGCGCGTTCTGAGCGGATTCTGGGAGTCTGTTCAACTCGTTTATGAAGAGGACAGAGCCGCTGGTCGCAGCCCTAGTGAGGGGTCCGGGAACGAAGGCCTCCTCGACGTAACCCTTCTTCAAAACCATAGGAGGATCCCAGTAACCGATTAGCTTCGTCTCGTTCAGTCTCTCATCACCGTCCACCCTCACGAAGTCCCTCGAGAGGTATTCGGCTATCGATCTGGCGAGGAGCGTTTTACCGACACCCACCGGTCCCTCCAAAAGTATGTGTCTGCCGCTTTTGACCGCGACTAGCATCTTGAGTAGCTCCTCTCGTCTCCCCACTATGCCGTATCGCTGACCTATCTCCTCTACCTCATCCAGCAGTCCCTTTACCAGCATCTCTCCTATCATGCATATCTGTCCAACGTCGAATATTAAGTTGAGCCGGGGCGCCGCCCCTCTCAGTAACAAAATCAACTATACTCTGACGCAACCTAATATAATAACTGCTTACTTTAACCAACTATCAATAAATTTGCTTACTATGGAGAATACCTCGCTGGCATTTAACCTCGTGGTGTCTATCACGAGATGGAAGGGAGTGAGGTCTTTGCCGAGCTCGAAGCCATAAAGCTTCTTATAGATGCGGTAAGTCTCCTCCTCCTTCAATTTTATCCTCTTTATCGCCTCATCAAAGCTTATCCTGTCTCTTCTAGCTACTCTAAGGGCCCTGACTTCCAGGTCCGCTTTCAGGAAGATCTTGATACAGTCCTCGGAGTCCAAGAGGTAGGCCATGGTCCAGGAGTCTAGTACGTAGCCCCCTTCGGAGGCTAAGGACATGAGCCTCCTGTCTACTTCCCTGTCCAGCTCCGGATTGGACATCCTCTCGGCCATCGCCCTGCTGGCTTCCTCCCTCTCCCACCAGCCCGGATCCCTCAGGCTCTCCTTACCCCCTATTATCTCCTTCAGTATATCTCCGCCAGATACCCTCTTCAATCCGTACCTCTCAACCAGCCTCCTAGCTAGTGTGCTCTTGCCGCTCCCGGTGAGACCTGATAGGCACACATTGAACTTCTTCCTTCCCAATCGATCACCCTCAGATGTCGGTCAGTGGCCACTCTATCTCATCTATCCTCCACTGTGGTTTTATGGAGGACTCCTCAATGGGTTCGGGCCCCCTTATCCTATAAGAGAGTATCGCGGTCCAGGCTATCATGGCCCCGTTGTCCCTCACCAGCTCCACAGGGGGGACCTTTAGCCTGGCACCCCTTTCGCGGCACATGACCTCCGCTTTCTCCTTCAATCTCGGGGAGGCAGCGACCCCTCCGACCAATAGGAGCTCATCTTTACCGCTTAGGGCCAGGGCCCTCTCAGCCACCTCTATCGTCATGGAGAAGGCCACTTCCATGAAGCTCCAGACGACATCCTCGACTCTCTCTCCCGACTTTATCCTCCTCAATGCCTCGGTGAGGAGGCCGCTGAACGACAGGTCCATCCCCTTCACGGTGTAGGGGAGCTCCACCCACTTACCCACCATCCTATCCAGTTTCGGCCCGGCCGGAAAGGGCAGCCCTATTTCCCTGCCCAGCTTGTCCTGAGCATTACCCAAGCCCACATCTAGGGTCTCTCCTAGGACCACATACCTCCTACCGTTGTGGGTGATCACCTGAGTATTGCCACCGGAGACGTAGAGCACGACGGGATCGTAACTCTTGGTGACCTTCCTGCCTATCTCCACGTGGGCCAAGGGGTGGTTGACACCCACTAAGGGCTTCCGATATTTCAGCGCCAGCGATCTGGCGACGAAGGCCCCTATTAACAGAGCTTGCCCTATTCCGGGTCCCCGGGAATAACCGATGACGGAGATGTCAGAGAGGGTCAGGCCAGCCCGATCCAAGGCATCCCTTATCACCTTCACCGCGGTGCTGAAATGATGTTCAGCTAACTCATGGGGCCTCATGCCTCCCTCCGGCGACTTGTAGGAGTCCCACACGTTGGCGAGTATCTCACCCTCCGAGGTTACGATCCCCACCCCGAAGGTGTGGGCCGTCGACTCTATACCTAGGGAGATCATCTCACCCTCTCGTAAACCCTCAATATTTCCTCGAATGGCACATCCCCCTCCCTTACTAGCACGGGTCTCTCTCCCGTGAGGTCAACCACAGTAGAGGGTCTGCTGGGCGGAAGAACGCCGTAGTCTAGGAGTAGATCCACCTCAATCTCCTCAGCCACCTCCCTCGGATCCCTCTTAGGGGGTGAGCCCGACCTGTTCGCGCTGGTGGCCGTTACGGCCCTACCGAAGGATCGAATGAGGCGACGAGTCAGATCCAGATCCGGGATCCTCACACCTATGGCCCTCGGATTCACGGAATCCGGAACCCTCTCGGTCTTGGGCACTATGAAAGTCACCTTGCCTGGTAGGAAGTGCCTAACCAACTCCCTGCTCACCTCGTTCAACACGGCGTACCTCTCCAACATGTCAAAGTCGCTGACCGCTATGGTCAAGGGCTTGTCCCTCTCCCTACCCTTGATCTCGTACACCCTCAACACCGCCTTCTCGTTCTCCGCATCTGCGCCCAGCCCATACACTGTGTCCGTGGGGTAGACCACTAGCCCTCCGGACCTCCACACACCCACCACTTCACTGACGCAGGCGTCATCGCACCCTCTCCTAACGTCCAGCCACCTCACAAGGCGAATGGGATGAAACGATTTAATAATCCTCCCGTGAGAGTCCCAGCGATAGTATATGGATGACGAGCAGCTTGAATCTTACTTGAAACTGGGTGAAGAGCACTCTTACATCCTAGAGCAGATGAGAAGAAAGATCGAACCCGGTGCAAGCGTTCTGGATCTCGTTGAGGAATCCGAGAGGCTGGTCAGGGAGAGAGGGTACTCACTAGCATTCCCCACCAACCTCTCCATAAACGAGGTCGCAGCTCACTACACCCCCTTCCCCGGGGACGAACTGAGGATCCCGGAAACCGGTTTGATAAAGCTGGACATGGGCTCCCACTTGGAAGGGTGGATAGTAGATGCGGCTAGATCCGTCGCTCTCGAGGAGAAATACGAGGAGATGGTTCAAGTTGCCAGGGAGGCCCTCGATAAGGCGATAGAGAGGATGATTCCGGGGAACAAGATAAGGAAGGTCAGCGAGGCGATATACGATACGATAGTGTCAGCTGGATACAAGCCCATACGCAACCTCACAGGCCACAAGGTGGAGAACTACATACTCCACGCTGGCGTGGAGGTTCCGAACGTTCCAACGGGAAGGAGCATGGGCTACAAAATTAAAGAGGGAGACATCTTCGCGATAGAGCCCTTCGTAACTCTCCCAGAGGCCAAGGGGTACGTGGTCCCCTTGGGAGAGCCCCTAATATTCTCCCTGAAGAAAAAGGGCAGGACGCGCGATGAGATGGAGAGGAGAATCCTCAAGATAGTGGAGAAGAACTACAAGAGGCTTCCCTTCTGTGAAAGGTGGTTGGTCAGGGAGATAGGCCACAGAGTTAATCATGCCCTGTCTAGACTGGCTGGCAAGGGAGTACTCATATCCTATCCTCCTTTAGTTGAGGTCTCGGGGATGATGGTAGCCCAATACGAGGACACGGTTCTCGTGACTGCAGATGGCCCCCTCAGGCTTACGGGGGAGAGGGGTTGAGGAGAAAGGCCAAGGGAACTAGGGCAGAGAGGGACCTCTTGGACAAGTTATGGAGGCAAGGGATAGCGGCGGTGAGAATAGCGGGAAGTGGATCCACCAGCCATCCATCCAGCGATGTGATCGCTGGCTACAAGGGGAAAATAGCCGTCATAGAAGTTAAGACCACATCCAAGGAGACCGTTTACATCCCCTCAGAGGAGGTGGCCTCAATGAGGAGGCTGGCAGAGCTGCTCGGGGGGGAGTGCTGGTTCGCGGTGAAGTTCTCATCGGATAGGGGTAAATTCTACCTATTGAAGATGGATGATGTCAGGGAATTGAGATCTGGGTCTATTGCCATAGATATAGAGACAGCGAGGTCCAAGGGGCTGTCCGTAGAGGACTTTGCCCAAGTGATCAGGGCTTGAACCAGGACATCTTGTAGCTGACCACGTGTTCTCCGGAAACTAGCGATACGATGAGATCCTTTCTCACCGAGGTCGCAACCCTCCCAGACCTTATCAGATCGACGGGACGCACCTTATCTCCCACCGATCCAGCTACACACAGGTAAGGTGCGTGTTCGAGACCAGGACCTCTCTCGTATATCAGGAAGTCGGCTCCATACTTGGATCCAGCCTTGGGAACATATCCAAGATCCCTCCAGTACCTGAACACTCTCTCCCTGATCCTCGAACCTTCTCTCACCTCCGAAAAGATTCTCCTCAACTCGTCTAGGTCCAAGATCTTCCCGTCGTAGGTTTCGACCCTCAGTTTGCCCTTAGAGGAGAGGTATATCGCCTCTATCAGAGGTAGCTGCAGGGGCTCTTCGTACTGCTTGAACGGTTCGGGCTTATCCACACCGAGAGGATGACCCCAAAATCCCTTAGCGTAGAGATCTCCGGCTCTCTCGTCGAACACTATTACCCTATCTCCCACTAGGGTACCTACCAGCTCCGGCAACTCTTCGACATCGTATCCGGTCCTCTTATCGGGCAGGAAGTTCTGGGCCCTGTAGTAGGTGACATTCATCTCGTCATCCACGACAGCCAATATCAGACCTTTCCTCAGCTTGGCCACCTTCTCAACGGTGTCCAGGATGTACTTATGGGGTATGGGCTGGTCCTCGGAGAGAGGGAGGATCAGATCCTTGGCAGCAACCTCTCCCACTCTAGCCCCCTTCGGATAGAGCCTGAGGAAGTCGGTTGACCTCTCGTACACAACGAGTCTTTCCCTTCTTCTGAGATCACTGTACACCACGTACTTCAAGAAGGCCCTAGGTTCGCTCACGAATAGTCTCATAAGATCCCTCAGCCCGACTTCACCGCGCTCGCCGAGTACCCTCAACCTTCCCCTCCAAACCAGGAATGCGGCCTCAAGAGGGTGAAGCTCGAGCTCACTACCGACGATTTCACCGTATCCCTGCTTATAGAGTCTGTCGACCTGCTCTGACACGTAGACCATCCCTTCCCTGAGCCTTCCCTCTACAGGCATTCCCGCATCCCTCAGTCAGGAAACCAATCTATTCTCCAATCCCTCGAATAAGGAGTTCAGCACATTCTTAGCCAAGTCGATTCCGATCTCGGGATCATCTCCCTTCCTAACGTGCTCCACGAAGTACGCGAGTTCTCCCTGCAGGGGCTCCCTCCTCCTTATCCTCGGCTGCTCGATTCTGTCTGAGGACTCTATCCTCACCGTTTGATCTGGATAGTTCACGATGAGACTGCCCTCGTCACCCATTATCAGGGCCTCTCTGATCCCTGATGGCGTGAGCCAATTCGTTTCAATGGTGGAAACTATTCCATCCGGGAATCTAGCAAGGAATATCGCGAGGTCCTCCCCTCCCTCACCGTCCAGCAGCTTGGCGGTGTAGGAGGACACGCTGGAGGGTGCCTCTCCCACTATGTGGTGCTGCACGTACATCTCGTGTATGGCCAAGTCCAAGGAGACACCTATTTTCCAACCAATGCTCTTCTTTGGGAGCCTTCCCACTCTCCTAGACCATATGGACAGCAATTTGCCTATCTTCTCATCATCTAGGAGCGATTTGGCCATGGACACGGCCGGGTTGAAGAGCTCTATGAATCCAGGCATAAAGACACCATCGGCTCTCTTAACAAGGGATTCTAGATTCGAGAGCTCTTCCCTGCTGATAACTACCGGTTTCTCGACGAGTACGGATGCACCTGCCTCCAAAGCCTCCTTCGTGGCTCGAAAGAGGTACTGCGGAGTGACAGCTATGCTCACGGCATCCAAAGATTCCTTCCTGATCATCTCTTCTATCGACGTGTAATGGTTCACGTGGTAAATTTCAGCCAACTTCTTGGCGTTTTCCTCAACGATATCCATGACGGCAACGAGTTGAGCCTCACCTATGGTCCTGTACACCCTAGCGTGAGCAGATCCGAACCACCCACATCCCACTACACCGACTCTGACAGGCAAATCCGATCCCGATAGGTATATTTCTTAGCCCATAAAAAGGGACCGGTGTGGGTCCATGGGGGGCGGCAACATCAGGGGTTATTTGAGGCTCTTCCGTCCCAAGAATGCCTTAATGTCCATCTTGGGAGTTCTTGTCGGCTGGGTGAACGCATCAGCTCCCCCTGAACTCATTCCGAATCTGATCTTGGCTTGCGCTGTGCCGCCCCTCATCCTGATGGCCGGTAATGCGGTGAACGATTACTTCGACGCTCCCATAGACAGGGTGAATAAGCCAGACAGACCCATACCATCCGGGGAGGTCTCTCCTAGTGAAGCGATGAGTTCCTATATCGTCTTGTCCCTCATAGGGGTTGCCTTGAGCATCCCCTTAGGTGTGGAGGAGTTCATCATCGCCTCCCTCTTCGCCCTCTCTTGGTACCTCTACGCCCGATGGATCAAAGCGATGGGTTTGGTGGGTAACATCCTAGTCAGCTTGGGGGTCGCATTTACCCTCATATTCGGAGCCTTGGCGGCCGATGGACTCAATGGAAAGGTGATCCTATTCTCCATGATAGCCTTCACATCCAACTTAGCTAGAGAGGTAGTGAAAACCGTGGAAGACCTGAAAGGCGATTCAATCTACGGCTTGAGGACAGTAGCGGTGGTGATGGGCCCTAGGGGAGCAGGCGCTTACGCCTCTCTGATGATCGTTGTGACATCGGTCCTGACGCTGATACCTCCCCTAGCCGGCCTGACGGGGCCAGCGTACTTTCTCCTCTCAGTGGTCCTCTCCCTTCCCCTACTGCTCTACTCCGCTAGGGAATCGCTCAAAATAGATGAGATTAAGGCTAAGAGACTGAGCAGCATGCTGAAACTCTCCATGTTCCTCGGAATAATGGGGATGCTACTGGATCCCTTCATTCAAGGAACCTGAGGAGGCTCCTCCTCTCTAGGACGCCGATCACCTTATCGTCTTCGTCGACCACGGGAAGAGCTGGTAACCCGGATTCTAGGAAGAGGTCCCTAGCTTCATTCACGGATACGAACCCTCTGAGCCTCCTTGGTGCCTCCACCATCACGTCCTCCACTAGGATCTTCCTGACCACATTGTCCATACGTATGGGATCCACGTTCTCTCTGACACCTAGGAAAGCCCTTGCCAGATTCCTCTCCGTAACTATGCCTATGAGCTTGCCTCCTTCCACCACGGGCAGTATTCTGGCGCCTCTCTCAAGCATCACGTTCCTCGCGTGGACTATCCTCTCATTTGGCATTATCTTCGGGTGATCCTCCTTCACCAAGGCCTTGATATCTCCCTGATAGTCGAGAGATCTAACCAGATCCGTCTCGGTGACTATCCCCACTAATTTACCGCCCTCAACCACAGGTAGCGACCCAATTCCCTTCTCGAGCATGATGGAGACTACTTCCTTTACGGATGTTGAGGGTCCGATGGTAATTGGAGGCTCGGTCATCAGGGCGCTGACGTATATCCTCCTGGCCGGTATCCTCTCGAACCTAGATGAGCCTAAGCCCTCCATTATGTCCCTTATGCTGAGAACGCCGACGACCCTATCTCCTGAGGTGACGACCAAGTGGTTCACGTCGTTCCTCTCCATGAGGTCCAATGCGACCTCCACAGTTTCTCCCTTATCGATCGTGATTACAGAAGTCCTCATGAGGCTAGAAACATCATTCCGAGGCATTCGCCACACCCCTCACCAAGGCCTTCTTGTCGATCACACCCACCAGCTCGTCCCCATCGAAGACGGGGATCGCGCTCACTCCCCACTCGATCATGTACCTAGCAGCCTTGGCCGCATCTTCTTCAGGATTGAGCCTTATCTCTATCTCCTTCATTATGTGCCTGGCGGTCTTCACCCGGACGTCCACGCTGATCCTTCCTGTC
The DNA here is from genome assembly GCA_027061785.1 of Thermoproteota archaeon. GTDB lineage: Archaea > Korarchaeota > Korarchaeia > Korarchaeales > Korarchaeaceae > Korarchaeum. Next base: position 20,449 of record JAMOVA010000069.1, read on the forward strand.
CTCGATGGGATGAGAACGTACTTCTTAGCGAGGTTGGGTTCCCACAGGGCTATGTCTCCCTCGGTTATCATGCCTAAGTAGCTGCCCTCCGATCCAACTATCAGGACCCTGTTACCGTCGGCTATCAGCTTGGCCACTTTCTTGAGGTTGGTGTTCGGGGCTATCACCTGATAGTTCTCGTCCATCAGATCCCTTATCTTGTAGGAGCCCCTCATATTCTCAGCGAAAAATCTGGAAACGTCGGTCTCCGTCAATATGCCCACCAAGGACGAGTCCTTCACCACCGGGAGACCCCCTATACCCCTCTCGCTCATCACCTTGGAGGCGGTCCTGACGAGTTCGTCAGGCCCTATCGTTACTGGATTTCTCGTCATGAACCTATCGACTAGGGAGTTCTCCGGATTCCTCCATCTCCAAGGAGCACCCCTCCTAGCTAGGGCCTTGGCAATATCAGTCGCGGTAATTATACCGACTACTTTATTTCCCTCAACAACCACCAATCGCCTTATTTTCCTCTCCAACATGAGGTTCCGGGCCCTACCGAGGGTATCTCGGGGGGTCACGGTAACGACTCTATCGGTCATATAGTCCTTTACCTTAGCCATCAAAATCGGGTACCCCCTTTCTATACTAGGCTCCAACCCTTCTTAGACTTAGCTAGTCTCAACCTCTCGGACAGGATGAACCATATGTGCGGAGCCACCTTCAGGATATCACGGGAGGAGACTATCCCTACCACCTTCTTATCGGAGTTCACCACTATCAGCCTTCTGACGTTGTGCTCCACCATGATCCTAGCAGCCTCGTCGATATCTATATTGTCCCTGACTATGACAGGCTCCTTGGTCATGACCTCCTCTACCTTAACCTCCTCAGGTCTCCTTCCGTCCTTCTTAGCTATGTACCGGGAGATCAGGTCCCTCTCCGTGACTATCCCCCTCAGGACCCCCCTCTCCATCACAACCACGGAGCCTATGTTGTGCTCACTCATGAGCTGCGCTACCTTGAAGACCGTATCCTGAGGGGTCACGGTGATCAGGTTCCTGTTCATTATCTCGGATACCTTCAGCCTGAACTTAGGTTCATCACCTTTCTCTGGTAGCAGAGACCACATAACTATCACTCCACTATCGTAACTTTTCCAGGGGGCAACGCCCTCACTATATCATCCACACTCACTTCCACAGGCTCCGCCGGGGGTTCTGAGTCTCCACGTATTTTAATGTTTTCTTGCAGCCAGCTCTCCAGCATATTCTTTAACACTTTTGCGGCCTCTTCCTTACCGGTAGATCCAGGTCTAAGGCATACAGAGTAGAGGAAGGGAGCTCCCGGAGGTGCCGCAGTCAATTTGATCCCGTCGGGAGTCTCTTGAAAACCCACGCAGACCTCGAGCCTCACCCTCAAGTAATTCCTCTTACCAGTTATGTAAAAGCTCCCCTTAGGGAGATACAGTCCGGAAGGCGCGTGTTTCGAGACCTGACTCCCCTTGACGTAATAAACGTCCACTGAGGTCAGACCCTCTCTCCACGCTCTAGAAAACACCCCAGCTGCGGTGGCCGCTTGATTCACTGATGCCTCATCCGCCTCTCCCCCATCCAGCTTGAGCACCACCACTGAGCCCCCCGGCATGTCAATGTGGAAGAACAGGTCGTTCTCGTCCAAGTACTTGGACACTATCTCGGCGTTGGTTTGGGCATCCCTCCCCCCTATCACCAAGAAGCCCCCCGATGTATAGAACCACCTGAATCTCTCGTACCATCGGAGCTTCCGTCTCTTAGTCGGGGCCTTTTTGGAAGCCCTCTCCTCGGCCTCACTCCTGAGCCTGACCAACTTCCCCTTCAGGGACGAAATGGCCGCATCGATCCTCTCATACTTCTCTCGATATTTCTTCGCCCTGCTATAGTAGTCGGAGGCGTTTTCAGTGGCTGATTTGAGCATGTCTAGCTGAATCTCCCGATCGTCCAGATTCAACACGACCTTGCCGGACTTCCTGTCGACTGAGACTATGAGGGGAGATGAGGCCCCCCTCCTGGCCTTCCTCAGCGCCTCATCCACCTCGGCTAGGTGAAGATATATGAGATCACCCACAGACCTGTACTCCTCCGCCTTTTCCGCATACTCCTTCTTCAGCTCTTCCTGCCTTTTGATCTCAACCTCCAACGACCTTATCCTCGGGTCTTCCTCGTATTCAGGCCCCTCAGCGGTATAATAGAGCTGGATCGCCCTAGACAGGCTGGGCACGGATCTCCTCTCTATCTGGAGGTGCTGTAGCGGGAAGGCCGAGAAGCTTACCACTTCATCGCCCTGAACGTAAATCATGGGTTCGGTCTCCCTATTGAGGAACGAATGGATCAGATCAGCCAGCTCATCGATAGGAGCCTCGGTCTCGGGTAGCGGCGACTTCAGATCCAAGCCCGTCAGGTGAGAGATCTCGTCCGTGTAGGGGGGGCCCACCCCGAAGGACCCTATCAGCACCTTCCACAGGGGCAGTTTCTCCTTTACACCCTCCCTGAGGAGCGCTAGTATGGCATCCCTATCTCTAGGATCCAGCTCAATCCCCGGACCAGCTGGTGGTCGGTAGATCTCGCCGGGCCTGATGGATCTACCCTTGAACTCGGCTCTCTTGAGGGGTAAAAGGATCTTACCTTCCTGAGCGAGTATGAGGTTCCCTCCCCCGAACAGTTCCACCACAAGCTGCATATCACCGAAAGATAAGCGAAAGATTCTCTCGACCCCTATCTGAGATATCTCAGTGAATCTTCTACCCTCTAAGTGCTTTCTGAGGGCCATGATGAACGAGGGTGGGCTCTGAGGCTTTGGCCACTTGAGGTCCGTCAGAAAGACGAAGCCGCTCAGGTCGATCACGAGCTCCCTGCTCCCATCAACTTCCGGGTAGAAGACGAGGGAGAAGACGCCATCATCCAGCATATACACTTTCTTAAGTATCTTACCCTCCAGAGAGAGCAGCTCTCTAACCAAATGCCTGAGATCCAGCCCAGTAACCTTTCTCTTCCGTCCCATACAGCCTTCCTCGGGTCAGCTCCCTTTATATATTCAATTGGCTACTGGGGCATGATGAAACCAAAGCACAAAGTCTACTACTTCAGGATAGCTCTATCGTCCCTAGTCGGGCTAGTGAGCGGTATCGTTGGACTCACTCCGATGGAGGGACTGAGCCTCTTCTTGCTTGCTTACTTCCTCGTTACACCTCTTTCCCTCAAACTCTGGGGGGACGAACTGAAAGATATGGGACTGATGAAGCTATACAGGGAGGCCTTAGGATCATCTTTCCTAGCTCTCCTCTTAGTCTGGACCTTAGTCATTAATCTAATGGGTCCAGGAGTCCCAATTTATGTGGTAAAGACATCTCAGAGTGGTATATATCCCATACAGACGATAGATGGTCGAATCGTTGGTCCCGACGAGAGACCCCTAGCCGGATACAATGCCGTCAATCTGAAACTCGCGGGCCACAACATAGAGGACATATACGTAGGCTCCTACGCTAAAATGAGAGACGTAACGAAAGTCACGCTGGGCCACACGGTGGTGACTCTATCCAGTGGAGAGCTACGCATCTCCGGCGTGTACAACCTGTCGATCGAGTCGGATTATAAGAGGATGAGCAAGCTGCTGGGGAACGTAACCATGTTCGTGAACGGGACCCTGATCATAAACGGGACTATGAAGCTCAATCCCGGCGAGACCAAGGAGCTTACCTACAACTCCACCGTGATGGAAGTGTCCCACACCGCTCCCGGCGTCCTCGACATAGAGATTAACTCGACGAGGGATAAGATCACCGAATACCCCGTTTCAGTCTTCATAAGCTCAATAGAGGAGAAGGAAGGCTATATTTTCGTATTTGACTCGGTTAAACCATTCTGGAAGACTAGGACAGCTAGGGTAGATGACAGCTACGTCGTCGTCCTGCCCCCGGGGTGATATCGTGGGCAGGAAGCTAGTTGACGTCGAAGCTGATGTGGGGTTCGAGGTGTGGGCTAGCGACTTGAACTCCCTCTTCGAGGAGGCGGCCCTCGCCATGTACGAGGTAATGGTGGATGTCGATAGCGTGAATCCAGTCGTGGAGAAGAAGCTGGAATTGGAATCCGAGGACCTATCCCTGCTCCTCCACTCATGGCTGTCAGAGCTCCTGTTCATCACGGATGTGGAGGGGCTGGTATTCTCGAAGTTCGAGGTCAATATTCAGGGTACCAAGCTCAGGGGCAAGGCGTGGGGCGAGCCCGTGGATCCCGAGAGACACAAGCCCAAGACCGAGGTGAAAGCGGTCACCTACTACAAGCTCAAAGTGGAGAAAGAGGGAGACCTCTGGAGGGCCGTGGTTATTCTAGACATTTGATGTGTGAGTACGTTATCGAACACGCCTCTGAAGTTCGCTCTCCCCAATGGGGAGAGCCCTCCTGACATACCAAACTTTAATAAACCCCAAGCTTGTCTTGTGTTGGAAAGTTAACGGGGTGCTAGTAATGCCCAGAAGACACGGTTCGCTACAGTTCGCTCCTCGGAAGAGGGCTAGAACTCAGAAGGCAGTCTTCAGATCCTACCCTGAACTGCCCCTTGAGGAGCCGACCCTAGTGGCATTCCCAGGCTATAAGGTGGGTATGATTCACGTCCTGATGAAGGAGGACAGGCCCGGTAAGCTCAACATAGGTCAGCCCGTAACCTTGGCCTCCACAGTGGTGGAGACTCCTCCTATAGAGGTGGTCGGATTCAGGCCCTACGTGGGAACCTACTACGGGCTGAAGGCGGTGACCACGGCCCTCAAAATAGAGCAGAATGACCTGATCTCTAGGACCCTCACCGTCGGCGATGGGATTGACAACTGGGACGAGGCCCTCGCCAAGGTGGAGGCTAACAAGGACAGGATAGAGGAAGTCAGGATTCTGGCTTATACCAGACCTGATCTGGCCGGGATACACAAGAAGAAACCGGAATTCCTCGAGATACCGATTAAGGGCGGGTCCATGGATAAGAGGCTCGAGTACGCCCAGTCCTTAGTGGGCTCTCAGGTCAAGGTGAACCAGGTCTTCAAGGTGGGTCAGCTGGTCGATGTCACCGCGGTCACCAAGGGGCACGGGTGGCAGGGCGTCGTCAGGAGGTTCGGAGTCGAGCTGCTCAGACACAAGGCCGGCAAGGGCAGGTGGAGGGTCGGTAGCTTGGGATCTAGGCATCCGCCCTACGTGACTTGGAGGGTCCCGAGGGCTGGCCAGACCGGCTACCACAAGAGGACGGAGTACAACAAGAGGATACTGATGATGGCCGACCTGTCCGAGGAGGAAGCCCTGAACATAACGCCCAAGGGCGGATTCAAGAACTACGGGGTTTTAAAGAGTCAGTACGTGGTCCTCTCCGGATCGATACCGGGTCCGGCGAAGAGGTTCGTGTTCATGAGGCACCCGATAAGGCCCAAGTACGAGGAACTCCCAGTGCCAGAGATAAGCTATGTGAGCTCCGTGGGCTGGTTGGAGAGGTGATTACATGGTCTCGGTCCCGGTGTTCAATCTGAACGGTGAGAGGATAGGGGAGGTGGAGCTCCCCTCTGTCTTCGACATGGAGGTCAGGCCAGACACCATAAGACGGACCTACCTATCCCAGCTGACCGCTAGGATACAGCCTCAGGGCAGGGATCCCTTGGCCGGGCTCAGGACGTCGGCTGAGTCTTGGGGAGCAGGTCACGGAGTGGCTAGGGTACCTAGGGTGAAGGGTAGGGGTTATCCGGCGGCCAGCAGGGCGGCTAGAGCGGTCATGACCGTGGGCGGCGCGAAGACCACGGCACCCAGATCTTGGAAGGTCATCTGGGAGAGGGTGAACAAGAAGGAGAGGAGGCTGGCCATCCTATCGGCCATAGCGGCGACCGGGAGGATAGACTTGGTCAAGGCCCGGCACAGGGTGGACTTGGACCATGTCCCCTTGATAGTGACGGACGATCTGGAGGGTATATCCAAGACGTCTGAGCTCTACTCCCTGTTGCTGAAGCTAGGCCTGAAGGACGAGTTGGACAGGACCAAGAGGAGGTTCAAGAAGATAAGGGCCGGACGAGGGAAGATGAGGGGAAGAGTCAGACAGAGAGCGAGGGGCCCGCTCATAATATACCTCAACGAGGGCTCTCCGATAGCTAGAGCTGCCAGAAACATACCTGGAGTTGATGTGGTCGCTCTCAGGAACCTGAGCGTGATCCACTTGGCCCCCGGAGGTGTTCCGGGGAGGCTGACCGTATGGACGGAGGGGGCCCTCCGTTCCTTAGAGGAGGTGATGGGTATTGCCTAAGATAAGCGACTTCGATCCCTACAAGATACTGAAGGCTCCCATCTCCACTGAGAAAGTTGTTAGGATGATCAACGAGGAGAATAAACTGGCTTTCTTCGTGGACAGGAGGGCTAACAAGAAGGAGATAAAGAGGGCCGTTGAGGAGGCCCTAGATGTCAAGGTAGAGAAGGTATGGACCATAATCACCATAGACGGCAGGAAGAAGGCGTACGTGAAGCTCAGTCCAGAGTATAGGGCCTCGGATGTTGCTGCCAAGCTGGGCATAATAGGGTGATGGTATGGGTAAGCGAATACTGGTTCAGAGGAGGGGAAGGGGAGGTATCCAGTTCAGATCTAGGGATCACCTCAAGATAGCTCCCGTGAAATATCCCCCTCAGATAGGGTTGAGTGACCTCGTGAGGGGGGTCATAAAGGAGATACTACACGAGCCAGGGAGGCATACCCCGATCTCCTTGGTGGAGCTCGAAGATGGCACCAAGTTCTACTACGTACCTCCGGAGGGTGTGTACGAGGGTCAGGAGATACAGATAGGTCCTGGAGCCGAGATAAAGACGGGAAACGTCCTTCCCTTGGCCGATATACCCGACGGGACCTTGGTCTCCAACGTGGAGATAAGGCCGGGAGATGGAGGAAAGCTAGCTAGGAGAAGCGGGACCTACGCCCTGGTGTTCTCTCATGAGGGAGACAGGGTCCTCCTGAGGCTTCCCTCTAGGAAGGAGAAGTTTGTGGACGCCAGATGCAGGGCCACCATAGGCATAGTGGCTGGCGGTGGCAGGATAGAGAAACCGTTCATGAAGGCCGGTCTCAAGTACTACCACGAGAGGACCCACCCGAAGAGGTGGCCAGTAGTCAGGGGCGTGGCCATGAACCCGGTCAGCCACCCGCACGGTGGCGGATCCCACAAGAGGCCTGGCAAGCCGACGACCGTGGCCAGGACGGCTCCACCAGGGCAGAAGGTCGGACACATAGCTGCTAGGAAGACCGGCAGGGCTAAGAGGAGAGCTGGCCTCTGAGCCCAACCTTTATTTATGGCTTAGGTTATGGGTGACATGTATGTCCTCCAAGGAATTCAGGTACAGGGGTTACACGCTAGAGCAGCTCCAGAGCATGACCCTAGACGAGCTGGCAGAGGTGATGCCAGCTAGAATCAGAAGGACACTGAAGAGAGGCCTTTCTCCGGAGAACAAGAAGCTCTTGGAGAAGATCAGGAAGTACAGGAGCAAGGGCATAGACAAGGTGATAAGGACCCACAGGAGGGACATGCCCGTCCTCCCCGAGATGGTGGGGGCGAAGATAGCCGTCCACAATGGGAAGGAGTTCGTTGAGATAACCGTAGTCCCCGAGATGATAGGGCACTACCTAGGAGAGTTCGCGATGACCAACAGGATAGTGAGGCACGGTAAGCCGGGCAAGGGAGCCACCAGATCCAGCAAGTTCGTGCCGCTCAAGTGATTCACCTTTTTATTCCCCCTCGCATTTATACCCCGGAATCCCCGAGCACCGCTCGAGCCGGGGTGGCCGAGCCAGGACCAAGGTGCCCGCCTTGAGAGCGGGTGGCCCTCCGGGCCGCGAGGGTTCGAATCCCTCCCCCGGCGCTACACCTTGGGGAGTAGCTCCGGAGCGTTCCTCATGATGGCTACTTTGGGTTTATCTCCCAGAGATTTCAATTCCGAATCTATCGCCTCCTGCAGATCTCCGTACCAGGAGAAGCCGAGGGATCGGGCTTCCTCCTCGGAGATGCCATCGGAGACTATGACTACCCTTATCCTAGATCTCACCTTGGACCAGACCATGGAGTTAGCGGCGCCTACGGGATCTTCGACCTCTCCCCTCCTGACCTTGGCATCTATCTCCTCAGGGCTCAATCCGGCCAGCTCCAAGACCTCCGGATGGGTCACGGCCACGCCCTCAGGGCAGGGTGTAGCGAGTATGAGGACGCCCCCGTCCCTGAGGATCATCTCAGCCGGGTATAACGATTTGTGGGCCTGCCAGAACTCTATGTCGGCTGGATAGCTGCTAGCGATCACCAAATCGAGGTTACTGGGGGCCTCCACCTCATACACGCGCTTAGCCTCATCGACCGCCTCGGAGAAGACCTCCTTGACACCACCCGCACCCACCCAAGTGGGCCTCCCCCTACCATCGACGACTACTTCCACCAGTCCCCTCAACCCGGCCCTCTCCGCAACCAAGTCCATGAGATCCCTTACGGGGTTCACCTTCATTCCCAAGAAACTCCTCCTCAACCTGGCGCTGAGCAAGTGCATGTCCCCCACCGTCCTCTCACCGGACACCCCTGGCAGGACTATCTTCGAGCCTCCCGAGAAGCCGGAGACATGGTGAGGGGTGACCATTCCCACGCCTATCGAGATATCCACTTTCGTGAGGACGTTGTTCACCTCGATGGGAGACCCGTCAGGCATGGATCCGACTCTAACCTGCTTTTCCGGGTCCCTGTAGTCGGGCTGAACGACCTCGACCCTCTCCAGTGCCTCCCCATACTTCCTCTCCAACTCCTCTTGGGTCATGGGTCTGTGCGTTCCCAGGGCAGCCAGCAGCAGTACATCATCGTCGCTCACACCAGCGGAATTGAGGTAATCTAGGAGGTGGGGGAGTATGTCTGCGGTGGGAGTCGGTCTGGTCACGTCATCGGCGATTATAGCCACCCTCCTACCCGGGCGAACGATCCCATCTAACCCTCTCAAGGCTCGTTGCAGTGCCCCTCGGACATCCTCGAGGGGGGTAACATTGTTGGGGCCTATTTCAACAACTTGAGCCTCATCGGGGAGGTGGAAGCTCAGGTAGCGCTCCCCGTACCTGAGGGAATAAGGGACCATTCCTACTCAGCCAACCTAAATGCCAGCTCTAAAGCCTTAAGCATGCTGCCCTCATCGGCCACGCACCTGCCGACTATGTCATAGGCCGTCCCGTGATCCACGGAGGTCCTCACATAGGGCAGCCCTAGCGTCACATTGACCGCCCTGTTGAAGCCAATTAGCTTGGCCGGTATATGACCCTGATCGTGGTACATGGCCACGACAGCGTTGAACTCCCCCCTTAGCGCCCTGAGGAAGACGGTGTCGGGTGGTAGAGGGCCTTCCACCCTGATTCCCTCGCTTTTGAGCTCCTCCACGGCCGGACCTATGATCTCAATCTCCTCCCTCCCCATCACACCGCCATCCCCAGCGTGGGGGTTCAGCCCCGCTACTGCGATGTTCACTCCTTCGCCCAACCTCCTCAGGAAGGAGGCCGTCAGTCGAACGGTCAAGGAGATCTCCTCCTTACTTATGGAGGTTGGGACATCCTTCAATGGGATGTGAGTGGTGACGTGGCTTACCCTCAACTCGTCCAGGTACAGGAGCATCTTGGTCCTCACACCACCGGCCAGCTCCGCGAGTAACTCGGTGTGACCGGTGAACTTGATTCCAGCCATGTTGACGGCCAGCTTGTTCACTGGCCCGGTCACCAAGGCGCCGGCCTTACCCTCCATCACCAATTTCGAGGCCCTCACCACATATCTATAGGAGTGGGTGCCACCTTCAGCGGTGGCCCTCCCCTTCGGAACATCCTCGCCACCCATATCTATGACGGGAACGCTATCTATCAGATGTGTCGGCTCATCGACGGACGAGAACCTCAACTTCAAACCACAGAGCTCCGATACCTCCTCGAGACACCTCTTGCATCCCACCACCGTGATGGGCCTCCCGCTACCGATGCGAGCTAGGGACTTCACAACAACCTCAGGCCCTATTCCAGCGGGATCACCCATCGTTATCAAGATCGGCCTCACATAACCACCTCCTCACCCTGACTAGGGTCGTCTCAGTGCCGAACCCTCCCGCCTTGGTCACGATGGGCAGACCATCTAGCGATCCACCTACTACCCATCCGGCAGCCAGTCCCTGCTCCGGTGGCTCCCCTATCCTCACGCCATCCGCTCCCGTTCCCTCCATCAGTTTCCTGAAGGTCTCCCCACCCACTACCACGAGTCCCCCGATCTTGTCGAACAATTGACGGATTTTCTCTAGCGTACCAGGCCCTAACTCAGCTAGGCGGAATCTAATTGCAACATCACCACCTTTCCTCAGTATGATGGATGCTTTCTCCATATCGGAATCGTCGATCCCTAGAACCGGTATTTCCGTGGAGAGTACTTCGAGCTGCTTGATCGTGACCTCGTTCTCCGAGCCGGATACGAATAGGATGGGACCTTTCGCTCTGGGAACCTCTCCCCCCTCCACCCCTATCCATTGGGCCAGTTCCATCGCCAGCCCTGCGCTACCCCCCATCACTCGATAGCTGGAGATCTCCCAGAAGAAGCGGGACAGCGCCTCCCTATCAGGAACTTCCCTGGCGATCAGGACGTCGGAATTGCTTTCTCCCCAATACCCCACCATCAGATCAGGGGATGTGGCCTTCAATATCTCCTCTATCAGGGAGGAGGCGACGGGTAGCTCCCTCACATACTCCGTCTCCTCTAGAGGAACGCCCCTGACGTACAGTCGACCGTTTAGCACGATCCTCCCCTGCTCGGGGAAAGCCGGTGTGAAGGGTACGGGGGTCCCCAGTATCGAGACGATTGAGTGCATCTCGGCGCCGACGTTCCCCCTCATGGTGGAATCCACCTTCTTGTAGAGGTATCTCGGACTCGTCAAGCCTGGAGCGGTCTCTAAGACCTCTCTGACTCTCCTTTCAGCCTCCATAGGGGTGACGAGCCTGGTGTCAGTACTCAGGGATACGCACTTCCACCCATATCCAGCGGATTCGTGGTTCAGGGCGACGAAGGAACCGCGCCCGAACTGAGAAGCCGTGTCCAAGGCGCCGGTCAGGTCGTCGGCTAGGATCAGTACATCCATCAGGGGCTAATAGGGGAGGATCCCCTAAAACAGTTGTCTAGGATCAGGTGGTCAGCATGACTATGCTTATCTTAACGTCCTCGGGGATGGTGACCCCCATTATGCTCCTTATGTACCTCTCGTCAGGGTTAGGGATGTCTATTATGCGCTTGTGGATCCTCAGCTCGTACTTGTCGTACCTGTTCGTCCCTTCACCCGAGGGATTCCTGAGAGCGGTAACCCTGAGCCTCTTGGTCGGCAGGGGTATCGGGCCCTTGACCCTGACTCCCATCTTCTCGGCCATCTCCTTGAACATCCTGCTCACTTGGTCCAAGCTCTTGGGATTGGTGCTGACCATCTCTATCCTCAGTACCTCGGGCATTTTTTACCACCACTCACCGGGGCATCTCACTGCTAAATAAAAATGATGGAGGGTTTACTTCTTCTTCCTCTCCATCGGAACTACGTCCAGCACTATGCCAGCGGCGACGGTCATGCCCATGTCCCTGACCGCGAACCTGCCGAGCGGCGGGAAGTCGCTGTACTTCTCTATCACGAAGGGCTTCAGCGGCTGGAACTTCACTATGGCGGCCTCTCCCCTCCTTATGAAGCTCGGGTTCTCCTCAATGACCTGACCGCTCCTCGGGTCTATCTTCTTCTCTATGGACACCATCTTGCAGGCCATGTGTCCGGTGTGAGCGTGTATAACGGGCGTGTAACCCGGAGCTATCGCGGTCGGGTGCTGCAGCACCACTATCTGGGCGGTGAACTCCTTGGCGACGGTGGGCGGGTTGTCAGGATGACCTATAACGTCTCCCCTCTTGATCTCCTTCTTGTCGATGCCCTTGATGTTTATTCCTATGTTGTCGCCGGGCTCGGCCTTGTCGAGCTTCTCGTGGTGCATCTCTATGCTCTTGACCTCCGCGGTCTTGCCGAGGGGCTCTATGATGATGTTGTCGCCGGGCTTGATCACCCCAGTCTCCACCCTACCGACCACGACGGTACCGACTCCGGTTATGGAGAACACGTCCTGTATGGGTATCCTGAGGGGCTTGTCCACCGGCTTGGGCGGCGCGGAGAACGTGTCAAGCACCTCATAGAGCGTCGGACCGTTGTACCAAGGCATGTTTTCGCTCTTCCTGACCACGTTGTCTCCCTTCAGACCGCTCACGGGGATGAACGGTATCTTGTCGGGGTCGTAGCCGACCTTCCTGAGGAGCTCAGCCACCTGGGCCTTGACCTCCTCGAACCTCTCCTTGCTGTAGTTGACGGTCGGATCGTCCATCTTGGATATGGCAACGGCGAGCTGATTGACTCCCAGCGTCTTGATCAGGAAGACGTGCTCTATGGTCTGTGCCTGGACGCCCTCTCCCGACTTGGCGGAGACAACCAGTACAGCCGCGTCGGCCTGACTGGCTCCGGTGATCATGTTCTTGACGAAGTCCCTGTGTCCAGGGGCGTCTATAATGGTTATCATCTTATGGGGCGTCTCGATCTTGGTATGGAAGAGGTCGATGGTCATACCCCTCTCTCGCTCCTCCTTGAGCCTGTCCACGAGCCAAGCGAACTGGGCGTCAGCTGCCTGCTCCTCAGGAGGAAGCTCCTCCACTAGCTGGAGATCGAAGAACATCCTCCCTATCAGCGTCGACTTTCCGTGGTCGACGTGTCCCACGAAGATCAGGTTCACGTGCTCCTTCTCGGCCATCTTATCACCCTATCACCTACGGGTATCTCTACCGGTCCATGACTGTGCGCATTTTTAAACCTAAACGTAACCCTCGAATCTGAGGGCCGAACATGAAACCGATCGAATCCACTCTTAATGGTTACAGGGAATTCACCGCTTGGATGGCGGTTATCCCGGCTCTCACGGTCTTCCTAGCGACCTTCATATCCTTAAGGATCACTCTGGTGAGTAGGGAACTGGGCGCCATGCTGAGTGTTCTGTTCATGGTGATAGCCCTCTTCCTCTTCATAATGTCTGACAGGTACGTGAGGAGGATAGTATTCTCTGAAAGCTTGAATGAGAGTGAGTTAGGAGCTCTGTATAGGAAGGCCGCTTACTACTCTGGCTTGATGATACCCTTGGTGGGCTTCATATCGTCTGTGCTCGTGGGATACCCAGATGCACCCTTCACGGCACTCTCTTTCATGATAATAGCCCTCAGCGGCTTGGGATCTGCTTGGAAGAGGTTTTACGACAAGATGACAGGAAAGCTGGTCATCCCTAAAGAAAGGCCAGACAAGTCCGCCAAGGATAAGAAGGGGAAGAAAAGGGAGAAGGACTGATCGTTCACGTAGCTACAACCTTCTCTACTTCTCTCAAGAACTCCTCAGCTTTGGAGCGGTCGTCCGATTCCACGAGGATCCTTATCTTGGGTTCTGTCTTGGAGGGACGTATCAGCCCCCAGACCTCCAGGTCGGAGAGTCGGACTCCATCGGTCAGATCGATCTCCATGCCTCTCCTCTCACCGAGGGATATGAGATCTCTCTTCAGGGAGTCCCAATCCCTCTTTCTCGGGAAGTTAGCCCTTATCGTGTGATACTTGGGGAGCTCGGAAACCAGCTCGCTTATACTCTTCCCCCTGGAGGCCATTATCTCTAGGACAAGTGCCGCAGCAAGAGGACCGTCCCTCCCCATGTGAAAATCAGGCAGTATGACCCCTCCGCAGCTCCCCTCGCCGCCCACCGTAGCACCGATCTCCCTCATCTTATGAGCCACGTAAGCCTCGCCCACGGGGGTCCTGTATATCTTAGCCCCCCTCTTCCTCGCAATATCATCGAACATCTTGGAGGACGCCACATTCACCACGAGGGAACCTCCGCCTCTCTTCTCCAAGATGTAGTCGACGACCAGCGCGAGGGTGATGTCCTCGGATAGTACCTCCCCCTTCTCCGTCACGAGGGTAAGCCTGTCGGCGTCGGTGTCGTGGGCGAAACCTACGTCCGCCCCGGTCGCTACGACGACCTTGGACAGGTCTTGGAGAGTGTCGGGCCTAGGTTCCATCTCCCTGACGAATATCCCGGGCGAGGAGTTCAGCGTGTTGACCCTGCATCCCAATGATTGGAGGAGGTAGGGCGTGACGTAAGCACCGGCACCTCCGTTGACATCCAGCACCACCTTGAAGCCCGCCTCAGAGATCACCTCGATGTTGACGAAGTTCAGCAGGTCCTCCAAGTAGTCCCCAGTGACATCGACGACCTCCTCCATGCCTATATCGTTCCAAGGAACTGACCTGAATTCCTCCTTCTCGAACCTCTCCCTGAGCCTCTCCATGTCATCCGGGTGGAGGAGCAGCCCTCCCCTCCCTATCAGCTTCAAGGCGTTCCACTCAGGGGGGTTGTGGCTGGCTGATATGATGATGCCGCCATCCGCATCGTACCTCTCGACGGCCCACTCTATCGTGGGGGTCGGGGCTATGCCTATGTTGAGCACGTTAACCCCCGCCGAGAGCAGGCCCGACACGACCGCCTTGTCCAGTATGTATCCGCTGGGTCTTGTGTCCCGCCCAACGACCACCAAACTTCCCTTTCCCAGTTCCCTACCGAAGATGTTGGCTATCTTCTCGACTACAACCGAGTCGATGCCGTCTCCGAATATCCCCCTTATGCCGAGGGGTGTGAATATCAGGGTCATTCGATCACCTCCCCGATTCCCTCTCCTTCATCCCCTTTCTCCTCAATTCCCCCCTGTGAAAAGGACAGGTAAGCCTTGATGGAGGGCAGGATCACGGCCAGGAGGATGATCACGCCGACGATGCTGGCTAACGGCTCGAGGGGGCTCGACCTCATGATCACCACCAAGCTCGTACCCATGATGTTGAGGACCCCTCCTATGGCGAATCCCGCCACGAAGGGAACTGCGGTCTCCCAGAAGAACTCTTGGCCCCCATATCTCCTCGTCAGGTATCTGAGCAGGCTGGATATCATGTAGAGGATGGCGTACTGGGGTATCAAGAGGCCGAACAGCACTCCAACGGCGCTTATGCCCAGCCAAGGTATGCCTCCTCTCAGCAGGAAGACGATCGCCCCTATTGCGAGACCCTCCAAGAAGTATTCCAGCTTCCACCCAGCTAAATCGCCCATCACTGAGAGGAGACCCACATTCGGATAGATGGGAGAGGCCATGTCTAGGGGTTTCTTCGCCGCTCCCCATGCGTGGAACGACACCAGCAGCAAGACGCCCCCCACCACCGCCCCAAATAGCAGTCCCATGAGCTGGGCTTTGAACATCTCTCTAGCCCTCATCCCTATGGACTTAGCATATTTGAAGCTCTCCGCCGAGGCAGTGGGTTGAGCCGACACCGCGTCGGTCATCATAGCTGAGGCCGCGCCTGAGAAGAACGCATCTGAGGAGGCGCGCTGGAACATGCCTGAAGCGAAGAACGCGTTGTCCACGATACCCCTGATGCCCAAATCCACAGGAATTATCCAGTTGCCCATTCCTATCGTCCAGACGTAGCCGTGCCAGTACATGAGGTGCAGGATAACGAGCACCAAGGCTATGAGCGGGCTGACCCCCAGAACCATTATCATGAGGGTGCTGGCGCCGAAGGTGAGCAGCCACCCGATCACGAGCCACTTCCTCGTTAGAGGCTCGTCCTCCCAGGCCCTCCAGCTGTCCCTGATGTACCTATACCCGAGTATGAGGGGAATGAGTCCCACAGCTAGGTAGAGACCCGTTGATATGTGATACCACGGAAGAGGGCCATTCACTGCCGCATTTGAGGAGTAAAAAGCAAAATCGTGACCTGGTTCGTACGGCAGGAGACCCATTCTCACAAGAACGGGAGGAACCAAGAGGAAGGCCACGATGGCCGTGGCCCACATAGAAACTTGAATTTCCAGGGGTATGAGGAACGCCCATGCCAGCAGATCCGGGGTTATCTGGGTCCCAGGATCCATGCCAAAGGCTCCTCCTGGGAAGAACTGCTGGAGCCAAGGTGTTAGATCGATCCTCAACTCGGCAGCGGGGAAGTCCTCCCATATCGCTTGGAGGAGGTGCCCCTTCTGGAAGAGGCTGATGCTGAATCCAGCCAATAAGCCGAGCCACAGCCATCTGAGACCCTCTCCTCTCTCCTTTACCAGTTGAGAGAACTTGGCGCTGACCGTGGCCACTGGAAAGATCAGCTTCTCCTTCTCCAAGTAAAATCTCCTGAAGGGTATGATGTTGAGGTAAGAGAATAGGGATAGGATTACAGCGAAGAGGACGGCATAGGTCAGGGGAAGTATCCAAGCAGACCAGTTGATCTTCCCGCCCAAGAGCAGAGCCCTTAGGGCCTCCTGATCCTTGGGAACTAGAAACTCGGGTAGTATTCCCCTCAGGGGGAAATCCTTCGCGAGCCCAGCTCTGGCCCAAGAGGGTAAGATGTACTGCCAACCAACGAACAGAACGGTGATGACCTCTATGGACCCGAATATGACGCCCATTTCCCCGATAGACAGGGGATTGCCTCTTATTGTGGAGAGGGCGTAGGCCACGGTGAGTACCACCAGAGCGGCCTCACCGGTCCAGCTGTAGCCGGCTGCGCTTCTCATGACCGTCTGAGCGAAGAGCATGAACAGGCCGAAGGCTAGGGAGAGAGTTATGGACCTGAAGGTGAACGCACCTCCGGTTGGACTACTTTCCTCCATTTCCTCCAAGAGATCCCCTCCTCTCACACTCTAGATGATAAGCCCGCCTTTAATACTTAGGTACTCGTCAGTCATCGACCGGGAGAACTCCCTCTTGACACCTTCCGACTCCCTGAGAGCATCGATCACCTCCGGTAAGGGGAGCAGGTATCCCAACAGGGAGATCATCTCGACCTCCTTCTCCACCACCTTCACGGAGTTGAGGAGGACATTCACGGAGAAGATGGAGTGAGGGAAGGACACCGGGAGGAAGGCGCACAGATCCTGCAAGTATAAATCTCGGCCGGAGATGCCCACCACCCTGGAGGACCTGAGGAGAGATTCTCTGGCCTCTCCCAAGCTAAGATCGTCCCTCAGCTTTACAGTTAAACGGAATGCCCTGAAGTACGGGCAACAAAAAAGTTCGTCGTGTATCTCCTCCATGGAGATGTCCTGAAGGGGGAGACCTAAAGATAGCCTTTCCAGCAGTACCTCGTAGGGCTTTACAACCATGCCCGAGCTGCCGTAGGAGATCCTCACGGAGTACTCATTCGCGCTATACTCTAGGAAGGCATCGGTCCCCTCTATGAAGTCGTCCAAGAAACCGGACACCTTTATCCCCATCTCCTTAAAGAGTTCCAAGCTGGACTCACTGCAGTAAATATCAATTCTCTTAGAAATCGGTCGGGAGAAGGGAGTTAGATCGTGGTTATAGGCACCGATCACCTTGATGTCCGGTTGCCTCTCTAGACAGTCAGCAATGGGAATGGTGTAGGGATCATGACCTACTATCCCTACCCTCATCATCTCCTACTACTCTCCCTGAGGGCATCTACGGCTGGCAAGGGGAGGCCTGCCAGCCCGTAGAGCACGGCCCCACCAGCCGTGTAAACCCTGCTACCCTTTATCCCAGCCATATTAGCTGCGGTGCTGAGATGCCCGCCGCAGAGCACTGACTCCTTGGCGTACCTCTCCATGGCCTTGACTATCTCCAGAGTACCTCTCCGGGATTCCGGCCTCTCGAAGATGCCCATCGGCCCGTTAGCCACGGCTAAATCAGCTCCCTTCAATCTCTCCTTGTAGATCTCTATTGTACCCGAGCCTATGTCTATTATTTTGCCGTCCTCAGGCACAGCATAGACTGGCACGTTTTCTAGGCTGCCATCCTTCATCTTCACGACGAAATCCACGGGGTAAAAGACCCTGCCTTCCCCTAGCCTCAATATCTCCCTGGCAGCGGGCAGGAGGAGGTCCAAGTCCCTTATCTTCTTTAGATCTCCATTGAGCTTGTGGCCCGCTGCATGGGCGATTATGGTACCGAGGAGCCCTCCAGTTAGGACTTCTGCAGCCTTCCCGTTCCTTATGGCGTGAACCATGACCTTCAGCTTATCGCTGACCTTTGCGCCCCCCAGTATGAAGATCCTCCTCCCCTTAATCGCGTCGATTTCCGCCATCTCGGCTATCATCTTCTGCATGTTCCTTCCAGCTGCGGCTGGCATCAAATAGGGAAACGCGACCAGAGACGGCTGGCTTCTGTGTGCCGCCTGGAAGGCGTCGTTGACGTATATATCGAAGAGAGGCGCGAGCCTTTGAACGAAGTGCGTCTTGATGAGATCCCGAGGATCCCCTTCTATGTTCTCCTCCGCCATGAACCTCAGGTTCTCCAGTAGGAGGACCTCACCCTGGCCTAGCTTCTTTATCTGCTCCCTTATCTCCTTGGATATGACACCATCCACATATCTGACCTCTAAACCGACCTCTTTACTGAGCTCTTGCGCGTGAGGTTCCGTGCTTATGAAGTCACTGCTTCCGGGTCTCCCCTGATGAGTACCGATGACCACGGAGGATCCCCTCTCTATGAGCTCCTTAAGGGTCTTCGCGGCCTGCTTGATCTTCTCGTTATTCATTATCTCTCCATTCTCCCCGATGGGAACGTTCATATCAGCCCTTAGAAAGACTTTCTTACCATCTAGAGAGAGATCATCGAGCGTCAAGACCTTTCTCGTCCTCAAGGGTGCCACCTCTGATTCTACCGATCGCGGAACCCGGCTAGAGAAAAATTAAAAATTATAATAGTTTGAAATGCACGCGCGTCATATTTAGTTAAATATATTAACAATCACTCAGTGAGGAACTCGTCCAATGCTTCACGGCATGGACAGGACCTCTTAACCGGTATCTTCCCCACTGACCTCTTGAGAACCTCAGAGAGGTCCTTTATCCTCTTGGAGAACGTCTCTAGGACCTCTTCGTGCGTGAGCTTGACCCTGCCGCCGACACCAGCCGCATAGTTAGTCACCACGGAGATGCTGGCGTAACACATGGCCAACTCCCTAGCGAGCGCGGCCTCGGGACACCCAGTCATTCCGACTATGTCACCCCCTAGTATCCTCATAGCCCTTATCTCTGCTGGTGTTTCAAACCGATTCCCCTCCGTACACACATAAACGCCTCTGTCCGTGATCTCCAAACCCAGCTCCTGAGCCGCCTCCTTTAAGGCGCCTCTTATCTCCGGGCAGTAGGTATGGGGGGTCATCGATACGTGAATCACACCACCCACCTCCCTGCCCCCCACTTTGAGAATTGTTTTTCCATCGTAGAATGTCCCCTCCCTACATTTAGTTAAATCTATGAAGTCGTCAGGGATGACGAAGGTCCCAGGAGACAGCTCCGGGTCGATCGCCCCGACGGCGTTCGTGGCTATGACCCTCTCAACCCCTAACAGGTTCAGAGCGTAGAGGTTGGCCCTATAATTGACTTTGAAGGGAGGGATCTCGTGCTTCTCACCGTGTCTTGGTATGAAAGCTATCTCCTCTCCCCCAAACTCCCCTAGGAAGACCGTTGCATCACCGAAGGGAGTGCTCAGTACCCTCCTTACCGGATTCTCCAACAACCTGTAAATACCACTGCCTCCTATTATCCCCACTCTCACCATATTGGGCCCTCTCCTCTCTTCTTTGTTTTCTAGGGATGTGGTAATTTTTATAACTCGTGGTTGTTCATGACTCATGCCTGTATTTGGCAAGTGTAAAGTCGCATAGCACAGGAGGTGATTGTTGATGGCCCTAGCGACCATAGGAGGAAGACCCGTCCTGATACTGAAGGAGGGAACCACCAGGACCCGGGGTGAGGAGGCCAGGAGGATAAACATAATGGCTGCCCGTGCGATAGCGGATGCCGTGAAGACCACCTTGGGGCCCAAGGGAATGGATAAGATGATAGTCGACTCCTTGGGGGATATCACCATAAGCAACGACGGAGCCACCATCCTGCAGGAGATGGAGGTAGCCCACCCAGCTGCGAAGCTCATGGTCAATCTGGCCAAGGCTCAGGATAAGGAGGTAGGCGACGGCACCACAACCAGCGTTGTGCTAGCTGGA
>JAMOVA010000070.1 GCA_027061785.1 Thermoproteota archaeon
GAATATGAGGATGGAGAGGAGGAAGTAGGGGGCTAGCTCCCTGAACTCTCTCGGCCCCTCCAAGAACACCCTCCTGGCATCGAAGCCCCCGCGCGGGGGTTCCCTCAGGAGGGCCCTCATCAGCTCGACCCTGTTCCTCAGTATCTCCCTGCTCTCAACGTGATAGCAGAGCTCTGCGGCCCTCTCATAAATCCTCATTATCCTCTCGGGCCCCAGAAGCGTGAGCGAGAGTTTGGGCCTCGTGGCGAGGACGAAGGCTGCGCTCGCGACCTCCTCAGGGACATCCTCTGGCGCCTCATCGACCCTCACCTTACCGGAGAGCTTCCTCACCAACTCCTCTCCCCCCTCCATGGTCATCAGTTCCTGGGACGTGGCCTCGAGTATCCCCCTCCTCATGTCCACGGCCACATCGGATCTCCCGGACGGTAGCTCCAAGGTGAGGAGCTCCCTGGACGCCACAACAGTTCCCGCTGCCAGATCGCCTATCCTCATGCCGTCGGTGAAGAGTACCGCCAGGTACAGGGTGAGGGTGTCTGCCAGCCTGAACAGGTTTCGAACGAGCGAGTCCTCCATCGATATCCGGGAGAGGGTGTTGAGGGAGATCACCTTCAGTCCGAGGGCTCGCTTGCCGGGGGTCGAGGAGGTGAGCCCTTCGAAGAGGATAAAGTAACAGAGGAATATCAGGAGGAATACCGAGGAGAGAAGCGACAGCCCGAGAAATCCCGCCCCCTCCGTGAGGGGCTCCGCCAGGAGGACCACGGGCAGGTATGCGAGTATCACTATGGAGAGATCTATCAGGTGAGCGATCACCCTAGTGGAGAGCTTAGAGGGTCTAATTCCGTACAGGATAGTCCATCACCCTCCCATCCACGAAGTGAATCCCAATCCCACCCTCACCAGCGAGGAAAGATAAAAATATGGGAGGAGGAAGTTATTAGTGATGGTCAACAAGGTGAAGATCTCGGTCTATTACACTCCGGAGTGCCCGAAGGAGCCCGTCATTGAGGAGATAAAGAAGGCCGTTCTGGAGGCTGGATTGGAGGATTACGAGCTGGAGGAGGTGCTTCTGGCCAGCGATGAGGAGGCGGCGCAGCACAAGGTGCTGGGCGTTCCCACGGTGAGGATCAACGGCGTGGACGTGGATCCCTCCTTTGAGGACAAGGGGGTGTACACGTCCACCTGTAGCAGGATATACAAGTGGGCGGGCAAGTACCACGACTATCCTCCCAAGGAGATGATAGTCGAGGCCCTCAGGAGGGTGCTCTCCCCGAGATCCGGGTAAGTTTAAAAGGCCCTTCGCGCCTTCATTTTCTATGAACACCTTAGAGCGCACCCTCGATCAGGAAATTGTGAGCAGGCTGAACGGCTCTGAGAGGCTCTTGAGGGTCTACGACTACCTCAGAAGCAATAGGAGGATAAAGGGCCTTCTGGACATGTCCAACATAGTGCTGGTCCATAGGCTCAAGTTCAACGATCACGGAGTGACCCATGCCCTAATAACCACCAGGAACTCTCTGAAGATCCTGGACATACTGGGGCCGGAGATCGTGGTCACCGAGGATTGGAGGAACTTCGAGGACTCCAAGCTGATAGTGATGGTCGCAAGCTACCTCCACGACATCGGGAACTCCATACACAGGGAGGAGCACGAGTTCCTCAGCGTCATGCTGGCTAAACCCTTCGTGGAGGAGATAACTTCCATGGTCTACAAGGACGAGGAGAAGGCCGTGAAGGTGGCCAGCATGATCTACGAGGCCATAATGTGCCACATGGGCAGGTTCGAGCCCACCAGTATCGAAGCCGGGGTCGTGGCCACCGCCGATGGCTGCGACATGGAGCAGGAGAGGGCCAGGCTCCCGTTCAGGCTTGGAGGTCACGACATTCACAAGTACTCCGCCCTCGCAGTCCAGAAGGTGGAGATAACGAGGGGAGCAGAGAAGCCGCTCAGGATAGAGGTCTACATGAAGGACCCCAGCGGCACCTTCCAGATAGAGGAGATCCTGATGAAGAAGTTGAGGGGAACCAAGTTCGAGAGATTCGTTGAAATTTACGCGATAATAGGCGGGAAAGAAGTGATAAGGTTCATCTGAGCTATCGCAGCATTAGGACCTCGCTCTCCCGCTAAATAGGAGATGAATTCCGAGAGCGCTTGACCAGCTCTTCGGGGGTTAGTACCGGTACATTCACCCATGCGGGGTGCCCCTTGTTAAGGTCACGATCCAAAGCATAAGAAAGGTATGACAGAGCTGTCTCCGCTGAATAATCGTTCCCTAATTACGGGAGATTGAGGTTGAGGTTATTTT
>JAMOVA010000071.1 GCA_027061785.1 Thermoproteota archaeon
GGAACTGGAGCCCCTGATAATGGAGATGGCCGAGGCCTACGCCATCAGGGTGGTGGAGCCCAGGAGGATAGATGAGGCCGTATCGAGGAACGGGCTGAACCTCCTGGAGGCGGAGGTGATGGCAGAGATAGTGAGGGAACTGAGGCCCAGCCTGGTCATAGTGGACGCTCCAGGCAGGAACACGGGTAAGTTCAAGCGCGTCCTCAAGTCCAAACTCGAGGGAATGTCGGTGAGGGTGAGGGCTGAGAACAAGGCGGACAGGAGGTTCGTCCACGTGGCGGCTGCGTCCATACTTGCAAAGGTAGAGAGGGACAGGCGTGTCGCTGAGCTCAGGGAGAGAGCTGGCTACGACTTCGGATCTGGTTACCCGGGGGACCCTAGGACCAAGAAGTTCCTCTTGAAGGTGCTTAACGGTCATCCGTTCCCCAAGGATCAGATAAGGTGGAGGTGGGCGACCATGCAGAACCTGCTGGACGAGAGGAGGAGAACGAGTCTCACGGATTTCCTCGAATGAGTTGGTAGGTATACGCGTTGCGTCAATTGACCGTTCTGCCTCTCTTGATTCTGAGCAGTATGGGGACGGTCAGGTGGTACGAAAGCATGACAAAGGTCACAAAGGTGAGGATTTTCTGGGCAATCGGGAGGTCTTTCAGCACGAAGACGGAGCTGTATGCCAGCAGGAAGGCTCCGACAGACATCATTATCGAGGAAGTCTTTTCCTTGTATATTCCCGAGAGGTAGACTGCGAGGGGAGTCAGGAAGAGGAGGTATGGGAGGTACTCTTCCAGCATGTTAATCTTCACCCGTTCCAACCCTTTGTTTTCTTCAGGTTGAGAGACCTATTCTCGGCTAATATAAATTTTACCACTATCTCAGATTAAAATATTTCACAATTAAGCCATCAGCCGAGAAGTAAGAAAATGAGCTACCTCTCAAGGCCCCTTCCTCGACCGAGCTGAGGAGGGCCTCGGCCTCATCGGCCCTATCACCGTCAAGCAGCAGGTGGAGGAATACCGATGAGTCGATGAGAGCGCTCATCTACCCACCTGATACATCTCCTCCAGCTCCTCGAGGCTCAGCCTAGACTTGACCAACCCTCTGATCCGCTTCGTCTTCAGATCCCTCTTTTCCCTCTTTAAGAAGTGTCTGAGGGCTATCCTGACCAGCTCAGCCCTGCTCACACCCAAGGACTTGGCCATTCTGTCCAGCTCCTCAGCCAAGGATCCGTCCAGCCTCACGAGTACCTGCGATGACATCATGGATTGATATCAATAAATGGATGCTGTCTCGGAGATGGGTGCGTCAGGCCCTCCTGACATCCAGTATCTCCAGTCTCGCATCCACCTCATCGTAGTAGAGGTTTCCCCCATCCCACTCGGCCTCGCCCCTCTGACTGTCCACGGGATCGGACCTGAAGTGCTCCTTGGGCGGGTCGAAGGGATAGTTGACCTCGGAGTTGAACGCCAGCCTGTAGCCCTCTATCCCTCCGAAGTAGAAGTCCCTCCTCCACTCTTCTCCCTCTCTGGGGTGACCGAAGCTGGGATCTACGTAGATCCAGCCGAGGGGCTCGACGTAGAGCTGAGCCCAGTCGTGCATTCCCCATCTGACCGGGTTCGCGTACCATCCCGACTGCCACCTCGCTGGTATTCCAGCGAATCGGAGCATTGTTATCAGGAGGATCGCCTGAACCCCGCAGTCTCCCCTCCTCCTATGAAAGATGAACCTGCTTATGTTGTCGAAGAGGGCGTAGTCGTGGACGTAGGTGTAGGTGGTGTTGTCGATGACCCAGTCCCAGATCCTCCTCGCCTTCGCGAGCGGGTCGTCGACATCAGCGATCAGGGAGCTGGTCAGCTCCCTTAACTCCTCGAAGAATGTGATGTGAGGTATCCTCTCCTCCAAGTGATGGGGCTGAGGTTTCCCGTCTAACTCGTTGATCTCCTGTGAGTCAGGAGCTCGGGGCACAACCTCGACCTCGTACTCCACCCAAGCCCTGGCTCCGTCCTTAGACTGGGTCGCTTCGAAGTAGGCCGTCCTCTGGGGGTGATCCTCGCTGGAGATGTAGGGCTCACCACTATAGGATAGTATCTTCACCTTTGGATGGAGGGAGCTTATCCTGGGTATGGGGAGCCATATCCTGACCTTCTCGCCCTCTGGAACCCTGCCGCTCTTCACATCCAGCTCCGCTCTTACCCTAAAGATGAGAGGGCTGGCCTCGCCCCTCAACACCTCCATGGCCCTCTCCCTCAGCGCCTCCTTGGCCTTCCTCCTGACGCCGTTCTCCTCCTCGTACCTCCCCTTGAGTGCGGGGCAGAGCCAGACCATGTTGGGCAGGAACCTCTCGAAGATCCTGATCTCGCCCTCCAGCCTTATGTGATCGACGCATCCCAATGAGAACAGCTGCCCGAACTCTTCACGGTCCAGTCCCTCGATCCTCTCGGCAGCTATCCTGAAAGCCTCCTCCTCGCTGTACGGGTACTGGAGTGGCCATCTCCTCAACCTGTCCAGCTCGAACTCCAACCTCCGCCTGTAGTTCCCCTCAGCTGACTTGAGCAGCTCCGTTATCCTGCGCCTGGCCTCGGAGTGTCGTCCCTCCCTTATCAGGGCCTCCAACTCCTCGGGCAGCCTGTGAGCCATGAAGTCCAGGACATTGGCCCTCATCCTCTCATCCCCCAGTACCACAGCAGAGCTGCCACGGTCTTCACATCGGAGATTTCGTTGCTCCTGACCATATCGATGGCCCTGCTCATGGGAAGCTCGTGAACCTCTATCCTCTCCGACGGTTCGGGGTGCATCTCTCCCCTCGAGAGGTCCGTGGCCAAGAAGAAGTGCATCTTCTCCGTCCCGTAACCTGGGATCAGATAGGCCTCGAACATCTTCTCCAGCTTCCCCGCCTTCAAGCCGGTCTCCTCCTCCAGCTCCCTGATGGCGCACTCCTCGGGCGACTCTCCCTCCTCAAGGGTGCCAGCGGGGATCTCCCATATGTAGTCGTCTAGGGGGTAGCGGTACTGCCTTATCAGGAAGACGCTGTCCCCGTCCACCGGGAGGATGGACACCGAACCGCGATGCTTAACCACCTCCCGGATCCTGCCGTCGACCTCCCTCACCTCTAGGGTGACGACCTTTCCCCTGTAAAGGAGCTTCAACTCATCGCTAGTCGAGGGCATAGACATCCCTATACTGGCATGCCCCTACCTTATATCGCCAGCGATTTACCGTGCGTGCGTGACCGCCATCCTCGTACCATTAGAGCGTCCATAACGCGTCTGCGGTTTCGAGATGGCTGCTCGCTTCCCTCCCTCGAAACCCTTTTATCCCGTTGGTGGTGCACATAACGGTGTACATGTCGAAGGTTGTCGGTGTGAGGGTGAGCCACAAGATCCTAGCCATAGCCGAGAAAATGGTGAGATTGGGACTGGCTAAGAGCAGAAACGAGGCCCTGAACATCCTTCTGGAGAGGGGAGCTAAGGAAATTCTTCCGGAGATCCGTAAAGCCGTGGATGTCGAGAAGAAGGTCGAGGAGTACGAGGAGGAGGGCGGGATAGATCTGGGACCGGTGGATCTGGCCGAACTCGTGAGGAGGGAGAGGGGCAGGTGGACTACTTAGACACGAGCTACGTCGTCTCTCTAGCTGTGAAGAGCGATGTGAATCACCAGAAGGCGGTGAAACTGGAGAAGCATCTCAGAGACCCGGTCATATCGAAGCTGGTGGTTGTGGAGATATACTCGGTCTTCTCCAGACTATCCGACGATCCCGTGCCGCTGGCCGAATACGCGATAAGGAGATCTAGGGCGAGGGTTGAGGAGGTCGACTTCGACGAAGCCCTCGACCTTTCCATCTTACTCTCCGAAGACCTCAAGCTGAAGACTCTAGATCTCATACACGTATCTCTGGCTAAGATGATCGGGGTCGACAGGTTCGTGACATTTGACAGGGACATCCTGAGTAAAGGGTTGAGCCCGTTAGGGATAGAGGTCGTTGGAGGAATGGCCTGATTATCCGAGAAACCTAGGAATAGGTCTCTCGACGATATAGCGGGCGAGCAGCAGATCCTTTCAACCAGCCGCATACTTACTCGGTAAAAGCATCTCTTAGTCATGGACAGCGATTGTCGAGCTAGTTGTGAGTTTTGAGTGGGATCTGCTTTCAGATACCCATGAACAGTCCCACCTACTCCAGTTCATCTTTTTATGCTCCCACCTTATTGTCTCATTAATGAGTGTAGTGGAACTCGATGAGAAGGGCAGGATCACCATACCAAAGAGGATGAGGAAGATCTTCAGAGGAAGGAAGGTTCTTCTAATAAGCTTGGGCGATAGAATAGAGATAGTACCCCTTCCAGAGGACCCCTTCAAGGTGCTCAAGGGATCTTTCAATACTAGAAGGTCCTTCAGGGAGCTGAGGAGGGAGGCCGAGGCCCTAGCGGAGAGGGAGGCTGAAGTGTAGTGGTCCTCATGGAGAACGATGTGATCTTCGCTTATATGAATGAGAATGACGAGAACCACCAAGTCGCCGAGAAGATATTCCAAGCATTGAAGAAGGGTAAGTTGAAGCTAGATATCTCCGGAGTAACCCTCTTGGAGATGGAGCTCATATACAAATCTCAGAAGTTGGAGGAAAGACTTCTCGAAGTGATGTCGGCCCTCCTCTCACTGCCAAACGTGAACTTCATCCCGCTCACTCCCGAAATCGTCATAACCAGCGTTAGACTCAGGCAAGAATTCGGACTCTCCTTCTTTGATTCCCACTACACCGCCACAGCTCTCTATTTGGACGGAAAGATCATTTCCTTTGACAAGGCTTACGAAGACGTCCCGGGACTGGAGAGGATAGATCCAACTAGCTTGAACTCTCACTAATCTGCTCGACGCTGGTAAGGGCCAACTAATTATTTGGGAGATGATGAGATCCCCGATATGCGGATCTGGATGCTCCTAGCTTCAGTGCTTCCATCCCATCACATCGGCCACCACTAGGGCGAACCTCCTTATCTCGTCCTGCGCGTGGATATCGGTCCTCAACTCCAAGAAGTGGTGCCAGTCTGACTGCCTTCCGCTGACGAAAAGGGCTGTCTTGAGGGCTGCTGGCAGCACGTACCTTGCATCTTCCTTCCTAACTCCCATGTTAAGGAGCTTCGAGTAGACCTCGTAACTGAGCTGGGCATGCTCCTTCATCACCTCCAAAGCCTCCTCTCCCACGGTCTTGGGGAAGATGAACCCATCCGGCCTCGTGTACCTTCCAGATCTCTGCGTGAAGCTCAGCCTCCTGTGCCTCACGAACTGGTGCGAGGCGACGCGGGACATCTCCGTCCAGAAGGAGTAAAAGCCGTGTCTCGGGTCCTCATGCCCCGAGCTGTTGAATGCATAGACCAAGGGATCTTCGCTCACCCTCCTGATCTCAACATCCAAGAGGGGTTTCGAATCCACCTCAATGCCAGAAGCCTCCGCGATTATGGGGGTGGTCGCGAGTGCCTCCTTAGCTATGAAGGAGGTCCGGGGATCCGCTACCATCTCCAAAGCAGTCCGAGGATTTAGAGAGATCATTATGCCTCCCTCATCCTCACTGGCCTCCACGTACTTGTACGGGAACAGGAGACCTGTCATCTCCCTCCACTCAGCGTCCACCCATATTCTGATGAGGGAATGCTCCAAGACGGAAAGGTGCCCCGCCTTGACTATGTTGGTGAGCAGCCTCCTGACCCTGCTCTCGTCCTTCAGCTCCTCTGCTATTTCCTCAGGTCCCCCGACCTTCCTAGAGACCCTCGTCGCCAAGTATATGAGGCCCTCTCCCCCTACAATTTCGACCCTCAGTACTTTCATCTCGTCGGTCTTGTGGCCTAGAAAATAAAGCTGTACGGATCCGGGGTCAGGAAGTTTAGGTCTGTCGGTCGATCCCTACCTAGCCCCGAATAGAACCCGCCTCCTCTGCTGCCTCCGTGTTGAGATATGCCCGCTGATCGCGCAACCAGTAGACTCAGCGGTGTACAGGGACGAAATGTCCTACATGATCGCTGATGGCACTCTCTACACATCGGAAGGATCGGCTCTCAACACCTCTCCATGAGATTCTCCGAGGTGTTCGACACGGACGACGGCCTGCTGCTGATCAGTAACGCCACCTTCGCCTCACTGGACTACGACCTCACTTTGAGGGGCGCTTGGAGATTGGAGGTTCCCGGCTACAGCTTGAGGATAAGAAAAGCTCTGAGATGCTTTAATGGGACCATCGTGGTGGGTATCGCTGTAAACGGATCAGGGCGAAAATATCCATTTGTTCTCCTCCTGGGAAGTAAGAAATAGCTCAGGATCTACAATCTGGAGACCAGAGTGTTTATAGGGGCCAGGATGCAGGAGATGCAGCCGAGTGGATTGAGAATCGTTGTGGATGAGTAGATAGGAGGAGATGAGAGGAGGTGCATCTATTGATCAGCGCCATCATTTCGGGTAAGACCGACCTATCTTTTGACTAGACCTTTTCTTTGGATTGTCTGAGCGAGAGCCATGCCAGGACACCCACTAAAACCGCCAAGACCACCAGCACGGCGTGTGACACGGTGAAATAGAGGGGCCTCGAGAAGTCCAACGCGGCATCTATGACTCTAGCGGCGTTCCACCCCGCCACCCACACCAAGGGAACCTCAGGATACTTCCCACACCTGAAGAAGCCCCAGGCCAGGTAGGCGAGGCCCAGAAGTATGTTTTCGATAAACAGCCACCAAGGAGCCCCTCCAAATACGACCATGAGCACTATGTCCTGGAGCAGGTAGCCCACTCCGAGGAGTAACGAGAGCCACTTGAGGGTCGCCTGGGAATCCATACGGTTCAGGATATCAACTATGTATTTACAGTTTTCTACCCTGTCTCTCGTAGAGCTCCCTCACCCTGTCCAAGGTGTCGACCTCGTCGGGAGTCTTGTCATCCCTTATCCTTACTATCCTCGCGAACCTCAGGGCGAATCCGCTCCTGTACTTGGGACTCCTCTGGATCTCGTTGAACGCGACCTCCACGACTATTTCAGGCCTGACCTTGATCAGCTTACCCTCCCTCTCCACGGCCATCTCTTCGAGTTTGCGGGTCATCCACTCGAACTCCTCGTCAGTCAGCCCCTTGAAGGTCTTCCCAACCACTAGGAACTCGCCCGTCTCGGGATCCCTTGCAGCCAAGTAGTAGTCGCTATACCAGCGATGTCTCCTCCCGTAGCCCCTCTCCGCCGCCACTATGACGAGGTCGAGCGTGTGCACCTCCTTGACCTTGAGCCAGTACCTTCCCCTCACCCCAGGCACATAGGGAGAGTCCAGCCTCTTCGCCATGATCCCCTCGTGCCCCCTCTCCAGGGCCTCCTTCATGAACTTCTCTCCCTCTTGCGGGTTCGACGTCACCATTGACGGAACAAGTTTGAGAGGCTCGCTCACCACCTGCTCCAGCTTGGCCCTCCTCTCCACATAGGGCCTCTCCAAGTAACTTTCCCCGTTAAGGAGGAGGAGATCGAACAGGTAGAGCCTTAATGGAATTTCTTCAATCAGTTTGGGATCGAAATTCGTCCTCCTGAATCTCCTGATGAGCATCTGGAAAGGGAGGGGCTTTCCATCCCTCTCCGCTATTATCTCCCCCTCCAAGATGGCCTCCTCGGCCCTGACCCCTGACCTCACCGATTCCACCACATCGGGCACGCTTCTCGTCACCTCGCTCAGCCTCCTGCTGAAGAGCCTGACCTCCCCGCCCCTCATGTGGACTTGGACCCTAACCCCGTCCAGCTTGTACTCCAGCGCGCACTTTCCGAGTTCAGTGATCGCAGCCCTCACACTCTCAGCCGTCTGGGCCAGCATCGGTCTCAACGGGCGGAAGACCACCGGTTTGAACTCCAGCCTCCCTCCCCTCCTCACGATCTCGTAAGGATCGCCCAGCACCATCGCTGCCCTCTCCACATCCTCCCTCCTGCGCCGATATGCGTAAGCGATGGCATCAATGAGGAGACCCTCGCTCAGACCCAGCCTGGTCTCCCCGACTATGGCGTTGGCCAGAAGCCAGGCCTCCTCCGGCTCCACCCTAGAGAACAGGGACTTGAGTATCACCTCCTTCTTCCCCTTGGATCCCGGCCCCTCAGCTTCCGCTATGGCTTCCAGTAGGCTGTAGACCTCTTCGATCGTCAGGGGTTCCTCGAAGAGGGTGGTCTGCCTTTTATCCCGGGACCTGAGCATGGACTCCACCAGTTCACCGACATCCACGCCTTTCGGCTCCCCTCCAGGCGCAAGCTCGCTGACGACCTTCCAGAGGGTGGCCCAAGATACGTTCAACTCCCTGGGGTCGGAGGGAGGGAAAATTCGCCCGGTCAGGATGAGGAGGGCCTTGTAAGCCTCCTCAGGACCCAGTTTCCTTATAAGCTCAGCTACTATCGCCACCTTTTCCCTCCGTGATGACGTGGAAGCTATTCTCCTCGCCAGCTCGGCCAGTTCCCTGAATAGCACATGTATGGGGGAGAGGAGAGGGACTTAAAGGTAAGGTGAAGAACAGCAGGATCTAACTCCCGAGGATCCCCTCATAGACCTCCATGTATCTCAGGGCGATCCTGTCCCAGTAGAATTGGCTCCCGTACTGGGCAATCGCGTCGCGATCCCACTCCCTATCCAAGGCCCCCATGATCGCCTCGGCCAGCTCCTCTGAGCGGCCCGGTTCCACTAGCATACCGACCTCCTCGCCTATCACCTCGGGTATGCCTCCCACTTTAGTCCCTAGGAAGGGGGTGCCACAGGCCAAGGCTTCGAGCATCACGGTGGGCAGACCCTCCCTCAGACTGGGGAGGACGAACAGGTCGGCGGCGTTCATCCACAGTGGGATCTCGCTATGCGGCCTGGGACCCACCAGCCTCACCTCCTCCAAGCCCAAGGAGGAGATGAGTTCCCTTAGCCTGCCCTTGAGGTGTCCCTCGCCCACCAAGTATGTGGAGAAATCGTATCCTCGCTCCTTAACGATCTTGAGGGCCTTGATCAGGTACTCATGACCCTTAACCTCTATGAGGCT
This sequence comes from Thermoproteota archaeon, assembly GCA_027061785.1. Lineage (GTDB taxonomy): Archaea > Korarchaeota > Korarchaeia > Korarchaeales > Korarchaeaceae > Korarchaeum. The sequence goes on from JAMOVA010000071.1 coordinate 9,016, forward strand.
ACCC
>JAMOVA010000072.1 GCA_027061785.1 Thermoproteota archaeon
ATGAGATAATCGCTGAGGCAGAGAAAGGCGTAATTGTACTGAGACCTTTGAAACCTAAGCCTAAGATAGTGGATATCGATCCGGAGATCCTAGAAGAGATCATCAGGGAACGTTTCTTGTAGGGTCTCGCATCTTGGCGCGAGAGATGATGAATTTAGGAAGGAGCCGCGCGTTGTCCCACCGAATTGCCACGCTATGGACATGGCGGAGCTGATAGAGTCTCTCAACATTCAGTAAGGGTTGAGAAGAAGGTCCTTGATGGACTGGATGAACTAGCTCCTGTTCCTGTGCCGAATCACATAATTCCACCCAGATATACGGAGAAGCGTTTGGACGACTTCTTCCTTGATGGTGCGGAGATCCTTGAGGTGATGCGAATCTTTTATCGTGCGTACCTCTACTCATATCTAAGCGGTTGACGAGCGAGATAGGGGAGGAGGTGCCTAGTCCTGGATGTGAAGCGGGATGTCATGAGGGTGTACGACGAGATAGCCGAGGGGTTCGATCACACTCGAGGGAGGCCTTGGCCGGAGGTGGAGCTCGTCGACAGGGATCCCGTTCTGGACTTGGGATGCGGTAACGGGAGACACGCGAGCTACTTGGAGGCCAGAGGTTACCGAGTCGTGTGCGCCGACATCTCGTGGGGCATGCTCATGGTGGCCAAGAAGAGGGTCAAAGATCTGGTGCAGTGCGACGCCTCCTCCCTCCCCTTCCGCGACTCCTCCTTCGGCACGGTCCTCTACTTGGCGACGATACACCACCTCCCCAAGGAGGATCGCCTGCGCTCCCTAAAGGAGGTCAGGAGGGTGCTCAAGCCCGGTGGGAGGTTGATAGTCTCGGCCTGGGCCCTCTTCCAGCCCCGCTTCTTCAGGAAGGTACCTGGGATGCTGCTGAATCCCCTGAGGGGGAGGGAGTTCGGGGACCTGACTGTTCCTTGGCACAGGAAGGGCCAAGTTTACCAGCGCTACTACCACCTCTTCACCAGGAGGGAGCTGGAGTCCCTAGTGAGGGAGGCCGGCCTGAGGATAATCCGCTCCTACGGAAGGAGCTTTAAATATCGCTGGTTCGCTGAGAATCACGTAGTGGTGGCGGAGAAGGTCTGAGATGGCCGTGGAGGGATTGAAGCTAAGGCCCGTCAGGAGGGCCAGGGTGGCTTCGGGGGTCGCCATAGTTCCGGTCATGGCCAGGCCGTACCCTTGCCCGCACGGCAGGTGTATCTACTGCCCCGGAGGAGGGCAGACGCCTCAGAGCTACGTCGATAGGAGCCCCACCGTGATGAGAGCAGCCAGGGTGAACTACGACCCCTTCAAGCAGGTGTGGATGAGGCTCCAGCAGCACCTCATGGCGGGCTTCTTCCCCTCCAAGGTGGAGATGATCCTGATGGGCGGCACCTTCACGGCCATGCCCTTCCCCTACCAAGAGTGGTTCGTGAGGCGGGCCTTCGACGCCCTCAACTCCTTCCCCGGCGATGAGGTCAGATCCGGGAGCCTGCTGGAGGCCCACGCTTTGAACGAATCGGCTAAAGCGAGGTGCGTGGCCCTCACCATTGAAACGAGGCCGGATTGGGCGAAGGAGGAGCACGTCGACAGGATGCTCTACCTGGGCGCCACCAGGGTGGAGATAGGGGTGCAGAGCCCCTTCGACGACGTGCTGGAGAGGGTGAGGAGGGGGCACACCGTTCAGGACGTGATCGAGGCCACCCGTATTCTGAAGGACGCCGGCTACAAGGTGTGCTACCACCTCATGCCCGGGCTCCCGGGGAGCGATCTGGACAGGGATGTAGAGGCCTTCAGGCTCGTCTTCGAGGATCCCGCCTTCAGGCCCGACATGCTGAAGATATACCCGACGCTGGTCCTCCCCGGCACTCCCCTCTACGAGATGTGGAGGAGGGGAGAGTACAGAGGGCTGACCGAGGAGGAGACGCTGGAATACCTGATAAGGGTATATAGGCTCCTTCCCAGGTGGGTGAGGGTCCAGCACGTCCAGAGGGACATACCGGAGGAGTACATAGCGGCCGGGCCGAGGAGGAGGAACCTGAGGCAGATGGTGGAGCGCTACTTCCAGGAGAGGGGAGAGAGGATAAACGAGATAAGGTACAGGGAGGTCGGCCACGCCATGGCCAGAGGGATTAAGCCGGATTACGACTCGGTCAGGCTGGAGCGCATAGATTACGAGGCCAGCGGCGGTTACGAGGTGTTCCTGTCCCTGGTGGATGACAACGATGTGCTGATGGGGGTGCTCAGGCTGAGGAAGCCCTCGGTCCTGGCCCATCGCTGGGAG
>JAMOVA010000073.1 GCA_027061785.1 Thermoproteota archaeon
TCTCAGGAAGGAGGTGTCCATGCTTAGGAGGGCCTACCAAGAAGCCCTCAACAGGAGACAGATGTACCTTTCCAAGCTGGAGGAGATAAGCGAGGAGAAGGGGAGGCTCAAGGAGAAGATAAAGGTACTTGAATCCGAGTTGAGAAAGTTAGCGCAGGTGGAACCGCTCTCCGTCCCCGATCCGTTCTCCGAAGTGGCCTCCATACAAACTAGGCTGAGGCTCATGGGACCCGTGAACCCCAAGGCTCAGGAGGAATACGAGATTCGAAAGAGGGCCTTCGATGAAATCAGGGCGAAGTACCAAGAGTTCGCCGAGAGGAAGAGGGAAATAGAGGGGCTCATCGAGAAACTTGACAGGGAAAGGGAGGGGATTATAGAAGAGACGCTTCAGAGGTTGTCAGGGGCGTTCGATGAGCAGATAAAGCTGCTCTTCGAGGGAGGTGGAGGGGAGCTCAAGCTCACGGAGAAGGGGCTTGAGATGAGGGTGAGCCTCCCCAACAAGAAGCCAGTCACCATAGACTCGCTTTCCGGTGGAGAGAAATCTCTCAGTGCTTTGGCATTCATTCTCGCGGCTCAAAAGCTCAGACCTTCCTCTCTTTACGTGTTCGATGAGGCTGACGCCATGCTGGACGGTGTGAACTGTAAGAGGTACGCTAGGGCCCTCAAGGACCTGTCGAGAAGGGCCCAAGTCATAGCGATCTCCCTGAAGAAGGAGACGCTGGAGGAGGCCGATCACCTGATAGGGGTGACTATGAGGAACGGTGAGTCGAAGATCGTGGCTGTATCGAAGGAGGCTGCTTCATGAGGCCAGAAGAAGTCTGGAAGGAGTTTCTAGAGACAAGAGATATAGCTAGAGCGGGCAGGAGGGTCTTCCGTCTTGCTAGGGAGCTCAGGGAAGATGTGGTGGAGTACCTCAGGCCACCTGAGGAGAACGCCGCGAGGATTTACAGGCCGAGGAAGTTGGAGAGGGGGGTGATCGTGCCGAGGACTTGGAGGACTCCGAAGAGGTATCCCATCAAGGGGGAAATACTCGATGCCTTCAGGTGGGTCGAGAGAAAGATCAGGAGTATGGCCAGTTCCCTTAGCCTCTCCCTGATCACGAAGTGGGATTTGGTTAGCGAAATCAAAAAGTTGAAGGAGAAGATAATCTCCCTGAGGAGAAGGGGTAAGAGGATGGTCTCCCTCAGGGAACTCGTTAACTCCTCAGAGGAGCTGGTTCCAACGCTCATATCGTTGCTCTTCATGGAGAAGGACGGGGAAGTGGAGCTCGTTCAGGAGAGGCCCTTCGACGAGATCTACGTGGTGCTGTCAAATGAAAGGGCCTGAATCGTGGGAGAGGGCAAAGAGGTTACTGGAGGCAGCTCTCTTCGCATCAGGGGATGTGATGACGGAGGGCGAGATAAAGAGGCTGACAGGCCTGTCCGGACCGGCCGTGGAGAAGGCTATCGCGGAGATCAATGAGGAACTGAAGGAGCACCCATTCTGGGTGGAGAGGGTGGAGGGGGGTTGGATCATGGTCCTCAAGAGGGAATACGAGGAACGCGTGGCTCACCTCTTCCCCCAGAAACTACTCTCCAAATCTGAAATGAGGACGCTGGCCCTGATAGCTGCCAACGAACCGGTGAGCCTGAGCGAGGTAGTGCGCGTCAGGGGGAGGAATGCCAGGGACCACTTGAGGAGGCTCGTCCAGCTGGGCCTGATAAGGGAAATTAAGGAAGGCAGGAAGAGGACCTACCGCACCACTAAAAAGTTCTCCCTCCTCTTCAGGCTGGAGAGGTCGGATAAGGGTGGAGGCAAGCGGGCTGCTGGAGACTGAGGTGGCCGGCCTCAAGCTGAGGAATCCATTGGTTCTTGCATCTGGCGTGTTGGGAAATGCAGCTTCCCTGCTCAGGAGGGCGGAGGAGGCAGGTGCGGGTGCCGTGACGACCAAGACCATTCTGCCGGAACCTACAAGGGGTTACGATAATCCCGTGGTCGTCGAGCTTCCTTTTGGGTTGATTAACGCGATGGGACTTCCGAATCCTGGAGTTGACGAGTTCGAGAGAGAGCTGAGGGAGGCCAAGTCCCACATGACCATTCCCGTCATCGCGAGCGCCGGCGGGGGGAGTCCCGAGGAAGTGGCTCACGTCGCTGGGAGGCTCCAAGATGCTGGGGCTGATGCGATAGAGATAAACGCCTCCTGCCCTCATGTTAGGGAGCACGGATTGGAAATCGGTTCCTCT
>JAMOVA010000074.1 GCA_027061785.1 Thermoproteota archaeon
TCCCACTGGAGGGAAGAGTGCGAACTCGTCCCCGTCCCTCAGAGGATCGTCTGGATCCGGCCACCTTCCCCCTCTCATCAGGATGAAATTCCTCTGCTCTCCTTTCCTCTCCACTAACCTGCCCTTTAGTTTCGGGAATCTCTCCTCTAGGGCCTTTAACATGTCCCTCACGGTCGCACCAGCAGGAAGCTCCAGCTCCACCTCCCTCTCGCCAGCTAGATCCCTGTAGAGGGCGAACAGCTTCACCCTCACCCTGACCCTCCCGTCGCCTCTCGACATCAGTTCCCCCTCACACCCACCGGTGACGTTATTTAGATTGCCCTCCCCATATAGGGGGTGATAAGTATGATCCTCTTTGACTGGGGAACATACAACGGTTTGACCAAGCTCCCCACGGCCGCCACCTTGGGGATGAAGCTCACGGAGATACCCCCTCACGACCTCTCTAGGAGGAAGCCCGACGAGTACTTCGAGAACTACAGGCAGCTCGCCAGCGAGGCGTTCACCACGATCACGGCCCACGGGCCCTACTACAACGTCGTCTCCACCAGCAGGGCGGTCCAGGAGACGACAACCAAGGCTTTCCTCATCGCGGTACAGAGGGCGAAGATGGCTGGGGCTCACATATTCAACCTCCACTTGGGCTGGCGCGCCTACATGGATCACAGGGACATCGAGGTCGCTGGGGACGTTCTGAAGAAGCTGGCCGAGGAGGCCGGTCCGGACATGGTGATAAGCGTCGAGGTACCCTACACCAGGAGGATGCTCGGTCTCTGGGATGAGATAAGGGAGCTCAGAAGCATCGTGGGAGAGGACAGGCTCATAGTATCGGTTCAGCTGGAGAACGTGTGGATGCTCGAGACCGGGGCCAGTGAGACTGGGAACTTCGAGGGAGCGAATGCCCAGGCCACGATAGATTTCTGGAAGGACGTGCTCAGGCGCACCATGGAGCTGAGCAGCGGCTACCTCTCCCTCAGGTTCAGCCAGGTCATAGGGTTCGCCCTCGGCAGGAGGATCCTGAAGAAGAGGGTGCCCCTGGGGAAGGGCTATCCCGATCTGGAGCCTCTGGTACAGGCCCTGGCTGAGTTCATGGTGAAGGAGGTGAGGGAGAAGCACGTACCCCTGAAGATGCACCTAATATACACAGGCCCGCCCGAGACCAAGTACAGGGACACGATAACCCTCTACGCGGAGGTGATGAAGCAGGCAGTGAAGCACCTATGAAGCTGAAGCCCAGGGACTACCAGAAGGAGGCGGTGGAGTGGGCCCTCCGCAGGAGGAGGGCCGTCATCCAGATGCCCACCGGTAGTGGGAAGACGCTCATAGCCGTGATGTGGATAAAGGGGCTCAAGGAGAGGGGCAAGGCCAGGAGGTTCCTCGTCCTCGAGCCTACTCGCTTTCTCGTAGAGCAGAATGCCCGCTTCCTGAGATCCCAGGGGTTAGACGCCTCTCCAGTTCATGGAAGCCTCCCGAAGAGGCTCAGGGAATCGGGGTGGAAGAGCGAGGTCGTCGTGGCGACGCCGGAGGTGGTCGTCGCTGACTGGGACAGGTTCTCCAGCGAGGGTTTCGATGCCGTCGTGGTGGACGAGTGCCACCACACCACCGGCCAGGACGCCTACAAGGTGGTGGTGAAGGCCGGGAGGTTCGATTACAGCCTCGGACTCACCCCCTACATCCCTCCATCCAGGAGGGGCGAGATAGAGAGGCTGGTCGGGGAGATAAGGGAGTGGGGCTGGGAGGATCCGAGGATAGCGAAGTACCTCCCCGACTGGGAGGCGGAGGTCTACGAGGCCCCCCTGAACGACGTGGAGAGCGAACTCTACGAGAGGCTGGAGGAGATCTGGGAGGGGGTGGGCGGTAGTGAGAGGGCCCTGCTCGGGAACGCCATAAGGTGGTTCGTCAGGGACGGGGCCGCGGCACTGAGGGAGTCCATTGAGAGGGGGAAGAGGCTGAGGGACCTCATTCCCGAGGACGTGATGGCCACGATCTTCAGCGAGGAGGTGAGGCCGGCTCACAAGCTTGATGCTCTGAGGAGGGCCCTGGCGGACCACGAGGGATTCGAGAAGGCGATAGTCTTCGTGGAGAGGGTTGGAATAGCGGAGCTTCTACGAGGGGAGCTCTCCAACTTTCACCCAGTCCTCATACTGGGGAGGCACAGGATCGATCCCAAGGAGGCCCTGAGGAGGGCCAGGATGAGGGAGAACAAAAT
>JAMOVA010000075.1 GCA_027061785.1 Thermoproteota archaeon
GAGCTGGAGGAAGAAGTGATCTCCTGGTTTGCATCCCGATACGGGGAACTTTGTGACGTCGAGAGGGTCGAACTCGACGGGTTATGGGCGACGTTCTGGGTCACCTCTCCCCAGCATGTAGGGAAGGTGAGGATACACAGGACCACCGGAAGGATAGCGGAGTTCCACGTATATCTGGGGAGGGATGCGGTAACCAAAATACTGGAGGAGAGGCTAGGGGGCAGGGTACTCTCCCTCTCCAGGATGGAGGATGTGTACGAGGCGCTGCTAGAGCTGGACGAGGAGTACGTGTTCGTCAGGGCCAGTGCTGAGGACGGAGGTCTGCTCGAGATGAACAGGATCCAGACTAGCCTCCTCAAGGAAATGGCCCTCGACTCCATTTCCTCCAAGCTACCCGTGTTCGAGTGGTCAGTTACCTCCCTCGACTTCGAGACGCCCAAGCACTTGAGCGTCGTCCTCACCTCAATCGGAGGAACGGCCCGCTTCAGATACGACCTGAGCATCGGAGAGGGAAGGCTCATCCACGTAGAGGTTAACGAGGGTGGAGCAGCCGAGATGATCCGATCGGCGTTCCCCAGAATGGAGCTCGTCTCGCTAGAGAGCGAGGGCGACCACTACCTAGCGAGGCTCGAGGACAAATGCTGGGCGAAGGAGGTCGCCGTGCCCAAGGATGGTCGGGGCGTGGAAGTCATGGATAGCAGGATAAAGAGGGTTTGCGCCGAGGAAATTGCCCTCTCGGAGTGGGAGAAGAGATACGGTGTGAGGCCAAACGTGGTATCGGCAGAATATAGAAGCGGAAAGTGGTCTATCGAGGGAATCGCCGACGGATGGGAGTACCGGATCATCCTATCCAAGGATGGAGCCCTGGAAAGAGTTGAGAGGAGGATATCGAGGGAACTAGCTATCCAGAAGGCACGATCTCTCATTACGGATGCTAGAGAGGTGGAGGTCAGGGAATCCAGGTCCAGCCCTAGAGCATGGATCATAAGATTGAGGACAGATAAAGGGGACTCCGTGTACCTGAAAATGGATTGGGAGAGCGGGGAGATCGTAGATAAAGAGAGATTCAGTGGCTGGAAGGGCAAGTTGAAGGAGAAAGTCGTAGTCAGCAGGAGATTCTCCTGATAAGGAGCACGCGATGGTGCATTCCCCGGTCATGGAGACCAGCGATCTCCCTTTCTAATGGCTCTCAAGATCAGTGGATTCCTCGGTAGTATCAGTTCGGTGATTGGGCGTATATTGCCCCCTCAACACTCCAATGATTAAATGAAAAGACCTTGCTGGGGCGATTTACATAAGCTTTTTATCTTTTTCCGGTGTGTTAGAGTATGGCACGGAAATCCAGATCTAAGAATAAAAGCCCCTACTCGACGGACAGGAGGGCCGGCAGGATACCACACGTCGGTAAGGTCCCTCGATCCAGAACCAAGTCAGGGAGATGGAGGAAGAAGCGAAGTGATGCCGGAAAACCCAGGGGACCTAGGAAAAAGAAGAAATTCCTGGGTCTCTTCTGAGACTTTTTAATCGCCTTGTACTCAACGATGATCGTACTAACCCTGGTGGAGCTCGCTGGGAAGATCGAGCACAGTGGCTCTTACCTTTGGGTGTTGCAATCGGTCATCACACTTCATACCCCTTGAGTCTCACCCAAGAAACGAGTTTCTCTAACTTCGAAGGGCGCTCTCTCCCCCATACATCGAATATGTGGGACATAGATACTTATAAGGGTGGGAAGTGGGATTATAAGGATGGCCGTCATATCCAGGATCGACGAGAAGGGCAGGATACTGATCCCCGCTCACATGAGGAGGAAGCTCTCCTCCAAAATAGTCAGGTTAAGGGTCGAGGGTGATAGGATAATCATAGAACCGGTCAGGGATCCGATCGAGAGGCTCGTCATGTCGGTCAAGAGGGGCACTAAAGATGTCTCCAAGGAGATCAGGAGACTCCGAAAGGTGGCGGAGGAGCATCTAGCTGGGGAAGTGGACGAGTGATGCTCATAGAGACGGATGTCCTGTTAGCACTGGCATCTAGGGAGGACAAGCACCACAGGGAAGTTGTCGACTTCATCAGGAGGAGCAAGGCGTTGAGCCTATCCCCCTACTCCCTCCTAGAGATGGATCTCCTAATAAAATCGGGCTCTATAGAGGTGGATGTTAGGGCCTTTTACGAGAGCTTGAGCGATCTCCTAGAGTATTA
>JAMOVA010000076.1 GCA_027061785.1 Thermoproteota archaeon
GCCACCACTATCAGGTCCAGTTTGCCCACGGCCTCCTCCAGCACCTCACCGCTGTTCAGGTCGGTGTGCACATCAGCCACTAACACAGTGCTCTTGGCCCTCTCGTCCAGCCCGGTCATGATGGAATCCATCACGTCGGCAAAGTTCCCTATGAAGTAGAGGTCGCTCTCGTTCAGCGGTTCCCCATTCAGCTCCTTCACTGAGATCTCTTTAGCGGTCCTGAGTGCCCTCGCTAGGACCTCCAGCCTCGCCTTTGCCTCCTGGCTCAGGTAACCCATCTCCTCCAAGCCCCTCATCGTCTGATTGACCAGGGACTCGAGCCTCTGATACACTTGGGGCAGGGGCTCCACCGCCCCCAACTCAGCAGGGGGAGGCGCGGCCGTGAGCTTTGGTGTGTAGCTCTGCTTGGCGTAGAGTATGGTGTCGTGCCTCAGCTCGGTCCACGATGCCAGCGCTGCCTGGAGCTGCCTGTCCAGCCAAGCCTCGGACCTCATGTAGGGCGGGTATTCCTCTCCCCTCTCGCTGACCAGGAGGCGGAGCACATCCAGCCACGACCAGTAGAGGTTCCTCGACCAGTCGACTGAGGAGAACTCCTCCCTCAGTTCCTTCAACCTGTCCTCGTATCCCTCGTAGCTCGCGTCGCCCTCCTCTCTTATGATGCTCAGGGCCCTGTCGCTCCCTATGACGGCGAACCAATCCAGTCCCCTCGGGAACCCCCTTGCCGGACCGAGCTGCGTGTACACTAGGGTGAAGGGCCTTCCGCTACCTTTGAAGAGGCCGACTGAAGGGGCCACCAGCCTCTGGAAGACGTAAGAGTCCGGCACGTACCTCTGACCCATGAACCTCATGCCAGCCGACTTCTCCAAGCACTTCTCCAGCTTCTCCTCCGTGATGGGTGGAGTGACCTCGCAGGCCCCTGTCCCCCCGTATATCTTGGGTTTCCCCCTCTTCAGCAGCTCGTGTCTGAATCTGAGTATAACGTCGTCCTTCTTGATGGAGTTCAGCTCCTCCAAGGAGAGACTTCCTCCGAAAAGGGACTTCAGTACCTCCAGATAGTCGTAGGGTGTGTAGTCGTCCGCGAACCCCACGAAGAAGGAGGTGACCGCGTATATCCTCTCCCAGTACTTCGAGGCGTTGGAGTCGGAGGAGAGATGCGCAGCTATGAGAGAAGCCTGTACTGTGAGCTCCCTGGACCTTTCCTCACTCACCAATCCTTTACTCATCAGGAAGGCCATCCTCCCGTACCACATCATCGCTCTGAAGTACCTCTCCAGTTTCTCAGACCTAGTGTAGTGACCTCTTGGCCTGTACTGGCTGTAGTCCTCCATGTACCCGAAGATGGTGCTGTTGGCCATCTTCCCCTCGTCTATGAGCTTGATCTCAGCCTCCACCAGCCCTTTAACCTCGTCGGGAGGGGAGAAGCTGGGATCGAGGAGCTTCATGGCCACCGAGAAGTACGCTAGGTTCTTCAGCCCTGGTTCACCGGCCTTCAAGACGTCGGAGCTGCTGCGCTCTAACATGATGGAGGTGAGATTGTATAGGTCGTGAAAGAGGTACTTCTCCTCTATATCGGCGAGTATCGAATCGAACTGAACGTGGTACGCGTGGAGGAAGCTATCGACAGTCACGTAGATGGGATACCTTTTCAGAGCCGAGTAGGCTTTAGAGAAGTCGCTGTACCTCCCCCACTTAACCAGAACGAAACCATCGTTGAGAAGCTTCTCTTTGCTTCCATCTATGCCCAGCTCGGATATTAGCCTAGGATTGAGGAGGTCTGACTCCTTCATGGGTAGATTCTGAGCCAGAGGAAACTTCTTCAGCTCGATGTACTCCACCTTCACCTGCGGAAAGCTGATTTCAGACAGATGACCTAATTTCCAGCTGCTCATCATCCACCCGGTAGTCGTCTGGCCATAAGTATGATTGGGATAGGTGCTGGTGCTAGTACCTGTCCTTTCTCCTCCTCTACTCCAATCCCAGTAAGTGATTGCAATTAGTCCCAAGACGATGAGTAACAATGCCAAGATGATCGTACCTCTCATCGGTTTGAACCGAGTTTACTTCCTTTTAATGTTCCATGAAAAGGTTCGACTGGCGCTGAATCGAATTCTCATGGCGTGCTGCCGAGCATCCGTTAGAGACTCAGGAGGTCCAGTGATATACCATCCTCTACCTTCACGACTGTATGTATTAAAAGCGAGGAATTGACGACGGAGTCTCGCGTACTAGCCTGTCATCGAGTCCCTGAGGGATTCCGAGCTGTTCCTCAGCTTCTCGCTAGGGAGGTCACCTTCAGGGAAATGGGCAGCCGTTATTAAAAACTCCCCCTACTGATGGGAGGTGAGACCAATGTCCATTCTCCTTCGCGACTTATCCGAGCTGAGAGGGGCCATAGAAGGCGGTCCCTTCTCCACCAATCTGCAGCTAGTAGACGAGGTGCTGTCCGGGAATGCCTCAGGGCCCCTAGCCGATTTCATTTTGGAGAAGCTGGCCTTCTGCTTCGGTGAAGTGAATGAGGACGCGATGAAGGAGATACTCTCTTTGAGGGAGAAGGCATTCGACGAGATCGATCACCTCGTCGAGGAGGCGTGTGAGAACATCGAGGAGAACAAGGGCCACTGTTACAGGGCCTCCTCTAGGCAGGAGGCCATAGATATAGTCAAGAGCTTGGTGGGATCAGGGAAGATCGTCATCAAATCCTTCGACTTCGCTGTGGAGGAGATCGGTGTTGGAAAAGAGCTGCGTGAGGATAATACCGTACTGGACTCCTCGGTCCCCCTAGCTGTCTCTTACCTGCTACCCAAGATCGGTGGCGATGTGGTCCTAGAACACTTGAAGGATTTGAACCTCAGCGGTGAGATCGAGGAATCTCTCGCAGCCTACTACAGGAAGAAGCTTCATGAGGCTGACGTGGGTATCACGGGAGTCAGGGCACTGGCTGCCGATCCTGGCGCAATGTCCTTCCTCCCCGACAGCGGAATAGACAGGCTAATCACCATGAGTCCCGAGATCCACATAATAGTGGCCGGTCTCGAGGAGCTGGTAGCAAGCTACGCTGAAGCTTTCGCGATCACGGAGTTCATCTCTAGATATAGCGAGGGAGAGTATTCCTTCTTGGGGTTCGTGGGAGGGCCGAGCAAGACGGGAGATATAGAGAAAAGGGTGACTTACGGAGCTCACGGTCCTAGGGAATTCCACGTGATAATCCTTGACGATGGCAGGGCTAAGGCGATGGAAGAACGCTCGCCAGCAATAATGTGCCCCAGAGCCTCGAAATTACCGTGTCCGGAGGTATGGTCTGCTTGGAAGAAGATACTGGGTTTGGGAGGCGATGTCAGGGGGGTAAAATCCTTTGGGAGATGTCCTCCCCTGATCTCATGATCCTCCATTTTCCCACTACCATTTTCTACGCGGAAAGGGCACCTTAGAGGTGCGAAGGAGGGTCGTCCGCAGAAATGAGTGAGGGAAGGAGCTGTATGGGGATGGGCTAGATCTCGGCCATGAATCTCCTTCTTATCTCTCTCAAGACTTCTGGTTGGTTTATCCTCATCGGACAGGCCTCCATGCATCTACCGCACAGAAGACATGCGAAGGCGTGTTGAGTGGCTGTCTCCTTGTCTCCGGTTATGTACTCCCACATGACCCCTATCCCCCCGGAGTAAGCCGAGTTGAGTCCCGCCCAGTATCCTCCCACTATCCCGAAGACAGGGCAGAGGTACTGGCAGGCCCCGCATCTCAGGCAGTAGAGGGTCTGCTTGAGTATGGGATCCTTAGAAGCCTCCCTCCTTCCGTTATCCAAGAAGATTACGTGGTATTCCTCAGGTCCTATGTCCCCTTTACCCACCTTGGCTGGTCCCATGACGGTGTTCACGTAAGAAGTTACCTTGTAGCCCCCGTACCTGCTTATGACCTCCACCACCTTCCAAGCGTCCCCCATCGTGGGGACTATCTTCTCCATTCCGACCACCGCTATGTACTTGGGTGGCAGGGAAATAGAGAGCCTTATGTTGGACTCGTTCTCTATCAGGAAGACGGCTCCCCTGTCGGCGGCGAATACGTTGGCTCCGCTTATCCCCACATCTGCGTTGAAGTACTTGTCCCTGAGGAACCTCCTAACTTGAGCGACCATCCCTTCTATATCGTCCTTGTCCACCTCCACACCCAAGAACTCCCTGAGGAACTCGGCCACCTTCTCCCTCGTGAGATGGATGGATGGAGAGATGAAGTGCATGGGTTTGGGCCCCAAGAACTGAACCAGGAACTCTCCCAAGTCGGTCTCGTAGACCTCATTCCCCCTCTCGATTAGGAACTCCCTGAGTTTGAGCTCCTCCGTGGTCATGCTCTTTGCCTTCGTAATTATCTTCCCGGTTCCCACCAACTCATCTACTATTCTCCTCGCGTCCTCAGCGGTCTTCGCCACGTAAGCACTACCTCCTCTCCTCTCCACGCTATCCATTGCCTGTCCGAGTAGCTCGTCCATGTGATCTATCGACCATTCCTTGATCTTCCTGACCTCATCGGCTAGCTCTTTCACGTAGGGATATCTCTCCATCACCTGCTTCCTCTTCTTCCAGTAGGATGCGATCGCTCTGTCTAAGGCGGTTCTGAGCACGGGATCCTCTGATGCCTTGTTGAGTAGTTGGCTCACCTCCGTTAGGTCCGTCATTTTATCACCTCCATAATGTCAAATACCCTTACCCCCAGCTTGTCAGCCTCCCTCTGGAAGTTGGTAAGGCATATTGGACACATCACAGTTAGACAGGGGGACCCGCTTTCTTTGAGTTCCTTCATTCTCTTCTCGGCGAGTTTTGAGGATAGTGAGGGGAACAGAGACTCTATGGGTCCTCCACAACATCCGGTAAACTTCCTAGAGAACTCCGGTTCTCTCACTTTCGCTCCGGCCCGCGTGAGGAGGGTTCTCGGCTGGTCTATCAGGTCGTTCCACCTCGCCAAATAGCAGGGATCGTGTATCACCACTTCCTTTGGCCCGATCAGCTCCGGCTCGTAACCCTTCTCTAGGAGTACATCCATGTAGTGGACAACTTCCACGTCGAAGTCCTCGACGAACTCCTTGATTAGGTAGTTCAGCATGTACGTGGTGTGAGGATCGACTGTGATCACCCTCTTAGCTCCCGTTTCCTTTATTTTGCGGGCCAGTCTCTTGACGTGGGCCTCAAACAGGTCATCCATTCCCAGATCGTGATACAGGACTCCGTTATACGGTTCCTCCTTCATGTAGGCGAACTTGACCCCGGCCGAGGTCAGTGCATTAGCTATGTTCCTCACTATGTTGAAATATCTCTCCCTGTCCCTCTTGGATATCTCTATTGACGCCAGCAGGCTTATGGTATCGAGGCCTAGTGAATCAGCCAACTCATTGATCTTCATGGCGATGCTGAATAGGGCCGGATTCATGTTCTCGAATCCTTTCAACAGTCTAGCGAACATATCTATGTAGGGGATCATCTGATAGAGACATCCCGTGTAGAGGAGCGTCTCTCCTTTTTCTGGAAAACTCATGCCTTCGGCCCAGCTGCTGCAGTAACCTTCTTTAACACCCAGTGGGTTCCATGACTTCTTTGCATTCCTCTCGATGAGTAGTTTAACAGCTTTTAAGTCCATAAGCCACCCGTTTGATACGATCTAGACTTTATTAATACTTTTTCTAGTTTCAGGGGCCATGCTCTCGTCGTTTTGAACGCATCGAGTCGCGTGTCAGCCCACCCTAGCCCTTAGGAGGGGGCCTCTTTGATCCAATTCAAGATATTTACGTTCGTTCACATAAAAGCGCGATAGCTCTATAAGTTACACGATCCGCGTCGAATTGGCAGATCGCGTTAAGAGGGGATATAATCATGGAAAAGAGAGTTCTGATACTCGGAGGAGGAGATGGGGGCACGATACTCGCTAACAGACTCGCGAGGAGGCTAGGGCCTGACGAGCTGTCTATTGAAGTCATAGATAAGGAGGGTACCCACTGGTATCAACCCGGTTTCCTTTTCTCCGCTGTGGGAGAAGCTGAGAGAGAGGAAATCTCCCTGTGCAGGGTGGCTCTTTACAAAGAGAATGTGAAGTTCACCCAAGCAGAGGTGACCAAGATAGACCTAGATGACAGGAAGGTATCGCTGAAAGACGGCTCGGAGAGGAGCTACGACTATCTGGTGATAGCCACGGGCTCTACTCTGTACTACGATGATATCCCCGGGTTTAAAGGCGGGGCCGATCACTTCTGGAGTTTCGGAGCTTCCATGAGGCTCAGGAAGAAGTTGATGTCCATAAAGAGCGGTAGAGTTCTAGTGGGGGTGGGGGGGCTCACCTACAAGTGTCCGGTCGCCCCCTTAGAGATGGTCTTCCTCGCCGATGAGCTCTTCCGGAGGAGGGGGGTCAGGGACTCCATAGAACTCGTGTATCTCTCTCCCATGGGTAGGGCGTACGGTCCGCACCTGCTTAACAAGCTGGTGGAGGAGGAGATGGCCAAGAGGGGAATTGAGCTCGTCACCTACTTCACGGTGGATGAGATAGACGGCAAGAACAGGAAGGTCATGTCCGCTGAGGGTGATTCCCTAGACTACGACATACTCATCCTAAGTCCACCGCACAGGGGATCTGAAGTGATCATCAACTCTGGTATAGGGGATGACGAGGGCTGGGTGCCGGTAGACAAGCACTTCCTAACGGTCAAAGGCTACGATGATGCGTTCGCTATTGGTGATGCGACGGCCCTTCCAATTCCGAAGACGGGCGTTGTCGCGCACTTCCAAGCGGCAACTTTAGCTAACAACATAGCGGCTGATATAAGAGGAGGAATTAAGGAAACATTCGATGGCCAGAGCTTCTGCCTGATAGAGATGGGGGAGAGCAGGGCCTCGGCTCAGGTCTCCAACTATCGCTACAACATTCCGCCTGGCCTCATACCCAATTGGCTCTTCCACGCGATGAAGATGGCCTTCACCAAGATGTACTGGAAGTACATCCTGACCGGGTTGATGTAAGGTAGTTGAGGAGATGAGGTGATTGTTATGGGTGAGGTGACGATATCCCTCGATTCGGATAAGGTGGAGAAGCTTAACAAGCTTCTGGATAATGCAGACAGGCTGGAGGAGTTCTTGGAGAGGACGGGAAAACTACTGGAGAAGTTGGAGCTCTTCTCGGAGGCGGGGCTTCTGGACGATCTACTGGGCCTAGTATTCGGATTGGTAGCCCTCCAGAGGGGCTTCGTGAAGGAAGAGGCTGTTAAAGCTATAGCGGAGTTGATGCAGGCTACGGGATTCGTTATGGCTCCTGAATGCTTGAAGACTATCGCCCAGTATGTGGAGAAGAAGGAAAGGGTTGTCCCAACCGCTCTGATGGAGAAGTTGTCGGATGCCGATTTTCAGAGGGGGCTCGCCATACTCCTCAACGCCGTGACTGCGATAGGGAAGTGCGCCAGCGAGTCCGATCTCTGAAGTTTGAAGTAGTGATGAAAATAGTGGGAAACGAAGGAACGCGGTGAGGCGCTCGCTCTCGGATCAAGGTTATTTTTATCACCCAATCCACTCCTCCGGTGACCTCATGAAGGGGTTCGGAATAGTGCTCTATACTGGGAGGGCGGACTCCCTCATTCTGGCCGGAGTTCTGGCGCAGACGGCCGCTGGCTACGACATCCCTGTCAGGATCTTCGTTACCAGCTTCGCCACGCCCTACTTCATGAAAGACAAGCCTGAGCTGAGAGCGCCCAAGGAATTCGAGGACTTGGCTCAGAGGATGATGGCTGGGATGGCCAGCATGGGAGTAGATTCCTGGTACGAGATGCTCAAGACGGCCAAAGAGCTGGGAGACGTCAAGATCTTCCTCTGTTCCATGACGATGGAGGCTCTAGGGTATAGCAAGGAACAGGTCGATCCCATAGTCGACGATGTGGTCGGGGCCGCAACCTTTTTGGCGGAGGTCAGTGAGAGTCAAGTAGTGTTCGTGTGAGGTGACTGTCATGACGGATGTAACTCCCACTATATCTATTGATGCGAGGGGCATCTCCTGCCCCGGTCCCCTGACGAACCTGATCAAGGCGTACAGGAAGGCCAAGAACGGGGATGTCATAGAGGTCCTGGCCACGGACCCGGGATTCAAGAGCGACGTCAAGGCGTGGGTCGAGAGGACCGGCAACGAGCTGATCTCCCTGACCGAGGAAGGAGGCGTCATCAGGGCCCTGATCAAGGTAACGGCCCGCTAATCAGTCCAAGACGACAGTATGCCTTGGTATCTTACTTTTAACCCATCACTCTTTACCACTATAGGCCTACAGTCAAGTTACCATTCTGTGAGAGTTGTATAGCTCCTAAATTTTCTTAGACATCCCTAACAAGCTCTTTACGACTTTTCCGTTGAGTTTTTATTGTGAAAACCCCGTTTTACAACACCACTAATATGAAGGGTTGATCATTATGACGGATGTAACTCCCACTATATCTATTGATGCGAGGGGCATCTCCTGCCCCGGTCCCCTGACGAACCTGATCAAGGCGTACAGGAAGGCCAAGAACGGGGATGTCATAGAGGTCCTGGCCACG
>JAMOVA010000077.1 GCA_027061785.1 Thermoproteota archaeon
AGGGAGAAGGGCTTGTTTGAGCTCAAGGTCAGTAGTTCAGCCTCCTGCGGATCGATGGCCGGGAGGGACATCACGGTGGCGGTGGGCTACAACGACCTCCTCATCCTGATCAAGGAAGGCGCGCCTAATCCCTGCTACAGGCATGTGGTACAGTGGTACGAGCTGGACCTAGACAACAGGGTACTTAGGATTGTAGTCGACTTGGAAAGGAGTTACAAAGCCTGCATACAGTGCCTGGCCGTCGTGGAGACGAGGATAAGCGCTGGCCCGCTGCCCGAAGGCGAGTGGACCGTCATAGTTAATGGGTTCACGAGGAGGGTTGTGCTAGGGTCATGACGAGGTGCGAGCTTTGCGGTAGCGCGAGGGTCAGCCAGTCCCTCTCAGTGTGCCTCGAGTGCCTCAGGAAGAGGCCGGACTCCTTGGATATCGTGAGGAGAAGGAGGGAGAAGTGGAGGAGCTCCATGGGCCTCCCGCCACACCCCCCGAGGGGAGGGGAGCTCAAATGCCCGCTATGCGTGAACGGCTGCGAGCTGGATGAGGGGGAGAGAGGGTACTGCGGGACCGTGATCAACAGGAACGGGCTCAGACCACTGACGGGGAGCTGGAACCTGGCGACGGGCCTCTACTACCTGGATCCACTCCCCACCAACTGCGTCGCCACCCCAATATGCCCAGCGGCCACCTGCCGCGGTTATCCGGAATTCACGGATACATGCGGCCCGGAAATCGGAAAGTACAATCTGGCAGTCTTCTACGGATCATGCAACCTCGACTGCTTCTTCTGCCAGAACGCGGAGCACAAGAGAATGGCCGCCATGGGAAGGCCCCTCATGTCACTTAACTCACTGCTCAGAGAGGCCCTTAGGGATGATGTTACCTGCATATGCGCCTTCGGGGGAGATCCCAGCCCGTGGACGCCCCAGCTCTTCTCGCTCTACAGGAAGGTCAGGGATATGGCGTCCGGGATCAAGAGAATGTGCTGGGAGACTAATGGGCTTCAAAATCCGGGGATATTCCTGAAGATGGCCGAGGCCTCCCTAGAGAGCGGGGGGATAGTTAAGGTGGACTTCAAGGCGTGGACTCCCTCCGTGTACGAGGCCCTCACCGGGGTGAGGGGGAGGGACAGGGTGCTGGAGAACCTGAGGACGGCGGCGAGACTCGCCAAAGAGAGGGAGGATCCGCCCCTGCTGGTCGTGAGCACGTTGATGGTTCCCTACTATGTAGATCTGGAGGAGATCCGAGGGATAGCTGAGTTCTTAGCCTCGCTGGATGTGAATATCCCATACGTGCTGCTGGCCTTCCACCCGGAGCACCTCGCCAGCGACCTGCCCCTGACCAGGAGGGAGTTCGCTGATGAAGCTGTTAAGATCGCTAGGGAGCAGGGATTGGAGGTTTACTTGGGCAACGAGTGGCTCCTTTCCTAGCCCAATAAGAATATATTGCGATAGCCACCACCACTACCGATAACAATGAACAAACTTCTGGTGTCTGTGATAGTGATCCTGGCAGTCCTCTTCGCAGTGGGTCTCTATCTACTCTCTGAAATGGCGGGAGGGACCTCATTCGAGGATAGATATGCCTCCATCAACAAACTCACCTTCTCCGTAGGTAAGGGAAGCGTCCTGAAGCAGGAATTGAGGATCCTGATGAGCTACGGAAACAAGAGCATTGAGACCCAGAGAGCGAATAGGACCGTTAGAGTGGATGGCTTCTCTTGGCCAGCCTATCATCTATGCCCGGTAAATGAGACGGGTCCCGCGGCTCAATGCTACGACGTACCATTCAGCTTGGTGGCCATGCCCAAGGAGCTGATGGGTGTTGATACAATAGGCCTGCCCTTCAACTTGGGGAAGGGTAATCAAATCTTCCTGAAATACAACGGGATCACCAATGTGGAGATGCCTTGGGGGCCCCATCCCGTGGTCAATTACACGAACTTCACCGCGAGCTACCCCAAGCCGGATGTTAACATGACCACCAAGTTCTACTTCGATACCACAGAGGGCTACTTGGTGAAGATCGAGGTGTCCATTACGGACGGGAACCTCACCTCCACCGCCATCTTCCAACTTACCGAGATACCGCAGCTCAACGGTCCCCTCGAGATCAGCAAGCCCGAGGCGTGGGAGTGGAAGGGAGGAGATTGATGATTAATCTGACGCTTTTTTCCCTGAATTAACATCAAAATTACACCCGGAACGGGGTAAACATTTAATTAAAGGCGACGAGTTTTCGAGCGAGGAGTGATCATGATACCGGAGGCCATAGACTTGCTTTGTATCCCCGTACTCATGAACGAGGTGCCTCTTAGACCAATAAGTGATGAGGAGGCTGCTCGAATAGCAGAGAGAGTCTTAGAAACCCTTCCCACGCTAAAGGACATGAGGGTGGCGATAATCCCCTCCCTATACTACGTGAGTGATCTGTTCAGCAGATCCCTGTTCGATGAGATACCGGTCAACTCGGTTGCTCTGGCTGGACTTTTGGAGAGGAGAGGGGGAAGGAGTAAGGTCTACGTGTTCAATCCGTTCACCTCAAACGGACTCCTCCCGATTCCCAGTGGAGTTGAGGACGGTAACGGTGGACTTACGTGGGCCGTGATCCCGGTGGTCGCCTTTGGTGAGGGATACGTTGATCTAGACGAATATTTCCTAGAGGAAGGGATGGAATGGACCATGGATGGTCTGGAAGAGATTTTAACCGAAGTGTACTCGCTCTCCTTCGTCAAGGTATTCCCTCCAGTGCTCGTGGAGGATCTGTTGGAGGAAATAAGCCTGATAGAGGAGGAGCTGGATCAGGATTTGAGGAGGCTCTCGGCTGGCTAATCCTCAGTCATCGAGAGGAGGGACCTCTCGGCCCTCACCTTCTCCTCCTCGTAGGAGGTGAGTTTCTCCACATCGTCCCTCAGCAGCCTCCTTCTCGATTCTATCTCCTTGGCGACCAGCTCGGGGTTGGGAGCTCCCCTCCCCCTCTCCCTCAGAACGTCTTCCACGTCGGGGATGTCCACTCCCAGCTTATCAGCAGCCTCGAGCAGGTCCCACCCCATCTCCCTGAGGGTCGAGGCCAGCAGCGAGTGGGCCTCCCTATACGTGATTCTTCTCTCCCTAGCGAGCCTCTCGGCAATGTCCTGAGCCAATGTCGAGGGTACGACGATCTCCTTGAACCTGATGCCCCTCATCAGGTCCGCCAATACCCTAGCCGAGGATGCAGCCTCCTCGACAGGTCTCAGTATGTGGAGATTCGCCTCTTGGAGGTCCAGGTTGTACCCGCTGGGAACCCCCTTGGTGATCGTGAGCAGGGAGATTAGGGACCCGATCACGGTTCCGGCTTTCGCCCTTATGAGCTCCAAGGTTACCGCGTTCCTCTTCTGGGGCATGATGCTGCTGGTCGAGATGTGCTCCTCCGGCAGCTCAACTAGGGAGAACTGGGGAGTCGACCAGATTATCAGGTCCTCCGCGACCCTGCTTAGGGCGACCATCAGGCTCGCCACCGGGCCCACGGAGAGGGCCGCGAATGTCCTGCTCCCAGTAGCTAGTAAGGTGTTATTCTCAACTCCCGAGAAGCCCAAGAGTTCCGCAAGCCTCCCCCTATCCAGCGAAACCGAACTTCCAGCTACAGGGCCGGAACCCAGCGGGCAGAGATCCACCACTTCCCTCAACACGTGCCATATCGTCCTGTAGTGGTGGAAGACCTCTCCCTCCACGTACAACAGGTAATGCGAGGCTAGAGAAGGCTGGGCTGGTTGGAGGTGCGTGAAAAGGGGTATCTTGACGTTGAGGTGCCTCTCGGCCGCGTCGAGCAGCGACCCTCTCAGCCTGTTGAGCTCCCAGAGCAGCCCAGTCAACTTCCACCTGAGGACCAGCCTCAGGGCCGTGGCGACCTGATCGTTCCTGCTCTTACCATACGCCAACCAGCCAGCCTCCTTTCCCGCCTTCTCGAGGAGCCACGCCTCCAAGGCCTCATGCACGTCCTCGTACTTCCCCGAGAGTATCTCTTCCTCCCTCTCGAGGGCTTCCTTCAACCACTTCAGGACGCTGGAAGCCTCCTTAGGTATAACCCCTTTCTCAAGCAGGTGGAAAAAGTGAGCGTAGGCGGTGAGCACCACCGCCCTGAATAGAGCCTTATCCGAATCTAGGGATGAGGTGAACTCGGCGAGCCAGTCCGGCTGATCACCCAATCCCGACCTTCGATACACCCCTCCTCGCCGCCCTCGCCATGAGTGTGTGAAGTCCCCAAGCCTGTATGAAGCCCCTGGCCTCCTCGTCGGTGGGATACCAGCCCTCGTCGTATCCCGCGACCTCTAGGCTGTAGGCTGCGTACTGGGACTTCCTACCCACCACGACCGCGCTTCCCTTATAGAGCTTCAACCTGACCTCCCCGGTGACGAACTCGTTCATCCTCCTGATCATCTCTTGAAGGCTCTCCCTCAAGGGGTCGCCCCATAGCCCCTCGTAAACCAAGTTGGTCCATTCCCTATCGGCCAGCTCCTTGAACTGCAGCTCCCTCCTCGTCAGCACCAGCTTCTCCAAGTCCTTGTGGGCCTTCAGGATGACCACAGCAGCGGGGGCCTCGTAGACCTCCCTGCTCTTGAACCCTATGATCCTGCTCTCCATGTGGTCTATCCTCCCTATCCCGTGCTTCCCGGCCAGGGAGTTCAGCTCGGCTATGAGCTCTTTTAGACCCATCTCCTCCCCGTTAAGGGAGCTGGGGAGCCCCTTCTCGAATCCCAGTGTCACGTACTCGGGGGAGTCGGGAGCATTCTCCGGGGAGACCGTCCACTCGAAAGCGTCCTCGGGTGGTTCGTTCCAGGGATCCTCGACCGGACCGCCCTCTATGCTCCTGCCCCAGAGGTTCTGATCTATCGAGTACTTGCTGTGACTCTCGGGTATCCTCAACCCCCTGGACTTGGCGTACTCCATCTCCTGCTGTCTCGTCCAGCGCCAGATCCTGGTGGGCGCCACGACCTTGAGATCCGGGTTTAGGGCCCTCACCGTTATGTCGAACCTCACCTGATCATTGCCCTTGGAGGTGCAACCGTGCGCGACTGCATCTGCGCCTTCCTTCTCGGCTATCTCGACCAGCTTGGTGGAGATCAGAGGCCTGGAGAGGGCGCTGGAGAGGGGATACTCGCCCTCGTACTTGGCATTGGCCCTTATGGCCGGGGCCACGTAATCGCTGACGAACTCATCCACCAAGTTCAATCCGTAGTGCTTGACGGCGCCGGCCTCGTACGCCCTCCTCTCCACATCCTTCAGATCGGTTCCCTGCCCGATCTCGGCCGTGAACGTGACTACTTCGACCCCCTGCTCGGTGAACCACTTTATGGCGACCGTCGTATCTAAACCACCTGAGTAGGCCAAAACAACCTTGGAGATGCTCTCATTCAAAGAAGGAATCTCCGGTAACGCACACTACTCACCTTGAGGGCTCGGATCTCAGCCTGATTATAAAGTTACCTGTAAGAGGCGTCTTGCGGGGCACCTCAGCTGTAGGGGGTCAGACATCAGCTCACCGTTTTGGTGCCAGCAGGACCGAGTAAGAGCCACTTCCATAGGGGGATCAGCTCGATCCTCTTACCATCCCACTCCTCTACACCCTCCTCTCCCCCGGTTACCACCTTCAGATTCTCACAGCCGAGGGCCTTTGAGGCGGCTGAGAGAGCCGAGAACTCCCTCTCCCTAACATCGTGATCGAGTGAGGCCGAGACCTGTATCAGCTCCCTGATCTTCCCGCCTTCCCTCACGACGAAGTCCACCTCCTTCCCCCGGGATTCCCAGTAATACACCTCCATAAGGGGTTTCCAGTAATGCTTCCTCCTCAGGAGCTCCACCGCCACCAAATTCTCCATCCTGAAACCTTCATCTTTCACGCCGTAGATGGTCGGGAATCCGTTGTCTATGAGATAGAGCTTGGGAATGGTCCTCATGGATTCTATGTCGCTTGTCTCCAGCTTCCTGATGGGTAGAACGAATCCCACATCTTCGAGGTAGGAGAAGTACTCGTAAACCTTGTTGACGCTTATCTTAGCGCCCATGGACAGCAGCATCGTGTGGAGCCTCCTCACTGAGGATTTCCTCGCGAAGTTCCTGACCGTCGCCCTTATGAGCGCCCTCAAAGCACCCAGCTTTTCTATGCCGTACCTCTCAACCAGATCCCGATAGATCACGAGATCCAAGTACTCTTGAAGGGTCTTCACCTTCAGGATTTCGTCATACCCCACCAACTCCGGAAAGCCTCCGTAAACCAAGTACTCCTTCAAGTAACTTCCTAAAACGCCTCTATCGTCTTCCGTGAACACCCGGGGGGTGGAAAATCCCTTAAATCGGAGGAATTCCCTGAAGGACAGGGGAAAGAGCTTCTGCGTCAGGCTTCTCCCCCTGAGGGTTGAAGCCAACTCATAGCTGAGCAATCTGGAGGAAGAACCCGTGACGAATATGTAGGCAGTCCTCCTCTCTAACAGCCTCCTTACGAACTTCTCCCATCCCGGAACCACCTGAACCTCATCCAAAAAGAGGTACATCTCGTGACTACCGGGATTTCTCGAGGCGTATATCTCCACCAAGTAGGAGAGGTCCTTGCTAGTGATCCCCTCGAGCCTGTTGTCCTCCAAATTCACATAGAGCAGCTGATCTAGGTTTTTTCCAGACTCCAAGTACTCTTTCATCGTCTGATAGAGCAGGTACGTCTTCCCCGTTCTTCTCAAACCTGTTACGACTACTGCCTTTCCTTTCGGCTTGGGTAGGGATATCTCCCTCCTCTTCAGGCTGGGGATCCCCAGCCTCAGGAACTCCTCCACGACCTCCTCTAGGGCCGCCCTCACGTTCATGTGTATCAGTAACATGAGATATATTTCGTAAATATATCTTACCATAGTGAGAAACTCTGGTTGCGCGCTCGGATACTGGGGTCAGCTCGCACCGTTCTAGACTGATTTCGTCGAATCCATCCCGATAAAGGGAGCGACTTGGCTCGATGAATGACACCTACCTGATGGTTCAAGCGTTAATCATTATCGGATAACGGATATAAGTAACCCGAGCCGACCCACTGGGTGATCCCCATGCGCGCCAAGACCATAGCCGCAATAGCTGTCGTGTTGATCGTAGTTGCCGCCTCCCTCCTCATGTTGGAGAGCGGACCTGTGAGGGTCAGGATAACCACTACCACCAGCCTCTACGCCACTGGGCTCCTCGACTACCTCGGAGATCAGTTCAGGAGGAATCATCCCAACGTCGAGCTAGACTTCATAGCGGTGGGAAGCGGTGAGGCTCTGAGGAGGGCGAAGCAGGGTGATGCCTGCATGGTCCTCGTGCACGCTCCCAGCTTGGAGAAACGTTACATGGAAGAGGGGGCCATAGCGGAAGGGCGCATCTTCGCATACAACTACTTCATCATAGCCGGTCCCCCTTCAGATCCGGCTAATGTGAAGGAGGCCAAGTCGCCGGTGGATGCTTTCAAGAGGATATATGAGGCGGGAGAGAAGGGAAGAGCAAGCTTCGCCAGCAGGGGAGATAACTCCGGCACCCATGTCAAGGAGCTGAGCGTATGGAGCGCTGCTGGGTTGGATCCAAGGGGAAAGCCTTGGTACATGGAAACTGGGAGCGGGATGGGCGCGACCCTGCTGGTGGCGAACGAGAAGGGGGCTTACGTGCTCTCGGACATAGGCACGTTCCTCAAGTACAGCAAGGACGGTAAGATCCCCGGACTGGTCGTCCTGTTCGAGGGCGGTGACGAGCTCCTCAACATATACAGCGTTTACCTAGTGCCCTCCTGCACGGGGGAGGAGGCCAAGTATGCTAGGGCCTTCGCCGATTTCGTGGTGAAGGATGCTCAAGACCTGATCGCTCACTACGGCGTCTCCAAGTACGGGCAGCCCCTCTTCTATCCCGCAAAGGATAAGTTGGACTGGCTCAGAGAGAGGTGGCAGGCGCTGGCTGGAGGGTGATCCGGTGAGGGAGGTCCTGGAGATCGTACTCAGGAGCTTGATGGTGTCAGGAACGGCGACGCTGCTGGCCTCCACCTGGAGCATCGCCTTGGCTTACCTGCTCGTGCGATCTCCCAGGGCCTCCCGACCCCTCATTCCCCTCCTAGAGGGTATGGTGGGCGTGCCCACCGTCCTGATAGGTCTCCTCCTCTACCTGCTCCTCAGCAGGCAGGGTCCTCTGGGTGTGCTGAGGTTGCTCTACTCCCCCCAAGCCATAGTGATCGGACAGGCCATCCTGATAACCCCTCTAATAACATCGGTCGCCTACAGGGTCCTCACTCACTCTTGGGACATGTACGGGGAGCTGGCCCTCTCCTTGGGCGCTGCTGAGGGTCAGGCGGCCAAGATAGTGATATCCGAGTCCCTCCCCGGGGTGGCCGCGGCCGTGGTGATGGGCTTCTCGAGGGCTCTGGGGGAACTGGGAGTCGCCCTGATGGTGGGGGGTAACATAAGGGGTTACACGAGGGTCATGACCACCGCCATAGCGCTCGAGGTGTCCAAGGGGGAGTTCGAGCTGGCTGTGTCGCTGGGCGTC
>JAMOVA010000078.1 GCA_027061785.1 Thermoproteota archaeon
TCTGGCCAAGGCTCAGGATAAGGAGGTAGGCGACGGCACCACAACCAGCGTTGTGCTAGCTGGAGAGCTCCTCACCGAGGCCGAGAACCTCCTCCAGAAGGACATCCACCCGACCATCATAATAGATGGGTACGAGAAGGCCCTCAAGTTCGTGGAGCAGGAGCTGGAGAAGCTGGCCATAGAGGTCAATCCCGACGATGAGGAGTGGCTGAAGAAGGTGGCTGAGACTGCCATGAGCAGCAAGCTCATAAGCGCGGAGAAGAAGAAACTGGCTGAGATTGCCGTCAAGGCTGTCAAGGCCGTGGAGGAGAGGAAGGGGGACAAGAGGTACGTGGACATAGACAACATCAAGATAGTCAAGAAGAAGGGAGGGAGTCTCTCTGACACCGAGTTCATAAGGGGTGTCGTTCTCGACAAGGAGGTAGTGCACAGGGACATGCCCAAGAGGGTGAAGGACGCCAAGATAGCGATACTCAACCTCTCCTTGGAGATAAAGAAGCCTGAGATCGATCTGGAGATCCAGATATCCTCGCCTCAGGAGCTTAGGGAGTTCATAGAGCAGGAGACTAGGATACTCAAGGAGAAGGTCGAGAAGATAGCTGCCACCGGAGCGAACGTTGTGTTCTGCCAGAAGGGTATAGACGAGGTGGCCCAGCACTTCCTTGCGAAGCACGGCATAATGGCCGTGAGGAGGGTCAGCGAGAAGGACATGCAGAGGATAGAGAAGGCAACCGGTGGAAAGATAGTGAACAACCTGGACGACCTCACCGAGGCCGAGCTGGGTCACGCTGGCCTAGTTGAGGAGAGGAAGATAGGGGACGACAGGATGATCTTCATAGAGGAGTGCGAGAATCCCAAGGCCGTGACCATACTCCTCAGGGCGGGCGCCGATACCATACTGGACGAGGCTGAGAGGGGCCTGAAGGACGCCCTTTACGTGGTGAGGAACGTCGTGGAGGACGGCAAGGTGTTCTACGGAGGCGGCTCCATACAGGCCGAGCTGGCCCTCAGGCTGAGGGACTACGCCCACACTGAGAAGAGCAAGGAGCAGCTGGCCATGGAGGCCTTCGCCAACGCGTTGGAGAGCATACCTAGGATACTGGCCGAGAACTCCGGAATGGATGCCGTGGATGCGTTGGTGGAGATAAGGAACGCCCACAAGTCCGGGAACATATACGTTGGAGTAGATGCGGTGAACAGCAAGGTGGCGGACATGAAGGAGCTGGGAGTGGTCGACACCTACAGAGGGGTTAAGAACGCCATAGCCGCTGCCACCGAGACTGCCATACTGATAGTTAAGACCGATGACATAATCGCAGCGAAGCCCTACGAGGAGAAGGGTAAAGGCAAGGGCGAGGAAGGAGAAGAGGAAGGCAGTGAGTTTAAATCTGAGTTCGACTGAAAACGCGGGATGAAGCTAGTAGACAGGAAAAGCGGCAAGATCTTAGGCGTAAACGCCTTCGATCTTTTTTTAATCTTGATAATTGTCGCATTTGCTGGTTATTATGCCTATGAGAATCTCCTCCCCCCACCTCAGGAGGTCAACGCGTACTCAGGCCTAAATATCAGGAACGCAGCATTGGAGTTTAGCAGACTTTCCACCATGGGATACATAGTCAAGGCAAGGGTAGATGGCGTGTGGACCATGAACGGGACGGAATTTCATGACGATGTTCTCATAACTTGGTCCTACGAGACGAGGCTCTTCGGATGGTACAAGGGCAAGAGGATAACCATCGGGGGCCCGAACGCTTACGTTGAGGACATAGCCGCCTCGAAAATAACCTTCAAGACGACCGCTCCCTCAGTCATAAGGATTTACACTTATCCGATAAAGGCAGGTAGCATTAGCAAGATAGCTGATAAGCTGGAGGAGATAAGCGGGAAGGTAGCGGGAGAGTACGGCGTCAGGGATGTGAAGGTCAGATCTTCACTGATCATAGACGTGCCGGGCCTCAAGCCGAACGCATATCTATACAGTCAGTTGAAGTGGAATATCTATAAGAGGATCCCCTGGGGTTTCATCTTCGTTTACTTGGGCGACTCGTTCATAACCATGAAATTCGACTATACTCAGAAGGTGGCCCTCACACCTGACGATCTGAGGGAGATCGATTCTATACTCAGGGATCTGGGAGTCAACTACACCAGCGCCATGCTGGACGCCGCTTACGTTTATGCCGGAACGGAGAAACCTTTAACAGGAGTCTCGGTATATGCCAACCTGTTGGATAACGCACGACCCCTGTCAGATTACATAGATGTGACCAGACTGACATTCATCCCCAAGCCGTAGGGGGATGGTTTTGCTGGTTTCCCTCTTATTAAGATCGTTCAGTACCTCGGTTTTGGGAAGGGCATGGAGGAAACTAGGCGTGCCCAAACTGGTCAGGACAAGCATAACCTATAGGCTCCTCATCACCTCATATGAGGTGCTATCAACAGCCGCTCAATCCTCCATATTCCTAAGGATCATTAGGAGGACCTGTAGCTATGTCAGTACGCTCACCTCAGGTATAAGCAAAATAGCTCCGCGGTGGGGCATAGGCCTTCCAATAATAAGAAGATTGATTGATATACTACTTTCCCCATGGATGCTCCCTTTGGGCTTCCTCCTATTCTTCTGGTCATCAATGGTTAGAGTCTCAACTCTGACCATGATCTTGATTTATTCCACCGTACTCGTGATGGCCTTAGGGATTCTCTTGGCTTATAAGGAGGAAGATCTTCGCGTTATCGATAACAAGGGGCTGGTTATCTTTCTCGGCGTTGTCATGTTCCTGTTAGGCTACATAGCCTTCATCATGCAGGTGTCAAGAGTAGGGGGCCTTCCTTTACTGAACGATGAGCTCAGAAGAGGGCTATCCCCCATCCTCAACTATCTAGCTTGGACCACCGTTCCCGGCACCGCATTTCTCCTCTCCTCTTTGAAATTGAGGAGATGCGAGGCCTACTCGCTAGCTCTAATAGGATTCATTCCCTCGTTTTTCTTGGCTTTCAGAACTGAGATGATAGCCTACATATTGATGGCCCTTGTTGTGCTCTATCACAGGAAAATGATCAATTACAAGCAGGTTTTCCTCGGCCTGTTGATGGCAGCAGCTTTCTTCCTCGGGGTAGGCGCGATAAGATCGTTAACCACCGGCCTAGCCCAGAACCCGCTTCTCTCGGTTCTTTATAGACCAACAATCACAATAGCGGCTCTCGACACGATAGTCAGGCTATACGCCTTCAGACCGGTTACTGGCGGATGGGTACATCTAGCGGCTCTATCATCACTGGGGCTCATCAGAGGGTCGCGTTATGGTCCTAGAACCTTGATAAGTATCTACGTGGGAGGCAGGAGGACTGTATCGACTACGGCAACCTTGATAGGAGGGCCTCTCCTAGACTGGGGGATACTAGGTGCGGTAGTGGTCTCTCTCGTCTTCTCTTACCTACTGGCCCTAGCCTACAGGTTCTCCAAGAAAGCGGACTACCTGCTCGGCCCCTACTCCGTGCTATTCGCCTATTTGATCGTCGGGATAGAGACGGGAATACTGGACCTCAACATATACATCTACCTCCTCCTCGCCGTGATGGTTCTTCTCACCTCCCTGAGGCCGGAGAAATGAGATCGCTCAGAGAAGCGATATACCTCTTCTCAGTGCACCCCACGATAGGTATATCCACGATTCTAGTGGCGATCCTTCTATTGGGCTCTCAAAGTTACGGGCTGGATTACAGGTGGGTACTGGTATCTGGGTTGGGTGTTCTAGCCTTTCAGCTGGGTCTTGTCGCTGACTCCAAGGTCGGCGGTAGGAAATTGCATAGGATATCACTCGTCATCAGTGAAGTCCTAGTGGTCACCCTATTGGCAGTTTCCTTCAAGGAGATAACTCCTCTCTACCCACTAATAGCCCTGACGTGGGTGGCTGCGCTCAACTTGGCCGCCTACATCATTGCACACAGCAAGGGCGAGACACCCATCTTCCAACTCTTGGTTTATGCCTCTGGAACCTTCTTCGTGGTGCACTCATTCCTCCAATATGGAGACTGGGGGGTCATAAGGGAGCTACCGCTGACTCCCGTCGAGGGAGCTTTCGGGATGTTCCTGATCTTCATCTCCTACCCGAGCCTCTTGTGGCGGTTGATGGAAGGCGGACGCAGGCTCTCTCCTTGGGTCTTCTTGTCCCTGACCTCCGCGTTGATGATGCTCCACGGATTCAGGGCGGATGTCTTCTTGGTGATCCTGTCCACCTTCCTACTTCTGGTCAGGAGGAGGGATCCTAGGGGCTTCGCACTCATGATTATCCTTCTAGTGCTGTTCATCGCCATCGGGGAGGTGAGGTCGTACGTTCACGTGCCGACCTATGAGAGGGTCGCTTTCAGACTCACAACTACCTACTATTACTCGAAAGAGTTGTGCAGCTACTTCCTGACACCACTACCTCCATATGGGCCCTTCTGGCTCTCATCCATACCCCTGCACCCATCGCAATCCTTGGGCAGGGGGATCTTCGGCAAGGCTTACGGGATCACGCCCACCATGTTCATCGGCCTACTTGTGGATCTGGGCCTGATAGGCATGATGGTCCTCTCCGTGCTGATAGGGTTCCTCTCGGGATACAGCTACCGCCTATCAATGGAGGGAGGCAATGACCTGTTCTCATACAGCATAGTATGGCCTATACTCATTACGAGGACCGAGATAGGATTCAGTCAACTGGATTTGGCCCTCATAGCGGGCTCGGTGGTGTTCGCCTCCCTAGCCAATCTTATTAATGGGAGTGATCAAGCTAGCTAGGTGAAGTGGGAACATGCCGTACTACTACCACGGTCCAGTAATGCCCGGAGGTAGGAAGCCTACCGGTGGTAAGGTAAGGAAGAGTAGAGGGAAGAGGAGGAGGGAGGCCGGTAGACCGCCAGCCTTCACTGTAGTTGGAGCTAGGAAGCTCAAGCCGATCAGGATAATGGGCGGCGGAAGGAAGCTCAAGCTGGTGTCGGACCACGAAGTCAACGTCGCGCTGGGCGATGGCACCACGAAGAAGGTGAAGATATTGGATGTGGTTGAGAACCCGGCCAGCAAGGTGCTGACTAGGAGGAAGATAATAACGAGGGGAGCGCTGGTCAAGACCGAGCTAGGCTTGGTGAGGATAACATCTAGGCCCGGCCAGCACGGGATCCTGAACGGGGTTCTACTGAGGGAAGAGGTTGCCTCGTAAGGGCCCCAAGATCATATACCCCTCCTATTTCGATTCTAGGTTGAGCAGGTCCGAGGGCAGGAGGGTACCTCGCTCCCTTGCTGTGAGGAAACCGACCCTCCAGGATGTGGTGAGTGCCCTGAGATATCTCTCCCTAGAATACGAGGTGGAGGAGAAGCACAGGCCCTCGAGGTGGTACAGGTTCGAGGGGAGGGTGAAGGTGGTCTACCAAGGAAGCAAGGAGGAGCTCCTTAAGAAGGTGGCTGAGGCGATCAGGAGGTCTAGGAAGTGAGGGTGCTGGGAGAGGTCGTGAAACTGACTAGGTCTAGGAACTTCTTGGTGAAGATGAAGCCCCCGGTCAAGGAAGACCCTAAGGACAGGAGGGTCGTCTCCGAGGATCTGCTCCTCGTTGGAGTGGTCAGCGACGTAATTGGGCCGGTTCACGAGCCGTACGCACTGGTGAAGATCGTGATACCCTTGGACAAAGCCAAGGAGTTCGTGGGCAAGAGGCTGTACTTGGTGGAGCGCAGGGAGGAGAGCAGGCTCATAACCTACCCAGATACCTGAGGATCCTCTCCACTAGCTTCTCCGCGACTCTTTCAGCCATCCCCCTCTCTATCCAGAAGACCTCAGACAGGGAGCATATCTCCTCTACGAATTTGATTTTGGAGACGGGGGCTGTGCCGAGAGCCGCCTTCTCCGACCCCCACAGCTTCCTCACAACCTCCACGAACCTATCAGAGAACAGTTCCATCTTGCCGATCTCATCAACCAAGACTAGGTCGCATTCCCTCATCGAGTTCTCCAAGGCAGGAATTGCCACCTTCTCAAAGAGATCTATCCTGACACCGTATTTGGAGATCCTAGGACCATCCCTGTAGTTGACAGAGGCGAACAGGGCTCTCTCCCCCGTCAGTAGGTCCTCCACCTCAAATCCTATCCTCCTCCCTCCAGACCTGACCTCTGGGGTCCTTATTCCCCCTACCCTCACTCCTAGGTTCTCTAAACGCTCCTTTACCATCATAGCGGCTGTGGATTTTCCAGATCCTGGTTTACCCCTTATAATATACTTGCCCTCCCTCCCCATGATGGAACCCTCGCTCAGCATACCGCTCAAGCTATATAGGGAGGGAAGCGTGACCTTCTACTCCACCGACTTGGAGCACTTGGAGAGGATGGGCCTGTCCTACACGAAGGCGCCAGTGTTTTACAACCCGCGAATGAAACTGAACAGGGACATCACCATCTCAATCGTCAGGTCCTTGAACGTGGAGAGCGCCGCCGATCTCATGGCAGCGTCGGGGGTCAGGGCCCTCAGACTGGCAGTTGAGGGAGGAGTCGATGAGGTGCTGGCCAACGACTCCAACTGCTTGGCAGTCCACGTGATAAAGCTGAATGCGAGGCTCAATGGGGTGAGGATCAGGGCGACCTGCTCAGACGCCAGGCTGGAAGCTGAGAAGCTCGCATGGGAGGGAAATAGACCCCACTATCTGGATCTAGACCCTTTCGGCTCCCCGGCTCCCTACATGGATTCCTTCCTGAGAGCCGTCAGGAGGGGTGGCCTGTTGGGAGTCACGGCCACGGACACCCCGCCCCTGTTCGGCATCTACCCGGACAAGCTGTTCAGGTACTACGGGGTGTGGGGGAGGAAGCTTCCCTTTCACAAGGAGTTCGGGATACGCGCTTTGATCTCCTTCACCGTCAGAGTAGCGGCTAGGCTCGACCTAATCGCCAGACCCCTGCTCTCCTACGGGAGGGAGCATTACGTCAGGGTGTTCTTCTCCATCGATAGGGGGCCTTCGGCCTCCAGCCGTCAGCTCAGGGGATCTCTGGGCTGGGTGGAGACATGTGATGGGGAGCACGTGATCCATAAGGGGATCGATCTGCCTGATGCTGAATGTGGGGAACTGCTAGGTCCCCTGTGGCTGGATGAGATCACGGATCCGCAATTCTTGGATGGGGTGACACCAATCAATGAGGAAGTTGAACGCCTCCTGAACGCCCTGAGGGAGGAGTCCGGGGGTCCTCCCCTCTACTACATGCTCGATGACATCTGCTCGCGTTTACGCGTTAAAACGCCTAAGATGAGCGATGTTATCGCCGCCTTGAGGGAAAGAGGATACTTCGCTGCTAGGACACACTTGGAACCCCTCGGGGTAAAGACGACGGCGAGCAGGGCCGAGATAGAGGAAATAGTGAGGGAGATCACAGCTTCCTGAAGACCATCATTGCATGCTTGGGGTCGTAGGGAGAGAGATCAACGGTCTCCAGCAACTTATATCTCCCAGTGGAGGTGACCTCCTTCTCGACCAGCCTGTAGACCTTCTTGGGCGGGAGGGTCACATCTATGCTGCTGGCTTTGACGGCTATCATTGCCACACCACCCTTCCTCAGGAAGATATCCGCGTTCTTCACGAGTATGCTGGCCTGATCGGGCTGTGCCACATCCTCGTACACCACATCCACCTCGGAGACGATCCAGGAGTAGCTTTGAGGCCTTCTAGCACTTTCCATGATGGGTACTATGTTCCTCCTCACCTCAGCCACTCTTAGAAGATCCCTGAGAACCCTATGAGCTATCTCCACACCGAATATGATCCCATCATCCTCAATCACGTCGCTCACATGAGAGGCGGTCGTCCCCGATGCGATGCCCAAGTACAGGACCTTGGTTCCCCTCCTGAACGGGAAGTTCTTCAAGCCCTTGTATATGGCTGCCGCTAGCTTTGACCTGTAGGGGTTCCATATCCTGTACTCCTCTCCCTTGATCTGCCTCACAATTTCATCGTAGACCCTGTGACCCGGGGCTATGCTCTTGGTGGCCAGCTGCCTCTTACCATCCAGTATCCAGAACAGGTTGCGGAACTTCTGGTCCTCCTTAACCCTCATTTCCTACCACCCCTCAGGATCTCCCTCAGCTTCTCGTCTATCTCCTTCCTCAACTCGTCCCCTATGTACCTGCCATCTCCAAAGGCATCCACTCTAGCAGCTATGGCTATCTTGGTCGCCAACAGCCTTGCGACCTTCCCCCTCAGCTTCTTAGGTGCGGTCCTCACCTCCTTGGCCTGGAAGAGTATACCGTGCTTCGGAGGCTTGGCTCCCTTCACCAAGTGCATGAAGATGGCCTTGTGGGCACCTAAGATCTGGATGGAACTGGCTGGTAGGCTCGCAAGCCTGCTCAGACCTCCAGCCACGGCTATGAGTCTGGCCCCCACCAGCGGATGGACGACCGCTGAGAGGTTGGGAGCGGCGCGTTTCATGAGGTCCTCTATAAAGGCCTCCACCATCTTCCTAGATTCGTAAAGGGATGTCCAATTCTCAGCGACCTTCCTCAATATCTCCAGATCGCTCTCCTCGAAATCG
Source organism: Thermoproteota archaeon (assembly GCA_027061785.1). GTDB lineage: Archaea > Korarchaeota > Korarchaeia > Korarchaeales > Korarchaeaceae > Korarchaeum. The sequence continues at coordinate 8,547 of JAMOVA010000078.1, forward strand.
GCTCCTATCGAATTTCTCGCGGCCTCCATCACCTGCCTAGCCTTAGCGTCGCTTAACCCAGCCTCCTTCAGTATTTCTAAGGTCATTTTCCTCCTGTCAGGCTGTAGGGAAACCACCTTCATGAACAGCGGGTGATCCTCCACCAAATCGTTCAGCTCTGGGAAGTGGATGGAGTACCACTCCCTGATGGCCGGGGCCAGGACGTTCAGCGCCTTGTTAGCGTGGTCGATGTAGTCTATGGCCTTTATGACCTGCTGATCCAAGGAGCTCAGCTGCTTCTTTATCCTGATCCTCGTAAGCTCTATTCCAATCTCGTTGAGAATCCTGAAGTACTCCTTTTGTTTTATCCCTCCCCATATCTGGGAGGCGTAGCGATGAGGCGTTCTCCTCAGCTGGAGGAAGACCTCATCGGCTGGCGAGAGTACCGATCTAATATCTTCCCTATCCAGCAGGTCCTTCAGTATCTGATCGCTTACCACGAGCTCATCAGCTTTCAAACCAGCGAGCAGTTTCCTGAGGGGCTCTTCCAGTAAGCTCTCATCGGTCAGTATGCTGGCGATCTTCTCGGGATCCTTGGGGAATCCCCAAGACTTCAGGACCTTGCCCTTGTGATCAAGCAGTAGTATTCCATAGGGCTGGAGGGCCAAGAATGCTCGCAAGTTATCTCCCTTCGAAGTAGGACCGAGGTCCTAAAAAATCTCTCTTATATCGGGTGCTGTCCGGGCTTCCTTCCGAGTATGAACCTCTTGCGGTAGATGCTCTTTATCCTCACTCTAGGGACAGGACTCCTCCTAGGTCTAGCCTCAACCTTCGGTGTGAGGGATCTGACCTTCCCAGCCTTATTCAACGCACCGTGCGTACCTCTCGGCATATTTTACCACCGGTGTGATATGATCCGTCCGATTAATATACCTTACTCTAGATTCGCCTCCTCTACCGATTCCTCCCCACCATTCACCGCCCTGAGCAGAGCCATCCTGTAGTCCCTTATTATGTTTAGAACATCTAGCTCACTCCTACGATCAATCTCCTTTGATTCCCGTTGAGTACTCACGGTAGACAATAATCTGAGTGCCTCTTCTGATGGGAGAACGGGATCCAGCCCCTTCCAAGAGATCTTGAACTCGTCCAGAGGGGCTACTGTGATGCCCTCGAACTTGGCCCTCTCTATGAACTCCTTTGGTGGGGGATTACCGCGGTAGAGGATGGCCTTGATGCCTATCTCCTTCAACCTCCTCAGGATGCTGGTGCTGGCTCCGGTAGCGTCGAGAGCCAGCAATACGCCTTCGGGGACCTTATCCCCGAGCTCATCGATCTTCTCCTTGGAGAGGGATGGTAAAACGGTCAGTTTCACACCATCGACTGCTCTGGGAGAGCTGGCGAGCTGCCTCATCTGGGACCTGAGGAGCTCATTCCTCCACCTTTCCCTCTCCAGTTCCTGCTCGAGCTCTTTTATCCTCGCATCCCTGATGGAGATCCTCCTATCCACCTCCAGCTCCTTGGACCTCCTGTCTTCGAGATCCTCTATCTTCCTCCTCAGCTCGCTTATCTCCCTCTCCTTCTCCATCAATAACTCGTCCTTCCTCTCAAGCTCTCTCTTCAACTCCCCAATTCTTTCGTTGAGGCTCCTCACGTATTTGTTGAGTCTCCTGAGCTCCTTCTTCAGCTCGGCGTAGGTGAGCTCTCTTACCTCCCGCTCTTCCTCCCTCTCAGCTAGTATCTCGTCTATGGCCACCGAGATGGGGGTTCCCTTGAGCACCTTGGTCAGGATGCGGTCGATCTCGCTGGACAGTCCCTCCTCCTTAGCCCTCAACCTCGCCTTGGAGACCAGATTCTTCACCCTGTAGTAGACCTTGAGGGCTGCAGCTAAGGAGTCCCTCTCATGGGAGCTCTCTACTCTAATTCCCCTGAGCTCCTCATAGTCGGCCACGATCCTCTTTTTCTCGTCAGCCTTCATGTCGTACTTCGCCACCATCAACTTGGAGTCGAACATGCTGGCTATTCTAACGACGCTCTTGGGTGGAGGACTCACATCCGTCGCTATTATCACGGGATAGCCGTGATTAAGTATCTCCTCTACTATTTCGGATCTGGACGCCCTTCTCATTGTCTTCAAGGCTAGCAGATTACCGTTCAGATCGATGACAGCGAGGCCAACGGACATACCCGGGTCTATACCGACTATTATGGGCCTAGATCTAGGCAAGGGTGAGAGGCGGCTTGAGGGGAACTTTATCTTACTCCTCCAGGACTGCCTCACAATCACTCTCAAGGGCGTCCACTCACTACTCTCTCTCACTATCCTCTTGACATCGTCGATTCCCGCGTAGACTATGAACTCCGCCCTCCTCAGCCCTCCAGAAGCCCTCTCCACGTACAGGTCGTAATCGAGGTTGGCAGCGTCGAGCTCCGTGGCTATCTTATTGGCCTCGCTAAGTATGCTGGCCTCTATAGACCTCCTCCACCTGTCACTCCCTGAACCTCCCTGTCTTATACTTCTATTCTTCGTTATGAGAACTCTCGTCTCTGGATACATGGCGATGACCTCTATTCCCACCCCCCTCTGCGCCAACCTGGCGACGATCCTAGCGGTACCGAGCGGATCCCTGTGGGAGGGAGATGGAAGACCAGCCTCCTTTGCTATCGATGAGAGAGGTCTTATCCCATGAGGAGATCCGGTGACCTGAACGAGCTTGCTGCCCGGGGGCATCCTCTCCATGACGAGCCTGAGTCCCTTCATGTCCTCCGCAAGCTCGTAAACGTTGTCCGTGGCGAGTATAACAACCCCATATCTCCTCATCAGGGAGAATACCTCGTCGAGAGTGACCTCTTCGTCCTCGAAGAGGGTATCCTCTCCCCTTATTATGGACACCGAGTAAGTAGGTCTCTTCTTTGATCTGGGTGAACCAGATCTTATGTCTATTCCGGCTATCACCAAATCGTCCATTCGATATGACCCTGATGCGACTAGGTTAATAAAGCTTAGCTCCCCCTAAGGGCTGATGAAAGCAGCCTCCGCCGTTCTCTACCTCATGACGACGCTTCTAATTCTGAGCCTCATGGCACCACTACTAGCCCAGTCTCAGGAGGCCGAATTGAGCGTCACCGTGGAACCAAGAGACCCCTGCGTAGCGGGCTACCCCTGTGCAGTGAACGTATCGATAGCGAACATGGACGGGATCGTCCTCATCGATTACGTGAAGTTGATCACCCCCTGGGGGGCCTTCACTAGGAACTTAGGTTTGAGGGAGCTCAGGCCTAATACAACGATGATAGTCCCCATAATAGTGGATGTAGATAGGAACTCCTTGGAAGGCCCCAACTTCGTGAGGCCCGTGGTCAGATTCTTCAAGAAGGGAGAAGTGGGCCTCAAGTTGGTGGAGGGTAACGCCTCATCCGTTATGGTGATTAAACCACGCATAAACGCTAGCCTGATCGTTGTTCCACAGTCCAGAGAGATCGCCTTGGGCCAGCTACTTTCGATCCAAGTGAGTTACAAGGTTGAAGGAATCCCCCGAGATTATAGCCCAACAATCTCGGTGTACTTGGATGGCCAGCTCGCCATGGAGAGAGAACTTAACGGTACGTCCGGTGAGATCGGCCTATCTTTGCCGGTAGAAGGTGAGGGAAATCACACGGTTATAGTGAGTTTGTGCTACGGGATCGGATGCACCGACAGGAGCTTCGAGGTCAACGTTAGAAGGACCGTGAGGGTGATCTCCGGATATAACAAGGAAGAGCTCGAGGCCTCCCTAAAAAAGGTGAAGGAGGAGAGGAAGCTGCTTCAGAGCATTTATGAGAGATCTGTGGAGGAGGGACTCCCAATTCCAGAGAACGTGTTGGTAAATATCTCCATCGTCGATTCTAAAATCAGAGAGGTGGAATTCCTCCTCAGCAAGGGGAACATATCCTACGCGGACATCCTCAGGGTCAAGATGCTCCTCAATCAGTCATCTACCGCGATCTCGCGTTTGAAGGAGAGGCTCCTCATGACCTACAAGAGTAAGATGATAGAGATGATCAGCAAGGCCATGAGGGAGATAGAGGAGGTTAAGAACGTAAACCAGACAGAGTACAGAGCAATGAAGGACCTCCTCGCCAATTTATCAGCCCAGGTGGATAAACTAAACTTGACAAACGCGCCGGACGTCTACTCTAATGTAACACAGGAGTTATCAGCCTTGGAGGAGAGGATAAGGGCGATCAAGGAAAGAGCTGCTGAGGAAGCTAGGCTCCTGTCGGGCGTGACCGTATCGTTGATATTCGTTGCGATGATTTCAGGTGCAACCATTATCTTGAGGAAATGGAAGTCAGAGCTGATGAGAGAATGAGGTGCTTCTGAAGTGTGTGGAATAGTGGGCATAGTGAGGAGACGCTTGGGAGTGGCTGAAGATCTGGTGAGATCCCTAAAAAAGCTGGAGTACAGGGGATACGACTCAGCTGGAATAGCGGTGATGTCCAATGGGGATATAGAGGTTGTGAAGGGCGTAGGCACGATAGATGCGGTAGTAGGAGACGCAGAGATAAGGGATGGATATGTGGGGATAGGTCATACTAGATGGGCCACCCATGGTGGGGTGAGCCCTGAGAACGCCCACCCTCACCTCTCCTGTAATGGGGAGGTGGCTGTTGTTCACAACGGGACTCTCGACGATTTTGAGGGTATGAGGAGGGAGCTGATAGCCAAGGGGCATGTGCTCCGGTCCGAGACGGACACAGAGGTTGTGGCCCACTTGGTGGAGGAGAACCTCAAGTCGGGGGACGAACCTCTTTCAGCATTCGTAAAGGCCATCAGGAAGTTGAAAGGAAGTTATGCCATAGTATCCATCATATCGGGCGAGAGGGCCCTCTTCTTGGCTAGGAACAAGAGCCCCTTGGTTATAGGTCTGGGAGAAGATGGTAATTACTGCGCATCTGATGTGGCTGCACTGCTCCATCTGACGAACAGGTTCATCTTCATGGAGGACGGAGAGATAGCCTTACTCACCCCCTCTGAGGTCGAGATCTGGAGGTTGAAGGGAGACAGGCTGGAAAAAGTTCACAAGGAGGCCGAAGAGGTGGAGTGGACGCCTCAGTTGCTGGATAAGGGGACGTACGAGCACTTCATGCTGAAAGAAATATACGAGCAACCACACATACTTAGGAAGCTCGCAGAGAGCATTGACTACTACACGAGGTTCTCCGAGAGGCTGAGCTCCCTGCTTAGGGATGGTTCTCTGACGATAGTTGCTGCCGGGACCTCCTATCACGCCGGTCTGATCGGAAAGTACCTCTTATCCAAGCTAGCTGGCATCAGATCCGAGATTATAGTGGCCTCTGAGTTCCCGGAATGGTCCTCTCACCTGAGACAGGGCGATGTCGTCTTGGCCATTAGCCAATCAGGTGAAACCGCAGACGTACTGGAAGCCGTTAGAATAGCGAGGTCAAAGGGCTCCAAGGTGGTTTCCATAGTGAATGTCCCCGGAAGCACGCTCACAAGAATTTCCGACGAGTCCGTCTTCATACAGGCAGGTCCGGAGGTGGGAGTCGCGGCGACTAAGACCTTCTCAGCCCAAGTAGCCGTCCTCTACATCGTTTCCTCCCTCATTAGCGGCAGAGGCGAGATTTCCAGGGAACTCATCGAGGTGTCAGAGCTACTGAAGGACTCTATGGACTCTCTGGAGGAATTTTCCAAGAGGATGAGCGACCTCCTCAAGGACAAGGAGCACGTGTTCTTCTTGGGGAGGGGGATAAACTACCCGACGGCATTGGAGGGAGCGCTCAAGCTCAAGGAGATAAGTTACATACACGCTGAGGGCTACCCAGCTGGCGAGTACAAGCACGGACCGCTCGCCCTAATAGAGGAGGGCACACCCGCCATCGTGCTGGTTCCGGTGAATGAGGAGCTCCGAAAGAAGACGATATACAACATCATGGAGGTGAGATCTAGGGGAGCCTTCACCATAACGATACAGCCCAGAGGTATCGAGGTCCCGACTGACGCGAGCTTGGAAATGGATGTCTGGGATGAACTCATCTCCCCACTGATCTACACGGTTCCGCTGCAGCTGATAGCTTATCACACAGCGGTAATCCTTGGAAGAGATCCTGATAAACCCAGAAACTTGGCTAAAAGTGTGACTGTGGAGTGAAAAATCACTCCAGCGTTATGAAGAGTACGTTGTTCCCCCTTATGAAGAGGGTGCCCATGTTCCTCCTCACTTCTTTCGTGTCGGGATCTATTTCCCTGGCCGAATCTAGGACCAAGTTCATCATCTCATCGTAGACCAGCAGCTTGCCCCTTATTTCACTCCCATTCTTCAACCTGACGGTAATCTCGGCGCCATGGGCCTTTCTGAGATGCGATATCGGAAGCTCCCTACTCATAACTCATCACCAAAACTCAGAGTCCTCATATTATAAATGGATGGGATGGAAGCGGGATCACCTGCTGCTCAGGGCGATCCTCTCTATCTCCTCCTTCCTCCTTATGGCGAAGCTCTTGTTCCTATCGTACTCGGCAGCAGCGATTATCTCGTCAGCGAGGGCCTCGGCCAGGCTCCTCGGGCTCCTGAATGCCTTCATGGCCGCTCCCTGTGCTATGTGCCTGATGGCGAGGTCTACCATCCTGCTCGGGGACGTGTCGACGGCGTGGAAGTAGCTGACTCCTCCGTACATGATCCTGGTAACTTCCTCCCTTATTATGGAGTTCTCGATGGCGTCTATGAAGACCTGTATGGGGTTCCTGCCGGTCCTCAGCTCGATGATCTGGAACGCGTACTTGACGGTCCTCAGGGCCTTGAGCTTCTTACCTGGATTCTTGCTGTTCACGTGGTCCTTCTTACTACCTGCGTTGATCGCCTGACTCATGAGCCTGTTGACCAGTCTCTCAACGATGGGAAGCTCGAGCTTCCCGAACCTCTTGTGCTCGTGCCTTCCGCCGGTGTGCGGGAGGTAAACGGGCTTGAGGGAGATCACCCTCTTCAGAGCGACGTTCTTTACCTCAACTCCCTCATAACTCCACTTACCGAACAGCTTTATTTCGGGACCACTAGACTTAGGGCTCTCCTCGGCCTTGGCCTCAACTTCCTCACTCATGCGATCACCTGCTGGGCTTCTCCTTCTTACCCTGCAGTATCGCTTGCAGGGATACGCCGTTGACCTTTATCACCTTGTACCTGACTCCGGGTATATCTCCCATGGACCTGCCCCTGGAACCGCCGATGCCCTCGATTATCACCTCGTCGTGCTCATTGATCACGTTCAGAGCGCCGTCTCCCGGCGCAAACGCGGTGACTATGACTCCGTTCTTGGCTAACTGGACTTTGACCGCCTTCCTCAGCCCGGAGTGGGGTTGCCTCGCCTCGAGACCCACCTTCTCCAGCACTATGCCCCTAGCCATGGGCGCACCCTCCAAGGGATCGAACTTCTCCTTCAGTCTGTACAGTCTCCTCCTGACCTTCCAGCTGTGAAGCCTCTTCTCCTTGTACTTCTCAGCTAGCCCTCGAGCAGCGTACAGTCCCAGTGGGGATTTCTTACCCATGCAACCACCTCACGAGGTAGGGGTAGTCCATGTTGCTATTTTAATGTTGTCTATGTCGTACCACCTCTTGGCCAGCATTCTGGCCCTCTTTATCCTCCTGCCGTTCTTTCCTATCGCTATGCTCTTATCCTGTTCGACCACATAGGCGATAGCGACAGTCTCGTCTCCTTGCTTCACTATCCTGACCTTAGGCACCCTGGCCGGGCTCAGCAGATTGATCACGAAGCCCTCCGGAGTGTCGTCGAACTCCACGACCTCGATGGACATGTCCAAGTCCCCTCTCAAGAGGCGCCTCATGGTCTTCAGCTTCCTACCTCCCCTTCCAACCGCCCTTCCCAGGTCGCCCTTTTCCACCACGAAGATCAGCCTGTTCTCCTCCTTGTCCTCCACAACGTCCTTGGGCCTGACCCCGAGCATGTTGTGGAAGAGCTGTATGTAGCGGAACTGTTCAGGAGTTATGATGACCTTCCTACTCGGAATCCCCCTACACCTCCATGATCACTCCACTCCTAGGACCTCTAAGATCCTAGACTCACCCTCCTCCATCACCGCTGCTACTGAAACGAAGAAGGGCTTCTTAAAGGCCCTTCCCAGATCGATGGATTTGCCGGGATACCGGTAGACAGGTACATTGGCCAGCTTAGCCAGGTACTCGACCTCCATCTTTACGTCAGGCGGCGCGTTGCTGGCGACTATCACCAACTTTGGATTCTCACCGGATTTCAGCTGCTTTATCACCCTCCTAGCGCCCAGTATCACATTTCCAGACTTGAGAGCTAGGTAAAGCTCAGGTTCGACTTCGCTGCTCATTCACCATCACCTCTACTGCTACCGGGCGGGCTGAGATCCCACCTGACCGAAACCCTTCCCGTCCCTATTGGCGGGGTCTGTCCCATTATTAAAGCGTCTAGTGGCCCCACTATCGGATTATCCTCACCGCGCCTAGCGGTATTCAGGATGACGTGGGTAGTCCACTCGAAGGCCATCTTACTGAGAGGAGTCTTCATCTCGCTGAAGAACCCAGATGCAACCCCAGCAGCCTGCAACCTTATGGCCTCTATGGTGCCGGAGTAGGTCATCGTATCAGCCACTAGGGAGATGTACCTCCTATCAACTTCCAGACCCTGTTCCTCCAGTATGCGGGCCAGTTCCTTGAATATGCAGTTCCTAGCGGCCTCTATCCCCAGAACTTTCTCGATCTCCTTACAATCATTGGTTATCGTTTTAGATACGTCGACGCAGCTCAGGTTGAGCACCTCAGCTAGGTTGGATCCCGTGGTCCTTATCACGTACTCCTTCTTACCGTTAACCTCCACGGTCTCGACCCACGCCCTCTTTATCCCCTTTATACCGGAGACCAGCTTATCCAGCACCCTGTACGACCAGGATCTAAGGGTCTGAAGGGGCTTATCCTTCTTAGCCGCCTCAAATAGCTCCACTATGACCTTATCGCCCTCTAAAGAGACCTCTCCCTTCATATTCTTGACGGCGCTCCTTATGTAGCTCACAAACTTGTCCAAGGTGATGAGGTTACTCTCCAGAGCTCTCATGTCGGGTTTCAGTATGAGCCTGTAGCCGAAGTTGTCTATAGCGTACTCCTCTATCAGATCCCTTATCCTCAGCTCCCTGATGCTCCTTATCACCTTCCTTATCTTCACCTCATCGTCCTGACACTCGGGCTTGAGGTGTATCTCCATGGTGGGAGTACTCGTGGAAGCGTAGAACACGAGCTCCTTGAACCTCTCCACCCCGTGGGTCACGTCCATGGCCAGCAGTCCGGGTGCGTGGAAGGTCCTGAGAACCATCTGAGTGGTGGGCTCCGCTATGCTCTGGGCACTGATGAGACCTATTGGAGTCAAGACCTCGACCTTAGCTTGCTCGAAGCCCTCCTTCAGCTCCTCTATTATGGCCTTGAGCTCGGACTCCTTCGGCCTTGCCTCGTGTATCTTCTCCGCCAAGGCCGTCGGGAGCCCAGCCTCCCTCAGTGCCTCCTCTATCCTACTCTTGGAGACGCCCCTCTTCCTCTTGCCCTTCACATGCTTCTCTATTATCCTCTTGATGTTGACAGGCTCGTTCCTGAACAACTTGGTCGGATCATATCCATCACCGCCGAACCTGAACTGGAGGATGTGTCCCAACGAGTCTCTGACCGTTTCATCATAGGACACGTAGACGTCCTTGAGGGAGTTAGCCACCCTCCTGTAGAAGTACCCGCTGTCCTCTGTTCTCCTACCCTTGTCTATGAGAGACTCCCTGCTGGACATGGCGTGGAATATGAACTCGACGGGGTTCAATCCCTTGACGTAACTGTTCCTCACGAACCCCCTCGCCTCAGGGCTCAGATCGCCCCTCTCGAAGTAGGAGAGCACCCTGTCCCTGTACCCCTTCCTGGGCCTGCCGCTGGTCAGCACGAATCCGATCCTCGTCTTGATCTTCTGCTGCCCGACCTGACCCATTATCTGGGACAGGTTAGCTATCGAACCCCTGGCTCCGGTCTTGGCCATTATGGCCACATTGGATTTCGGATCGACGTACTTAGCGACGACATCGCTGACCTTGCTCCAGAAGCTATCTATCGTCTGAACTATATCGAATTCGAGCATTTGCTCCTCTCTCATCAATCTGAGGAGCTCTTCCTTGGTCCTGTAGATGGCGGCCTTTCTGATTATGGGCCTGCTCCTTATCAGCTCCATTACTTCCTCCTTGAGCTGGGAGTAGATGCCGTCTATCTCCTTGTAGGCTTCCTCAGGCATCATCAACTCCTTGGGCGAGGTGGTTATTCCGTAGAGCATGACCTCCTTGGCAGCTATCTTCAATAGCTTGTTGAGGAAGTCGGCGGCCACGTCATTACCGTAATCCCTTATGAGTACATCTATTATCGTGAGCTTCCCCTTAACGAGGGTGCCTACAACATCATCATCCAAGACCCCGGATAGGAGCTGACCTTTCCTTATCAGCACGTACCCATCTCCGGGACAGGAGGGATCCTTGCACTCCACTCCCTTGGCTGACTTGGCCACGGACTCGAAGTCCAGATCCTTGGGGAGCAGCACAGATATGAGCTGCTTCCCGGTCCAGAGCTCTTTGGGCTTCTTTATGGCCGGTTCAGGAAGCTCGGTTATGCCAGCTCTAGCGAGAATCCTCGTAGCCTCCGACTTATCGAAGAGCGAGTCCTTCTTCGTTATCATGTACAGGACCGTTATGAGGTCCTGCCTCGCCCCCACGATGGAACCTCCAGTCCTCGGGGAGAGCATGTTGTTCTTCACGCCCATCAGCTCCTTGGCCTCGATCGCCCCGTCGAGGAGCTGGGGCGCGTGGAGGTTCATCTCATCCCCATCGAAGTCTGCATTGTAAGGAACGCAGACAGCAGGATGAAGCCTGAACGTAGCGCCGGGCAGCACCTTCACCCTGTGCCCGAGCATGGAGAGCTTGTGCAGTGACGGCTGCCTGTTGAATATGACGTAGTCGCCATCCATCAGGTGCCTCTCTACAACGTCACCTGGCTCCAGCTGCTCGGCTACCTCCTTGAGCGCTTCCTTGCCCTTCCTCTGGATTATCTTCAGGCTCAATGGGGTGGCTCCACCTTTCCTCACGGTGTTGGCGCCGGGATACTCATCAGGCCCCCTCATGACGAGCTCCTTGAGCTTCTCTATGTTGTTCTCATTGACGTACTCCGGAACGGTGAGGACCATGGCTATCTCCACCGGTACTCCGACCTCGTCTATGTCTATCATAGGATCGGGGGAGATCACGGTCCTGCTGGAGAAGTTGACCCTCTTGCCTATGAGGTTCTTCCTGAGCCTCCCCTCCTTACCACTGAGCCTCTGGAAGAGGGATTTGAGGGGCCTCCTAGTCCCCTTCTGCGTGGCCACAGGCATGTTAGCGGCCGCGTTATTGAAGAACACGCTCACCCAGTATTGCAGGAGATCCCACTCGCTCTCAACCATGCTGCTGGGAGCGCCTAGCCTCTTTGAGTTGTGGAGCTTTCTATTCACCTTAAGTATCTCCACTAGAATGTGCGTGAGATCGTCCTCGGATCTCTCACCGGTCTCCAAGTAGATTGAAGGTCTAACCGGGAGAGGAGGCACGAGTAACACGGTGAGGACAGTCCATTCTGGCCTGGCCCTCTCCGGGTTAAATCCTATAAGGAGAGAGTCATCATCACTAACTCTCTCGAGTATATCCCTTATCTCGGTAGGCCACAGCCTCCTAGGCTCCGGTTCCTTGACTATGAACTTGTATACCTCCTCCAGCTCCACTCTCTGCACGTCCGCCCCACAGTGAGGGCACTTCTTGTGCTTCTTGGTGTACTTCTTCACCTCCTCCCTGACCTGCCTGACCAGCTCATCATCTATCTTCTTCAGGGGGTTCTTCTCAGCCACTTCCTTGGCCTTGGATATGAAGTAGGCTCTCTCCTCTTCAGGAAGAAGGACCTTACCGCACTTGTGACAGACGGTGTTCAGGGCATCCTTTATCCTCTTAACGTAGCCTATGTGAACCACAGGCATCGCTAACTCTATCCTACCGAAGTGCCCGGGGCAGTTCTTCGGATAGTTCCCGCAGATGGGACACCTCTTCCTGGGATTTATCGTTCCGAGCCTGGGGTCCAGCACACCTCCTTGTACTGGTAGGCCGCCCTCATCGTAGGCGGTCGGCTCGGTTATCTCGATAAATCCTATCCTCCGTGCGTCAGACGGTGAGATGAGACCGAACATTACCTTTCTGAGGCTGTAGGGGATGGCCTCCTCATCAGTCACCGGTTCCCATATTAACGCCATGAGATCACCTCCCTTCTTTAGACCTCCTCCCTCACGTCGAGCCTCACGTCTATGTGCCCGCTCATTAGCTCATCAATGAACAGCTTCGAGGCGTGGCTGGTGATCAGCGGCTTCACCTCAACGGATGACTGGCACCTCGGGCAGAAGAACTCGTTGGTCCTTTGGTTGAAGAACGCCACCGTGCCGCAATTCTTGCAGACGTAGATTATCGTCTTGTCCGACTGCTCAACGTACCTATCCCTTATCACCGAAGCGGCTCCGTGCGAGATGAGCACCTCTCCCTCCATCTCACCGAGCCTGAGCCCGCCACCCCTGGCCCTTCCCTCGACCGGCTGCCTCGTCAGGAGCTGCATCTGTCCCCTAGCCCTAGCGTGTATCTTGTCCCTGACCATGTGCTTGAGCCTCTGGTAGTAGCTGATGCCTATGAATATGGGGGCCTTTATCATCCGACCGGTCCTGCCATCGTACATTATCTCCTCGCCACTGTACTCGAATCCGAGCTTCTTCAGGGCCTCCATGAGGTCCTCCACTGGCTCGGACATGAACGGAGTGCCGTCAACGAACCTGCCCTCTAGGGCACCCACCTTCCCTGCCAGTATCTCGTAGAGCTGGCCTATGGTCATCCTAGAGGGTATAGCGTGTGGATCGAGCACAATGTCCGGCACTATTCCCTCGGAAGTGAAGGGCATATCTTCCTGCCTGTATATCATGCCGATCACTCCCTTCTGACCGTGTCTCGTGGCGAACTTGTCTCCCAGTTCAGGGGGCCTCGTGTCCCTAACCTTAACCCTGACCAACTTCTCCCCGCCGGTCTTGGTTGCCAGCAGGACATCCGTGACCACACCCTTCTCCCAAGCCCTCATGGCTATCGAGGTGTCCCTCCTCTCGAAGGTGTACTGATATCCTCCTCCGATGGACAGCTCCGGTGAGAACCTGGGCGGACTCGTCTTACCTATGAGGACGTCCCCTCCCTCAACGTAGGTCTCGGGATCCACTATGCCGTCCTCTCCGAGCTTCTGGTAGTACTGCTCCTCCTTCTTTCCAGACACCTTCTTGAGCGGCAGGGGGTTCTCGAACCGGTCACCCTCTATTATGGCCTGCCTCCTGGCCTCTGCCTCATAGGTCCTGAAGAAGACCGCCCTCGCGGCTCCCCTATCTATGGAGCCTTTCGACATGACCAAGGCGTCGTCCATGTTGTACCCGTCCATGGGTATGAGGGCGACGACCAAGTTCTGCCCGGACGGCCTGTAATCGTAACCCGTGATCTCAGATCCCCGGGTCTTCACTATGGGCCTCTGCGGGTAGAACATGAGGAATGCCCTAGAGTCGAATCGGAGCCTCCAGTTCGCTACATACTCGCCTAAGCCCTGCCTGACCATGTTGGCGCCGATTATGTCTCTGGGTATGTTGTTGTGCTCCGCATATGGTATCTGGGATGCAGCGACGCCGAACATCGCGTAAGGAGCGAAGTCAAGATGGGTGTGCTTCTCGTTCAGCTCCTTGAGGCTATAGGCAATGACCGCAGACTCCTCCTCATCCACATCCAGCAACTCCACAATCCCCATCTTCACGAGGTCGGAGAAGCTTATGTTGCCGGCCTCTACCTCGGGCAGGAGCTTTATCGCCTCCTCTATCTTGTCGACGGGTATGAGGGGCCTCCTCATCCTGCCAGCATCAGCGTTTATGTAGACGGCATTCTCCTCCTTATTATAGGTGAAGTTTATCTCCGGGCTCATCTCGGGCCTCTTCTCCCTGAGGAAGGCTATCAGATCCTCAGGCTTATCGGTGAACGCTATTAGCCTGCCATCCACGTATATGGGGGTTAACCTCCCCACCTCCTTGGGCGTTGCCTGGGCTGCGGGTTTGGCGCCCCAGTCCAAGACCATCTCTATAACGGGCTCCGGATCGGTCCCGAAGGTCACATCGCTGAACACAGCTAGGCTCCTGACCAACCCTACATTCGTTCCCTCAGGGGTCTCAAGAGGACACAACCTGCCTATGGATGTACCGTGGATCTGCCTCGCCTCGTGAAGGGGCAGTCCAGCTGGTAGGGGTGAGTTTACCCTCCTCAGGTGGTGCAGGGTCGCTATGTAATTGGTCCTCTCCAAGTTCTGGCTGACGCCCAGGTCGCCTCCCGGCCAGGCTCCCGTAGCTACCGCCCTCAATATACGTTGAGTGATCATCTTCTGACTCATCAGGATCCTCCTGACATCCAGGTCGTAGACGCCGCTGCTGAGCTGCTCATCCGCCTTTTCCTTCAGTCTCCTCACCAGCTGATAGAACGCATCTCTGAAAACCTCCTGCATCAAGGTTCCAGCCAGTCTGAGCCTCTTGTTAGAGAAGTGATCCTTATCATCGGGAGCGATCTTACCCCTGACGACCTTGAGCAGCTTCTCTATCATCTTAGCCAGGAAGTAGGCCTTCACTATGTTGTCCTCTTCACTATTCCCGATGTGAGGCAGCAAATTGTTCTTCAGGTACTCCCTCGCGTACCTCACCCTATCCGCCTTGGGAACCGCCTGCACGAGCCTCCTGCCTATGTAGTCCAAGGCCTCCTCCTGAGTGAGCATCCCCACAGTGCCTTCCTCCTCGGCCCGCCTCTGGACATCATCGAGGCTGTAGAGGAACTCGTTCCTTATCTCCTCGTCGCTGGATATGGCATCGACTATGTCCTCGTCCCTCTCGAGTCCGAGGGCCTTCAGCAGCATGGCGACGGGAACTCCCCTTATGGCCCCGGTGGAGGCCTTTATCGTCCCGTCCCTAGTGTAGTACTCCAAGTAGAGCCTGGTCCTCAGACCCGCCTTAGCGGACACTATCTGGGCCACATGCGAGTAGGGTTTATTCTCTGCCGTGGTCTGCTCGACTATCACCTTATTGGGCGCCAGATCGTCCCTGATGACGAGCACCCTCTCCGATCCGTTTATGATGAAGTAGCCTCCGGGATCCCTGGGGTCCTCGCCCTTCTCTATCAACCTCTTCTCATCCAGCCCGTAGAGGTAGCAGCCCTTGGACCTGACCATTATGGGTATGTGGCCTATCCTCACCCTCTCGCTCTTCAGCTCCATTCCTCCGGAGTACACCTTTATCTCCAGCTCTATTGGAGCGAGGTAATTGGCGTTCCTCAGTCTTATCTCGTTGGGCATCGCCGGGAGCGATGAGCCATCGTACTCCTCCACCTCAGGCCTGCCCACGTAGACCCTGCTCAACACCAGCTTGTAGTTCTCCACGAGCTCTAACTCCTTGAACGCATCTATGACCTCCTGTATTCCCCTCTCCAAGAACCTGTTGAAGGACTCTATCTGGACATCCGAGAGCTTCCGCTCCCGGAAGTAGGCCTTCACTATAGGGTAGAAATCGATATTCACATCCCCAACATTCACGGTCGACGACACGGAAACAACCCCCACAACATAATTGTAAAATCAACTCCTACTAACCACGTACCTGTAATAGAAGCCCTCCTCACGATGTATCCGGATCAGATCTCCCTCCTTAGCACCCAATTTTATCACTATAGGATCGGTCAGGAGTATCTTGGGAAACAGATCTAGGGATCCGTACACCCTCTCCAATTCCTTCTTTTCATCCTCACCGACTATCTCGTGCTTGGGCACCATGAAGTTCTCAGTTGGATCGTACTTAATCGTCTTCTTTGCCTTCTTGGTTCTGGCAGTCTTGGTCCTCTTTTGAGTCTTCTTCTCCTTCTTGGTCTTCGTGGTCTTCTTAGCCTTGGAGGAGGACCTCCCCGATGACTTCTTCTCGGAAGATTTAGTCTCCTTACTAGGTTTAGGGGAATCGGATCTCTCACCTAGGTCGATATCGACTGGAACATCCTCAGACTCTTCCAAATAAGCACCCCCTTAAAGGGAACACTGGCATCAGGGTGAGGTGCAATACGGTTTTAAAAAGTTTACACCCGTAGAACCCGGGGAACGGATTTGGGGGACGACCTCATCGAGATCAGGTGGCACGGCAGGGGGGGTCAGGGTGCCGTCCTCGCTTCCAGAATCGTGGCTAAGGCTGCCTTCCTAGAGGGTAAATGGTCCCAAGCATTTCCATTCTTTGGAGCTGAGAGGAGAGGAGCTCCGGTGATGGCGTTCACGAGGGTCTCCAACTCTCCCATAAGGTTGAGGAGCCAGATATACGAGCCAGACATACTGGTCCTGCTGGATCCCATGTTTCTCAACCTGGAGATAGCTTGGAGGGGTGTGAAACCCGATACGATAGTCGTGATGAACGTTCCCGAAGATCCTGCAGAGATATTCCTCCCAAAAAGGGTGCGGAGGCTCGCCACTGTAGATGCTACCGCCATCTCCATGGAACTGGGATTGAAGGTGGCCGGTCTTCCCGTCCCCAACTCGGCGATGGTCGGAGCCTTGGTGAAGGCCACGGGCATAGTGGGGCTGGAGAGCGCGGAGAACGCGGTCAAGGCCATGATGAAGAGGCTCACAGATGTGAACTTGGAGGCCCTCAAGCGGGCACACGCGGAGACCAAGGTTTTGGACAATCCTAAGTTCGTTCCGGAGGTAATAGGGGAGGGATGAGCTCAGGCCCCCTCCGCCCTCTCTATGTAGGAGTCGAAGAACCTGGTGTAGACATCTACTTTGGTCTCTCCAGGCTTCATCTCAATCTCCTCAACCAGCCCGCAGTTGAAGCACTTGATGACAGCCTTGCCCTCCTTCTCATGGAGCTCAACCATTATCGAGTTGTGCTGGCAAACGGGGCACCTGAAGAAGGCAGATTTCCTCCTCCTTCTGACTGGTAAGGTAGTTCTCCTCTTTCTTCTTCCCATTTCGAAGCACCCGAATCTTACCACACTTCACTTCTAAATTAAGTATCCTGATGGACCTGACGTGGTGGGCCATCCTTTATACCCTCAGTGGGGCGCCTTAACCGGAATATGTCGGCCGATGAGAGGTACTTCATTTCGCTCGAAGAGGATCTAAAGAGAGTGCTCGAGGTCGCCAAGAAGGCTAGAGCTGCAGGTTACGACCCTAAGGAGGATGTGGAGATAAAGATAGCGAACGAACTCCATGAGCGAATAGTCGCGCTCTTCAACGTGGAGTCCTTAGGGGAGAGAGTAAAATACTGGCTGGAGAAGACCGATAACAAGGTAGAGACGGCTTTCAGGGTCATAGCTGAGATGATACCCAGAGAAGGTGAGGTTCCCAAGATAGATGTCGGAGATAACGACGAATACAGGGCTGAGCTGGCGCTGAGAGTGGGCATGGCCATAATAACCGATGCCACGGTCTCCGCCCCGATCGAAGGGATAAGCAGGGTGGCCATAAAGGGTGTAGGCCGTGATGCCTACCTCTCCGTGTACTATAACGGACCGATAAGAACTGCTGGAGGTACTGAGGGAGCTATCAGCGTCCTGATGGCTGACTACATAAGGCAGAGACTGGGTTTGGGCAGGTACGTCCCTACCCATGAGGAGGTTGAGAGGTACACCGAGGAGGTCTTCCTGTACAAGAGGGTGGCCCATCTACAGTACAACTCCGAGCCTGAAGAGGTGAGGAGGGCGGTCATGCACATACCAATCGAGGTAACGGGCCCCCCAACCGAGAAGGAGGAGGTCTCTTCCTTCAGAAACCTTCCTAGGGTGGAGACCAACAGGATAAGGGGAGGGGCTGTCTTGGTCATCAACGACTGCGTCATACAGAAGGCCAAGAAACTGAAGAAGATCATAAAACAGCTCAAGGAGTCCATAGAGGATTTCGACGATTCCGCTTGGAGATGGTTGGGAGAGGACGGCGGTCGGGAAGAGAAGGGCGGCGAAGGAGCGCAGGATGAGGGCTGTCCAGTCGTGGAACCCTCGTACAAGTACCTGAAGGATGCGGTCATGGGAAGGCCCGTGTTGGCCCACCCCTCTAGGATCGGGGGATTCAGGTTGAGGTACGGCAGATCTAGGAACACGGGACTGGCGAGCATCGGGATGAACCCGGCGACCATGTACATCCTCGACAGCTTCGTGGCGGTGGGCACTCAGGTCAGGATCGAGAGGCCCGGGAAGAGCGCCGTTGTGATGCCGGTAGATTGGATAGAGGGGCCTATCGTGAGGCTCAGGGATGGAAGCGTGATTAGGATCGACGACCCCGAGCAGGCCAGAGAGCTGGCTGGTTCGGTGGAGAAGATACTGCACCTGGGAGATGTCCTGATAGGCTTCGGGGAGTTCCTCGAGAACAATCACAAGCTCCTCCCATCAGCTTGGGTGGAGGAGTGGTGGTATTCCCTCCTGAGCGAGAAGGCCGAAGAGCTGGGAATAGATCCTCCTGTGGAAAGGTGGCAGAGGATCTCCTTTTTAGAGGCCTTGGAGATATCCAAGAAGTTCGGCATCCCACTCCATCCGAGGTACACTTATTTCTGGGAGCACGTGAGGGTCAGGGAACTGCTGACTCTACTGAAGGCCGTGAGGGAAGGGACCAGATCCGGAGAAGCGATCTCCCTCAGGGCGAGTGACGAGATCAAGGACATCTTGGAGAGACTAGGGGTTCCTCACAGGGCGGGAATGAACATGCTATGGGTTGAGGGGGACGACGCGGCCCTCCTAGATTACTTAGCATCCAAGATACCCACCGAAGTAGATGTCGATAAGATCTCTGAGTACGAGACCCTCAGATTCCTCAATGAGCACCTGGACGTCAAGGTGATGCCAAAGGGCCCCACGAAGATCGGCATGAGGGTTGGTAGGCCGGAGAAGGCTAAACCTAGGAAGATGAAACCTCCGGTCAACCTGCTCTTTCCCATAGGGGGACTCAAGGGGATGACCCGCTCAATGGAGGCCGCATACAATCAGGGCAAGGTAGAGGTCGAAGTGGCCCTGAGGGTGTGTCCCAGCTGCGGAACCAAGACCACGAGGTACAAATGCCCGAAATGCGGGGCGAGGACAGTCCCACTCATGTTCTGTCCTATCTGCGGCAAGAGGGTCAACGGCAGGTGCAGGGACCATCCCAACGTGGATCCGGTTCCTTACAAGAGGATCGTCCTGAACATAAAGGAGGAGGTGGATAGGGCCCTTTCCAACTTAGGAGAGCATGTAGAAGTCTTGAAAAAGGTTAAAGGTGTTAAGGGGCTGACCAGCGGATCTAAATCACCCGAGATGATAGAGAAGGGCATTTTGAGGGGCAAGTACGACCTCTACGTCTTCAAGGATGGTACGATAAGATTCGATGCGGTTAATGCGGCACTCACCCACTTCAAGCCCAAGGAAGCAGGGGTTCCCATCTCGAAGCTGAGGGAGCTGGGCTATACCCACGACATTCACGGGGAGGAACTTGTGAGCGAGGACCAGATCCTCGAGCTGAAGGTTCAGGACATGATAATACCTAGGGAAGCTGCGAAGTACCTGTTCAGAGTCTCCAAGTACGTGGACGAGCTCCTGGAAAAGGTGTATGGCTTGGAACCCTTCTATAACTTGAAGAGCGAGGAGGACTTGGTGGGGCACTTGGTCCTCACAATTTCGCCCCACACGTTCGTGGCGAATGTCGCCCGGATAATCGGATTCACTGATGCGGACGTTCTCTACGCGCACCCCTTCCTCCATGCCGCCAAAAGGAGAAACATCGACGGGGACGAGGACTCCATAATGCTCGCCTTAGACGGTCTCATCAACTTCTCCCAGGACTTCCTGCCCTCCACTCCAGGGGGAAGGGAGGATGCGCCCCTCCTGATGGTGACTAGGGTGGATCCGGAGTACATAGACGACGAGGTGTACAACATGGAAGTAGTGACCTCCCTGCCCTCAGCGTTCTATGAAGCCACTTACAGGTACGAGGATCCAGGCAAGCTAAAGGATCTGGTGCCAACGGTGGAGACCGAGCTCTCGAGGGGCGTCAAGTACCCGGAGATTGGGTACTCCGTACCCACCTCCCACGTCTACGGGGGGCCGCTCCAGACGATGTACAGGAAGCTGAACAAGATGGAAGACAAGATGAGGGCCCACTTCTCCTTGGAAGAGAGGATAAAGGCGGTGGATAAGATGGACGCCCTCTCGAGGGCCATCTCGTCCCACTTCATCAGGGACATCGTTGGCAATCTGAGGAAGTTCGGCCAACAGACGTTCAGGTGCACCAAGTGCAACGCTAAGTACAGGAGGCCGCCGCTCTCGGGCAAATGCCTCGTGTGCGGTGGACCCATACAACTCACCGTGCACAAGGGAACGGTGCTGAAGTACTTGGAGCCCACTCTATCCCTCATGCGCGAGTACGGGATTGAGGGATACCTGTCCCAGAGGATAAAGGTGCTCGAGGCCGAGGCCAGATCCCTCTTCAGGGAGGAAGAGGATGCCAGCTCTTTGAACACCCTGGAATCCGTTCTAGGGGAGAAGCCCTCGGATATGAAGAAGCCTCTAAGGAACAGGGATGAGGAGAAGAAGGGGGAGAGCAAGGAGAGGCCGGTTGCCAGGAAACTCGTGGATTTCCTGTAGGGAGGATGTTCCACTTGAAGTGGGTCAGGATAGGGGAGGTTAGGGAAGGCGAGGTGGCCATAATAGGGGTGGTCATCAACGTGATAGAGAACTACCTGATCTTGGACGACGGTACATCCCGAGCAAGGGTTTACTACGATAGGGCCTCCGACTTCAAGCCCAAGGACATAGTGCTGGTGGTGGGTTCGGTGATCACGTCGTCGGAGGATTTCAAAGAGCTGCAGGGATACGCAATTGCCGACATATCAGGAATAGATATAAGTTTGCTCAGGGATGTGGATGAGGTAAGGCGAGAAGTGGAGAGAAAACTGAAAGGTGGTAGAGATGGTGAATAGGGTGGTCTTTGAGGAGGCTAGCACCCTCAAGGCCATAGTTGATGCGGTCGAATCCTTGGTGGGCGAGGCCTCCATCAAGCTGGATCCGGAGGAAGGCATGGGACTTCAGGCCTTGGATCCCTCGAAAACCGCTATGATCCAGCTGATACTCCCTCGAACCTATTTCATAGACTTTGAGGCGGACCAGTCGAACTTCTACGGGATAAACTTCACAGATCTCTCCAAGATACTCAAGAGGGTGAAGGCCAAGGAGAGGGTGGAGCTGGAGTTCACCGAGTCCATGATGAAGGTGACCGCGACCGATGGATACAGGAAGACCTTCGAGCTGCCTCTGCTGGCCGGGACTCCCTTTGAGTTCAAGACGATAAAGGTGGACTATAAGGCCAAGGCGAGACTCGACAGCGATGTGATACCTAACGCCATAAAGGACCTGAAGATAATAGGATCAGACGTTGAGATCTACATAGACAGCGAGAAGGTCGAGTTCAAGGCAGAGAGCGACAAAGGCAGGGCAATAATATCGATCACGAAGGAGGATAGGGCCTTGATAGATGTGTGGGCTGAGGAACCCTCTAAGAGCGTTTACAACATGGCCTACTTGGAGAAGATGACGAAGCCTGCGAAGATTTCCGAGGAGGCTGACTTGGAATTGAAGACTCAGGCCCCCCTCAAGCTTACCTACCCTCTCGGAGGCATAGAGGGGGCTGGCATAACCTATTACCTAGCCCACCTGCAGGTATGATCAGATGAGGGAAGGGGAGATCCTTCTCATCGCCCCTTTTTCGAGGGAGGCTGCAGCTCTCCTGGAGGAGCAGGGCCTCACATTGGAAGACTTGGCCTTCGACCCATTGCTGGAGAACGCTAGGAGGCTCGCTAGGGAGAGGTTGATCAGGGCAATCGAGGGAGGGACCATTCACCCGGATCGGACCAACCCCATGAACGAGGTGTACGCCTTCGTCGCAGCGAAGCTCATAGCCTCGAGGGTCGGGAGATCAATGCTCAGCAGGCTGGCCAATTACGAGGCCAAGAGGTTCATGGAACTATCTGAACGCTTGCCCACAGAGAAACTGATTGATCTGGCCAAGGGGACGTTCGGCTTCGAGCTCAGGCTTGAGGACGGACTCTGGGTCGATGTGGTCAGCTACTCTAACGGTTGCGCCGGTATAGGCGGGCCGAAATGGAGGCTCGTCAATCGTGTGGTGAGAAGGGGGTACGTCCTCGTAAATGAGAGGGACCTGAGAAGGCTGATCTCGGAGTACGTAAAGATGAGGGTCATGGAAACCCCTAGAGTCGAGCTTCCCGAGCCCTTGGAGGAGATAGCCAAGGAGATCTCGGACATGTTCGCCAAGAGGATGAGGAAGAGGTTCAAGAGGCCCAAGAAGGGGGACTTCCCGCCCTGCATAAAGGACCTGATATCCAAGCTCAGGAGGGGGGAGAATCTGACCCACCAAGCCAGGTTCGCCCTCACATCCTTCCTGCTCAATGTGGGCTGGTCGGAGGAACAGGTACTGGATCTGTTCCGGAGCGCGCCGGACTTCAACGAGAGGATAGCCTCCTACCAGATCTCTCACATAGCTAGGAGGAAGTACAAGGCGCCGAGCTGCGAGACCATGAAGAACTGGGGCCTATGCCCCGGTGATTGTGGAAGGAGGTACATGCTGGAGGGCTTGGATTGAGGGAGCTCGAAATCCTGTTCGCGAAATACTACAGGAGCATGGCCGGCACGATCTACGTTTCGGACGTGCCGCTCAGGGAGTTCATGTTCAGGGACTTCGAGGGGAAGGTCAGGAGGCACATATCCTTCAGGGACCTCCCGGAGCTCAGGAGGTACTTGGTGGACAACCCGCCCATGCACGCCTACTACTCCGTCTCCCTGTACAGGAACCCGACGGCTCCAATGGATGAGAAGGAACCCATAAGGGCCGAGCTCCTCTTCGATATAGACTCCACGGATTTCAAGGACGAGGAGTGCGAGAGGGAATCCATATGGAGGTGCAAGAACTGCGGCCTCAGTGGGAAGGGGATCCCACCGGAGAAGTGCCCGAAATGCGGGTCTGAGAGGATAGAGGTCAACCACTGGCTCAACGAGAGGTGTATATCGCTGACCAAGGACGAGGTGAGAAAGCTCATAGAGGTGCTGTCGGAGGACCTCGGCGCCTCCTTGGATGAGATAGCTATCTCCTACACCGGCAATAGGGGTTTCCACGTCAGGGTATCGGAGGGGAGGCTGACCACACTCTCCAAGGAGGGGAGGAGGGAGGTCGCCTTCTACGTGATGGGCAGGGGCTTCGATCCAACCCCCCTATTCATAGTTGAAAGAGGACTTGTGAGGCTGGATCTGAGGAGCGGCATTGTCAGGAGGGCCCTTGAATACTTACTGGACTCCAGCGAGGATCCTTCAGTGAAGGAGAAGGTGCTCTCCCTCTCCAAAGGTATAGGGGTCAAGCTCAGCTCTAGGGAGAGGAAGCGCCTCCTCAGCCTGCTAAAGGAGTCAGCCCAGAGATCCGGTGCGAGGATAGACTGGATGGTCACCATGGACACAGGGAGGCTGACTAGGATACCAAACAGCATCCACGGCAAGACCGGATTCAGGGCTTTACGGCTTTCTCTAGATGAGTACGAGACCTTCAATCCGTTCAAAGATGCAGTCGGTCTGCCCTCAGATCCGGAGATCAAGGTTCGGATGAAGATGCCTGTTCCAAAATTCAGATTGAAGGGGGAGACCTTCGGGCCATATCCTCCGGGAGAAGAGGTTCAGCTGCCCGGTTTCGCGGCGGCATTCGTTATCCTTAGAGGGAGAGCTGAACCACTCAATCATTAATTATGGTCGCGCCTCCGTCCTACCGGTAAATGGTAAAGTACAAGGATGTGATCAGGGAAGTACTCATCTCGCTGGCCGAGGGCCAAATCGATGAATCTCTAGTTGATCGGCTCAAATCAGCCGAAGAAGAGTTACTGAGGGACCTACCGGAGGGCTTAGAGGGCAGGATATATCTCAAGGCGGCCGAGGTAATCAGAGATCTGCGAATAGAGGTGGAAAACACTCTATCTCTGACTAGAACATTCAAGAGAGTCCTTTATGGAGGAATAATATCGGAAGAGATTCCGAGAGCTGCTGATGAGACCGAGAAGGTGGAATCGAAGGAGGAAACTGAAGAGAGAAGGGTTTTCACTCCTCTGAACGATGGGGTCGAGAGGGTATTAGTAACGTTTAAAACTCCCGTGACCAAATTCGTTGGTGTAGACATGAAGGTCTACGGACCGTTCTCCAAGGGAGATGTGGCATTCATTCCCTTGGAGAACGCAGTAGCCTTAAAAGAGAAGGGTGTTGTTGAGGTGGTCGAGGAATGAAGGTTCCCGCAGAGATCAACACGTATTGTCCGAGATGCGGCAGGCATACCAAGCACAAGGTATCCCTATACAAGCAAGGCAAGGCGCGGACGATGTCATGGGGTCAGAGGCAGCTAGAGAGGAAGAGGAGAGGTTACGGAGGAGAGCCCAGGGGTAAGTTGAGGAGGAAGGCGAAGACTACCAAGAAGGTGCTCCTCGTGCTCACATGCGAGGAGTGCGGCAGAAAGGTCGTGAGGAACTTGGGGAGGCTCGCTAGGGTGGAGATAAAGAGGTGATGTCCATGGGCAAGGTGGAACTGGTCCCTCTCCCCAAGAGCTACTTCGTCAGAGTGAGGTGCCCTAAGTGCGGCAACGAGCAGATAATCTTCTCCCACGCCTCCAGAGAGGTCAAGTGCCATGTGTGCGATGAGGTACTGGCCAGACCCAAGGGCGGCAAGGCCGAGATCTTGGCGACTGTCATCGAGTACTTGGGTAGAGTGAGAGAGTGAGCTACAAGGCCTTCCCGAGGAGAAACGAGCTTGTTGTCGGTACTGTGAAGAGAGTAGAGGACCATGGAGTGATAGTAGAGCTAGATGAGTATGAGGGACTCGAAGCCTACATCCCCCGGAGTCACGTGGCCTCGGGAAGGATAAAGGACATTAGAGATTTCGTAAAGGAAGGAGATAAGATAGTAGGCAGGGTCATCAGGGCCAACAGGAAGCTAGGGCAGGTTGATCTCTCCCTCAGGTACGTCAGCGAGGAGCAGAAGAAGAGGAAGCTGGAAGAATGGAAAGAAAGAGTTAGGGTGATCTCTCTGATTAAGCTGGCCGCTCAGAGAGCCGGTTTCCCCGATCCAGAAGCAATTGCCAAGGACTCGTGGATGAAGCTTGCCGACTACTACAGGAGCCCCATGGAGGCCCTGGAGGACGTGTTATATGAGGGAGTCGAACCCCTCTTGAAGGCGGGGTTAGATGAAAGGTTAGCTAAAAAGCTGGAGGAGATAGTGAAGGTTCAGATAAAGCCGCCCATCTACATAAAGAACATAGTGGTGAAGCTCGTCTCCTACGCCCATGATGGAATAGAGAGGATTAAGAAGGCTCTACTGAGGGGACTCTCTACCCCGAAGACTGAAGGCGTTGAGGTAGACATATACACGGCTGGGGCGCCTAGGTACATAATCTCGATACGCTCCCAAGACCCGAAGCTGGTGAGGAGGATGTCTACTTACATAATCAAGGCCATCTCCAAGGAGCTAGGGGATACAGAGATTTTCGAAGTCGTGGAAGAGAAGGAGTACAGGAAGAGACTGGCATAAATTGGCTGTAAGCGTGGTTAAGTGACGAGCGCAGGTTACCATTATCTCGATTTCATCCCTTTCAAGGGAGGGTATTCCATGTCCCATCCTAGTAGTATGAGGAGGTGTCCTCGCTGCTGGAGATACACTTTCAGGGACAGGTGTCCGGTGTGCGGGGAGGAGACAGTCGATCCTCATCCGAAACCATTCTCTCCCCCGAGGTCGCTCCTGAACTCTTAGTCGAGGAGCTATGGAATATACGTCATATGTCTACATAAGGTTCTTTAATTAAAATTTTCAGAGACTTAATTACTGGAAATTAAACTAATAGCGCATTATCTCAATGAGAAAGAAATTGAAGGATTTCTAGTATATAGCTAATTTCTTGCTTTGAGGAATCCTTTATGAGCTCTCTCGCGACTTCATTATGATCATGGGGAAGCTAGCGCTGTTAGTAACAGATAAGACTAGTCCAAACATCCCTAAATTTCAAGGAGCTTGCTAGCTCCCCTCTATCAACGTTGTGCAACGTTGTGCAACGGTTACGATGACAATAATTTTATAAGCCTCCTTCCATCGACCCTCAGCCCCTTGCCACATGAAGTGGCATGGGGAGGTGTTACTATGAAGAAGGCATACATAATAGCAGCCTTGGTAGTGCTGCTGGGAGCCAGTCTGCTCCCTGCTATGGC
The DNA here is from genome assembly GCA_027061785.1 of Thermoproteota archaeon. GTDB lineage: Archaea > Korarchaeota > Korarchaeia > Korarchaeales > Korarchaeaceae > Korarchaeum. The sequence continues at coordinate 34,925 of JAMOVA010000078.1, forward strand.
CTACCCGATCCATATGTTCCCGCAGCCCTTCGTGAAGGATGGAACCATTGACTATGACTTCGACGGCATGCCCGACATAGCCATCATACTCGGCAGCAAGGCCGCTCCCGAGGACGTCCTCGGCGCCACCCTCATAGCTGCCAAGATAGCTTCACACCTATACTATACCAATGCTATGTGGGTTGACGCCAAGCACGCCGCTGCCAACGGCATAACCCTCTACCATGGCAGCTTCACCGCTGAGGCTTACGGTCACAGGTACCAGGCTCTCGACCTCGTCGGTACCTGGTCCGAGTACGATGGTGATGACACCACCAACGACTTCTTGGGCTTCCTCTGGAGCTGGAACTGGGGCGCTACCCCTGATCCCTTCGACAAGATCTATCCACTGCACGATGGCTACGTGTTTGTGCCCTCTGGCGTGAAGAGCGACCAGAACCCGACCCAGATAACCTACTCCGTGGGTCTGCAGGTTGACCCCGACGAGCTGAAGGAGTGGGTGGTCTTCGCTCCTAACTACTTCCCGCCCGCTTACACCGACAATGAGAAGAGCATATACGCTACCAACCTCGACTTCGACTGCTCCGGGCTCTTCACCTTCAGCTACGATGCTTGGGACACCACCAAGGACTACACTCCTGTGGCTGGCCCGATAACCTACACTTGGGCTCACGGTGGGTTCTACTTCATACACCCGCTGAACCCGATAGACGTCAAGCAGGGTACCGAGATAACCCTGCCGTGGATGGGTTACAAGCTCGTGGCTGAGACCGTGGAGGTTGACGAGCCCAACACCTACAGCGTGGGCTTCATAGCCTACAAGATAGGGACCGACACTCCTGTGGACTACTTCCACATAGAGAACAGCATCGGAGTGCCTCAGGACAACGACCCTGCCAGCTTCCAGAAGTTCCTGTACAGCATGATCCACAGGGACATATACATACTAGCTGACATAAACGGAGACGGTGTGGTCTCCGACAACGAGAGGCTGGTGCCCTACTTCGGTATAACCGTGAGGGACGTTGATGAGGTCCTCCAGACCGTCACCATGGACTTCTACTCACTGGTGCTCGCTCCGAACATCTATCCTGGTCACGGTGAGTCCTCTGTCACCTCTGGCGATGCCGCTTATGACTGGACCAACACCAAGTGGTTCTTCGACAGCACCTACGGATGGCCGCACCCCGCTGGTAGCGACTACGCCGATGCTGCTGACTCCACTGTAGGAAGCAAGAATGTTGATGTGATACTCGAGCTCTCCACCTACCCGGACAGCACCGGTCCTAGGGTCTTCGCTGGAGGCAACATGGGTCTTGTTGCCGGTGGTGATGTCGCTGCCGCTCCGAGCAAGTTCAACGAGTCCAAGGGTTACATAGTTGATGAGCAGACCGTCTTCGGTCCGTGGCTCGAGGATCTCGCCGAGGATGAGGCCTTCCTCGGTATAAGCGGCTACTACAAGTCCGAGGACAGCAGCGATGTGGTCTGGTACATGGTGGTGAAGTCCGGCACCCTTGGAGCCACGCTCTTCACTCAGAACGAGACTGGCTGGTATGAGCCTCTCAACGACGACGGCCACCTCGTGGTCGGCGGCAAGGACTACTGGTTCACCAGCGTGGTGAGCAAGCAGCTCGTATCTGGACAGGAGTGCCCTGCTCTGCCGCCGGGAATAGCCGGTGAGTACTGTGGACCTGCCTGTGGACCGACTTGGGGTCTCTACGAGTTCAAGCAGGGCGACGAGATAATGAAGGACCTCGAGTGCAAGGCCTTCGCTGAGCCCGACACGCTGTTCGGACAGACCTCCGACCAGGATGGAACCTGCGGCAAGTACC
>JAMOVA010000079.1 GCA_027061785.1 Thermoproteota archaeon
CCTGCCCTTCGTGAGGATGCTCATGCCTGAGGTGGCGGATCTGAACCTGCCGGAGTACGGGCTCTTCCACGGTATCGCCATAGTGTCCATCAGGAAGAGGTACCCCGGTCACGCGAGGCAGGTGGCCATGGGGCTCCTTGGCCTAGGGCAGTTCTCCCTGACCAAGATGGTGGTGGTCGTGGATCATGACGTGGATGTGCACGACCTGAATCAGGTGATGTACGCGGTGGCCTCGACAGTGGATCCCCAAAGGGATGTGCAGATCGTGGAGAACGCCGTCGCCGACGAACTGGATCACGCCAGCGTCGCCCCCAGGATGGGAGGGAAGATGATAGTGGATGCGACCAGGAAGCTGAAGGAGGAGATAGGGAGGGACTGGCCTGAGCCCGTCGCTCCCGATCCAGAGGTTGCGAGGAGAGTGGATGAGAGGTGGTCCGAGTTTGGGATTTAGGACCTACGTGAGGATGCTGAGGATTCACCACACCCTCTTCAGCCTACCATTCGCCTACGTCGGAGCTCTGATGTTCGGGCTGAGCGACTGGCTGGACGCCCTGATGATAGGCGTCGCCCTCTTCTCGGCCAGATCCGTCGCTCTGCTGTCCAATGACCTCTTCGACAGGGACTTGGATGCCCTGAACCCCAGGACAGCCAACAGGCCCCTCGTCACCGGCGAGGCGAGGGCCTTGACCGTGGTCGCGCTCATAGTGCTCTTCTCCTCCATATTCGCTCTCAGCGCTCTCTACTTCAACTGGCTGGCTTTCCTCCTAGCTTTCCCCATAATACTCGCGGAGGTCACCTATCCTTTCGCTAAGAGGATCCACTGCTTCCCCCACTTCCACCTAGGCGCCGTGCTCGGAGCTGTCCCGCTTGCAGGAGCGATAGCCATGTCTAACAGCGTGTCCAACCTGCCTTGGGGTTACGCGATCGCCCTAGCCATGTGGGTAGCTGGTTTCGACATGGTGTACGCGGTGCAAGACATGGATATAGACCGGAGGCTGGGGATCAAGTCGGTGCCAGCGTGCTTCGGGGAGAAAGTGGCCCTCAACCTCTCGCTCCTCTTGCATGTGGGCACGGTCTTGATACTGCTGGTGAGCGCAATTAATGGCGTGTTCTCTGCGATCTCAATAGGCCTCACGGCTGTGCTGCTTGGTTATCAGCACTACCTCGCTAGGAAGGGGATGTACGCCAAGGCCTTCAACGTCAACTTGGTGGTCAGCCTGCTCCTGGGATTCGGGCTCATGCTGGATCTCCTCCCCCACTGAGCTGCATTTTTATGGTGGTCCTTCCCCTATCTGAGATCGAGATGGACTACGAGAGCTTCCTGATAAAAGTGGAGATGTACGCTTACCTAGATCCTGAGGACCTAGGGAGCTTGGTATCGAAATTGGTGGAAGAGATGGAGAAACTGGGGTTCCTGCCCAGCAGGAGGGCCGAAGGTTACGCGTTCCTCCCTATGGGAAGTCCCGTGCCCACCCACCTGAGGCTGGGCGTCTACACGGGCATGGTCACCTTCTGGGTCAGGGGAGCTGGAGAGGTCGCCAAGTCGGCTGATCTATTAGGAATGAGTGCTAATGAGTTCTTCGAATCCATCTTGAGCGGGATAAGGAAGGCGGGGGAGATTTTCAGCTCCTACGAGGATAGGGGCTCGGTGAGGGTCTTCATACCCGAGCTGGAGTGATCAGCACAGGCCGGAGCTGCATGCCGCCCTGACTGCTGACAGGACTCTCTCCAAGGAGCCGTTCAGCACCTGCTCGGCCGACATGATGATCCTGAGGTTGGGGCTCCTCTCCTGGACCCTCATGGAGAGGGCATCCCCCGCCAGATCCGGGAAGTCCCTCAGGGTCCTCTCGCCCCTGGGAGTGGTGTTGAAGTCCGCCATCACTGAGAGGAGGTCCCTCCTCCCCATCGCCTTCGATATCAGGTAGTTGATCAAGATCTCCCTCGGTAAGCTGGTGTATGCCATCTCGACCCTCCTGAATGGGGATCGAGTTCCCTTGGCCACGGCTATGAAGGCGGAGCCCCCAAGCTCCCTTACAGTCATCTCCGAGGCGAACTCCTCCATCTGTTCCAGCACGGCGCTCCACACCCTGGAGGTCAGCTTCCTGTTCTGGTAGGAGCC
>JAMOVA010000080.1 GCA_027061785.1 Thermoproteota archaeon
TATTCCTTCGTGAGGGGAGAGATCCTCCTAGTAGATACTGGTGAAAGGGATAGAGCGTTTGAAATACTATCCAAGAGAGATACGGGTATCAAGGAGGCTCTGAAGGGAATTTTTAAGGGTAAGGATGGAGTGGATCGCTCAGGTTAAGTACGGCCTAAGTGTTCAAAGGTTTGAGGGGGTCGATCCGATGATAGATATCGAGTATATTGTGGATCTCTTAATGAAGAGAGGGTTCCTGATAAAGAGACACAAGGACGGAAGGATAGAAGCTGAGATGGGAGACGAGAAGGTGATAATAGATCCGCTGACTAACTCTTGGATGTACATGAGGGGAGAGGGTAAATCCGTCTACGCCAGAGCGTTTTTCTCGTTGGAGGGAATAAGGGAGAAGTTAGATGAGGTGAGGAGCTCTACTTTCTAGCTATCTCCTCCAGCTTAACCTCCTCACCCCTTATGAAGGCCTCCACCAGTTCTCTAGCCACATAGTCGGGGAGCTGCTTCGGTGGGTGCTTGAAGAAGTACGCGCTTACCCCCTCGAGCGGACCCGCTATTCCCCTATCCATCGCAAGTTTTACCGCCCTTATCGCGTCTATGGCCACGCCCGCCGCGTTAGGTGAGTCCATCACGCTCAGCTTCACATCTATGTACACTTTGAACCCGCCGAACTGTTCGGCCTCCATGTACATGTACATCACCTTCCTGTCCCCTAAGAAGGGGACATAGTCGCTAGGCCCCACCCTGGCGCCGATCTCGTACGGTACCATGCTCGTGACAGCCTCCGTCTTGCTGATCCTCTTGGTCTTCAGTCTGGACTCCTCTATCATGTTCAGGAAGTCCATGTTCCCTCCGATGTTGAGCTGGTACGTGTTGAGCACCCTCAGGCCCCTCTCCACAGCGAGCCTCGCGATGGTCCTGTGCAGTATCGTAGCCCCTAACTGGCTCTTGAAGTCGTCACCGGCTGCTGGTATTCCCCTGTCCCTGAACTTCGCTGCCCACTCTGGATCGCTGACGATGAACTCGGGTATCCCGTTTATGAATCCAACGCCAGCTTCCAGAGCCGCCGAGGCGTAGGCCCTGCTCGCCTCATAGCTGCCAACGGGTATGAGGTTAACCAAGACATCGGCTCCCGTCTCCTTGAGCACATCAGCTACGTTGACGCTCGGCCTAGAGTCGTCAACGAGGAAGCCCTCCCCGTACCTGAAGTCCCTCATGTGAGGAGCCACGCCGTCGAGTACCGGTCCCTTCAGGACCTCGACTCCGAGCTTCGGAACGTCAGCAAACTTCTCCAAGTTGTTCGGCTTGGAGAATATGGCCTCGGAGAGGTCCTTCCCTATCTTCCTCTCATCCACATCGAAGGCAGCCACGAACTCTATATCGGATATGTGATATGGTCCAAATCTGACATGCATCAACCCAGGAACATCCATGTTATCGTCAACATCCCTGTATTTGAACACGCCTTGAACCAAGGCGGAGGCCACATTGCCAACACCGGCAATTGCCACCTTTACCTTCGGCATTCTCTCACCCAGTTATCACCCCCCCTGCAAATATAAGTCTATACTGGGAATTTTAGGTCCTTTAACTGCGTTTCTAGGGGTAAATAGAAGTTTTTCATCTGAATAATATGAATGTTATATTGATTAATTGCTTGTATAATTCATTTCTTCTCTTATTATGCAGCTATATAATTAAAAATGCATGAGATTTTTGTTCGATATAGTAAATTAAATATTTTAAATTGCTTAATATTATCACGTATATCTCTCTAGATGATTTATACTGAGCATATTTAGAACATTATTTTATTAAAGACATCTAAATTTAGAAAGGTTCTAATTATCGCATAGCTAGTCTCAATGCAATTTATGTGTAGTCTATCACACACACGAATATATGTGAATGGTCATGAGGCGGTTTTATGTGTTGATCTTTTCATCAAGAGCGTAACGATAATTACGATGCACAAGCGTCTTCCCAAGATGAGAGGAACGGTGACAGCATCGGCTCCCTCCCAAGCTTTCCTCATGGGGGAGCATGCCGTGTTGTACGGATCTCCCGCCCTAGCCTTGAGTGTGGATAGGAGGTCCTTCTCTACCGCTAAGGAGTTGGACAGGGGACATCTGAGGATAAGGTCTCATCTCCTAGGGGTTTACGAGGAGAAGGATGGTTCCGTCCTAGTAAGCAATCCTGAACTGGAGAGGGTAGCGAGAGGTGTCAAGGGCGTCTTGGAAAGATACGATGTGAGGTCGGGGGTCGAGCTGGAGATAAGATCCGAGGTCCCCATCGGGAGCGGAATGGCTTCCTCCGCCTCGGTAGCGGCAGCCATCTCTAAATCGCTCGACGGCCTATTTGAGCTGGAGATGAGTGAGGAAGAGCTCTTGGAATCCGTGTACCTCTTTGAAAGGATCATACACGGCAAAGCCAGCAAGACGGGACCGGCATGCGCAGTCATGGGTGGGATCATATGGGTGGAGTGGACGGGCGACGTTATGACGGCTAGCAGCTTGGGATTCAAGGACGTCCCTCTAGTTATGGCCTGCACCGGCAAGCCCAGTCCAACCAAGGAGATGATCGAGAGGGTGAGTACCCTAGGATCTATGTTGCCCGGGGTGAGGGACTCCGTGGTCAGGGCGATATCTGAGCTGGTTGTCAGGGGAAGGGAGGCGATTATGGCTGAGGATTACGAGCTCCTCGGAACCCTCATGAATGTCGATCAGGGGCTGCTCTATTCCCTAGGGGTGAGCAGCTGGGAGATAGAGAGAATAGTCTGGAAGGCGAGGGAGGGTGGCTCCTATGGAGCCAAGCTGTCCGGAGCGGGAGGAGGGGGCTGCGTCGTTATCTTGCATCCTCGACCATCCTCCCTAGTCGGGGAGCTGGAGCCAGTCGCAGAGATGGTGTTCACCGCGAAGGTCGCTAGAGAGGGAGCGAGGATCGAGCCAGGTTAGTCCATCAGAGGCCCTCTCCTAAATCCCTGAGTTTTCTCAGTAGGTCCTTGGTGGCCTCGTTGATCGCCTTGAGGTCCTCTATCCTGTAGACCAGCCTCCCTCCATCCAGTATCTTTCTGTAGGCGTAGGACATCTCCTTACCACAGACAGGACACTTCGGTGGTTCGGATCCCCTCGGAACATACCTGTAGATGAGGTGCTCCTCGCAGAGGTAGAGGTCTTTGGCCCCTGACTTTATCCCCCTCTTAGCCCTCGGTTCTCCCTCCACCTCCACTATGTCCATGCCGAAGTCGACTGGTTTGGCTCCCATTATGTGAGAGCCGACGCCGAACGCATCAGCACCTGCCTCGGAGTACTCCTTGACTGTGTACTCGTTCAACCCCCCGGAGACGAATATCTTCACGTGTTTGAAGCCCCTCACATCCAGCTCCCACCTCACCTCCTTGATTATGTCGGACATCCTCCCCCTTCTAGAGCTAGGAGTGTCGAGCCTGACTCCCTCGAGCCTATCCTTCAGTGCCTCCGCCGCCATTATCGCTTCAGTCTTCTCATCGTAGAACGTGTCTACCAAGGCTATCCTGGGGACCTCCTCCGGCAGGACCTCGTCGAAGGATTTCCAAGCGGCCACCTGATCCCCGAAGAGTATGATCATGGCGTGGGGCATCGTGCCCACCGGTTTGAAACTAAGCTCCTCCAGTAGGATGCCCGAGGATCCGTCAAGCCCGCCTATGAGGCTGGCCCTCTCGTACGCCAGACTTACCGCGGGGTGCTGCCTCCTTATCCCGAAGTTGACCACCGGCTTCTCCCCAGCTGCGAACTTCACCCTGGCCGCCATCGTGGCCACTCCGGAGAGGCTGCACAGGAACCCGAGTATCGAGGTCTCCAGAGGCCCTATCTCCGAATAGGGCCCCTCTATCCTCATGATAGGTATCCAAGGTCTCAGGAGACTCCCGTCGGGGAGAGCGTGCACATCCAAGTTCCTCCCCTCTAAAAGCCTGGCCACCTCCTCCACTCCCGCCAGTATCCCCCAAGGGGCGCTGTTCGGCAGGGATCTGGCTGCTATCTCCATGACGACGTGCTTGTCCGCCAGTCCCTTATCCCTGAGGACCTTCATGGTTCTGAGGAAGTAGACGTCGGTGACCTTTCCCTCCTTGATCTCCCTCCCTGACACTACGAAGAACTCATCCTCCCTTCCCATCAGGAGCACCATGGAAGGGGCGCGGATGAGCTTAAAATCGAGATGGCGGCGGGGGTGGGATTCGAACCCACGACCTCCCGGTTAACAGCCGGGCGCTCTACCTGGCTAAGCTACCCCGCCCCTAGCGACGGGCCACGACATGGAACTTGGAAATAGTATAAAAAGGTTGGCTCGCTCCTCCAGTCGGGTTAGCATGTGCAGGATGGCCGCCTTCATGTCTTTAGAACAGATGAAAGGCTACGAAGTTGAGGATTTCTTGGATGCCGTGGCCCGCATGGCCAGTCGGGGTAGGTCTTCCAAGGAGAGCGGGATGGGTCACCCTCACGGATGGGGGTTGGCCGCCTTCTCCAAGGGCAGGCCCATCCTCTACGTGAGGGAGACCTTTCCCATGTGGAAGAGGGGCTTTTACGCGCGCTTCAGGGCGGATGTGGTTTTAGCGCATGCGAGAGCTGCGTCTGTAGGGGAGGTCAGCTTCGAGAACACCCATCCCTTCTCCGCGGTAGTTGGGGGCAAGGTGTGGTTCTTCGCCCACAACGGATCGGTCAAGGGGATAGAGGAGGAGGGCGCTCTAGGGAAGACGGACAGCGAAGCGATGATGTTGAGGCTGACCCGCAACGGCATCGATCTCTCCAAGTTAGTGGAGGGCGTGAGAGAAATAAGGGAGAGGTTCTGGGACGGTCTGTCGTCAATTACCTTCCTGATGGTGAGCGATGACGAGATCTACGCTCTGAAGGGCGCCAAGGAGAAACCGGATTACTTCAACCTCTACGTGAAGAGGGGCGAGGGGATCGTCGTTATCGCATCGGAGCCTTTAGATAATGGAAACTGGGAGGAAATGGAGAATTGGACCCTCCTCCTATTCAGGAGGACTGAAGGGAGGATAGAGGAGTATAAAGAGGTTGTATGACCGCTTGACTACTTCTCCCATACCTCTTCCTGAACGACTATCGCCCCCACGGGACAGGATACCGCGCAGGCATGGCATATGAAGCAGTCGGGCTCGTAATCCTCCCTCGGATAGGCTTTCTTGTTCTCGTTGAGGTGCCATATGTTGGAGGGACAGACATCCACGCAGATGCCGCACCCGATACACTTGGCTTCATCTATATTGAGTATAACATGGAAGTCCACTTGCACCACGGCCAGGGTGATCACCCGGCGCCCCCTTCATAAAAAATTGATAAAGGTAACCACGGCATTCGACCTGTGGAAGTCAGGATATTCGGTGGTATCGGGGAGATCGGAGGCAATAAGGTGCTGGTGTCCTCCCCTGAGAGGCTCGCCGTCATGCTCGACTTCGGAAAGAGCTTCTCCCGTGAGGAAGCCTTCTTCCAGCATCCCTTCATGTCCCCCATGTTCCCTGAGGACTATTTCAAGACCGGTCTCCTTCCCCCCTCTCAGGGATCAGAGTGGAGGATGGAGGGCTACGACATCGCCGGTCTCCTCATAAGCCATGCCCACTTAGATCACTGGGGGTACCTCCCTCTGGTTCACAGGGAGATAGCCGTTCACTTGGGAAAGGCCAGTAGGGTGATATTGGAGGCGTACAGGTCCATGGGGTTCAAGGACCTGTCGGTCCTCGATGAGTTCGAGATGCACACCTTCAGGACTGGGGACATACTGGATATGGGGGGGTTGAAGACCGTCCCCATTCATGTGGATCACTCTGTACCCGGGGCATACGGATTCCTGATCGAGTGCTGCTCGAAGAAGATGGCCTACACGGGAGATCTCAGGATGCACGGTCCTAGGAGTGATATGACCCTAGATTTTCTGGATAGGCTGGCGGAGGAGGGAGTGGATCTGCTCCTTATGGAGGCCACTAAGGTGGCGCCTGAGAACGACCCTGAGGCCTCTCTAGTCAAGGTACTGGAGAACAGAATTTGGTACAGATGGAAGAGGGAACCGCCCAAGAGGGTGAACTTCGAGGTCTCTTCCGAGAGGGAGGTGGGGGAGAGGATGAGGGAGATACTGGAGGGCAGTTCCCGACTCGTGCTCGTGGAGGTCTCGCCCACAGACGTTGACAGGGTCAGGACCGTGTGCAAGGTGGCTGAGAGGATGGGCAGGGAACTGGTAGTCGATGAGAGGATAGGCTTCATGGCGGAAGCATTGAGCGGTGCGGGGATTAGTGGTCTCCCCTTACCTGGAGACTACCTGCTGTGGAGGAGGAAGAGGAAGAGAGGAGGAAATGAGGTGAAGTTGGGGGCGAGGGAGCCCAGACCCCTCGTGGAATTCATCGAAAGGGTGGAGGATAAGAAAGGGCCTGAGTCTGTAATATGGGGCGATCTAAGGAGGGAGATCCTCAAAAACGAGAGTTCTTACTTCGTTGTTACGAGTAATGCCACGAGGTTCCTGTATGAGATTCCTCTGGGTGTGAAACCTCGTATAGACTTCGTGATGAGTAGATCCGAGCCTTTCAGTGAGGAGAGCGCCCTCTCAATGGACCGACTTATGAACTGGCTCCTGATATACGGGGTTCACCGCTACTATCGAATCCATGTGTCCGGACACTTGTCCCCGAAGCAGATAGCTGACGTTCTGGATAGGGTTAATCCCGACAGGATCGTTCCCATTCACACCGAGCACCCGGATCTATTCGACCTGTACGTACCTAAGAGCATGAGGAACAGAATATTGCTGCCAGAAGTTGGAGTGTCCATAGACGTCTAACGGCGCAACTTTATCCCCTCTGGCTGCCAATCATGCTCGGCATTTGGGTGACGCGCGATGTATCCAAGGAGTGAGTTGGACTCCAGGATCCGCAGGTTGAGGAGGTGGATGGGGAGGAGGGGCATAGACCTCTCCCTCGTGAACTCCCCGAGCAACATGCTCTACTTGGCAGGAACAGCAGAGGCTCAGCTGCTGGTTGTCCCCCTAGACGGCGATCCGTATTTGGTCGCGAGATATGCCTTCGGGGATGAGATAGCCCGAGAAAAGTCTCCCTATCACGTGGAGGTTCAGAAACCGTTCTACGGAACCAGTGGTAAAGAAGTGATGAACCCGAATGTCTTCGATCTGGTAGCGGAGAGGCATGGGGATGCCAAGAGGATAGCAGTGGACTTCCTGACATCGCAGGAGCAGGTGGAGAAGGTGAGGAAGAGGTTCAAAAGAGGGAAGAAGAGCGCCGCCATAGTGAGCTTGGATGACCAGCTGAGGAGGATGAGGATCGTCAAAAGCGAGTATGAGCTGGGACTCATGAAGGAGAGCGCGTCGATAGCGATGAGGGCCTTCGAATCTCTGGAGATAAGGGTTGGAATGACTGAGAGGGAGATAGCTAACCTGCTTGAGTTCAAGATGAGGGAGTTGGGGGCTGATGAACCCAGCTTCCCGACGATAGTGGCGAGCGGGGCCAACTCATTCAACGCCCATCACGTTAACACCGAGAGGAGGATCAGCGAGGGGGAGATATTGCTCATTGACTTCGGCGCCAGGTACATGGGGTACTGCAGCGATATGACCCGTACCTTCTACATCGGTAGCCCACCGGAGGGCTTTTCGGAGAGGTATGAGGCCGTTCTCAACGCGCAGTTGAGAGCGTTGGATTTCATAAGGGATGGAGTTCCCATGGAGAGACCGGATATAGAGGCCAGGAAGGTACTGAAGGAGTCGGGCCTTTTAGAGTACTTCGTCCACTCTCTGGGGCATGGGATCGGCATCGACATCCACGAGTTCTTCAGGCTCCTAGTGGGGAGGGGAGGAAGGCTCCAAGAAGGGATGACCGTGACTGATGAGCCAGGGATCTACATTAGGGGATGGGGGGGCATAAGGATAGAGGACACCGTAGTGGTCGGGAGGAACAGAGGTATCCCCCTCACCGAGAAGCTCTCTAAGGACCCGGACTACTTTAGGAGGTAGGGTAGC
>JAMOVA010000081.1 GCA_027061785.1 Thermoproteota archaeon
CCAGGTCACGGGGAACCCACTACCATCGGTGCGGAGCGAGCCAACCTGGAGGAATACCTCGGCTGGCTTGGGGCGTAGCGCTCAACCGACTCTGATCACTCCTCGCAGGTGTCCGGGATGGAGAGGCGCGTCATAAGAAGGAATCTGGGGGTGATGGCCGCCACCTGGGCGATCATGAGCCCCTTCACCTCCGCTACGAACGTCTACTCATCCCTCTACATCCTGGAGCTGGGAGGGAGCCCCGTCGAGGTCGGCCTGATCGTGATGGTCGGAACCATCGTCCTGGCCTTCTCAAGGCTCATAGGCGGCTACCTGGCCGACACGGTAGGAAGGAAGCGCATCTTGGTCCCGATGACGACCCTGTACGGGGCTTCCTATTTCCTCTATGCCCTCGCACCCGACTGGACTTGGGTCCTTTGGGGCACGGTTGTGGGGAGCCTCGCCCTCATGTACCAGCCAGCGGTTCAGGCCATAGTTGCCGACACCCTACCCCCTGAGTCGAGGGGGAAGGGGTTGACCGCCTCGCAGACTCCCTCCCAACTCACTGCGCTGGCGGGCCCGCCTCTGGCCACGGTCCTCGTCTCGGCCATGGGGCTGGAGGAGGCGATGAGGCTCCTCTATTCGGTCACGGCCCTCGCCGTCATGTCGGCAGGTCTGTCGAGGACCCTCCTCATAGAGACCCACAGGAGGGAGGTCCGGCTGGGATTCAGACAGGCGCTGGGGGAGTACCTGAGCGCCCTTAAACTGCTGAGAGGGGATCTGGGCAGGCTGCTGCTGGTCACCTCATCGGTGAGGGCCCTCTACAGGATGTCGTTCCCCTTCGCCCAGATATACGCCGTCAAGACGCTGGGAGTGAGCGAGGAGTTCTGGGGGCTCGTCTCGACAGCGATGAACTTCGAATCAACGTTTACGACCCTCATCTCTGGATACCTGGCTGACAGGGTCGGCCGGAGCGCGGTCATGGCGCTGGGATACGCCTCCGGAGCCGTGGGATTGGGCATGTTGGCCCTCGCTCCCAAGGGTCAGCCCCTGTACGTGCTCCTCTCGATGCTCATCGCGGTGGCCTTCGCATCGCGGCCAGCAGCTTTCGCCCTGATGGCCGACCTGACCGACAGGGAGGTGAGGGGGAAGGTCAGCGCGATAAGCGGGCTGCTCGAAGGTAACCTGTCCGGCCTGATGTCCGGTGTGGGAGGTGTGGCCTATAGCCTGTACCCACCACTTCCCTTCGGGATCGCCGCTCTAGGCTTGGTTCCACTGACCGTGATCGCGTGGAAGGTCCTTCCAAGGGGCGCCGTGGGATCTAGCTAGCCGCGACCCCGAAGTTGTTTCTGAGGAACCTGCGGATGTGCTCCCGCCTGAATACGAACCTGACTCCATACTTCCTCTTGAAGGGGAGCTTCAAGGCGTTATAGATCAGGATGAGTGCCTCCACGCACCTGTTATGGAACACCCTGCCGTTGCCGTCGTTGACCCTGAGGGCTCCGGTGGGGCACGCCTGCACGCAAACGTAGCATCGGCGACACGCCTCCGGATTTGCCATCACAGGCCTCCTCCTCGGCTTCTCACTCACCCCGAACAGCGAAACCCTCATTGTCCTGAGCTCCCACACCTCGCTGGAGAAGGGGCAGGCGGTCATGCACTCCTCTCCGCCACCGCACGCTGGGTAGTAGATGAGGAGCGGAGCGTCTCGCCTCACGAACTCGCGCCAGTGGAGAGCTTCCAAGTCGACCCCCGAGGCGCATTCACATGAGTCCTAGATAAGCCCTTCTGACGTGCTCGTTTCTGAGGAGCTCCTCGCTGTCTCCCTCCAGGACCACCCTACCCGTCTCGAGCACGTACCCCCTATCGGATATCTCCAATGAGATCTTGGCGTTCTGTTCCACCAGTAAGATGGTCACTCCTTCCTCCCTTATCTCCGAGACGACCTTCATCACCCTCTTCACTATCTTGGGCGCGAGGCCCAAGGAGGGCTCGTCCAGCATGAGTATCTGTGGATCGCTCATCAGCCCCCTGGCTATGGCCAGC
>JAMOVA010000082.1 GCA_027061785.1 Thermoproteota archaeon
GAATTCAGCGGTAAAGTCCATCCGGAACTCACCGATCCCGAATTAATTTATCGTTTCCCCACACACGACGGGAAAGGATGATGCGGTCTCGACTCGGTTCGATTCAGGGATCGGGTTCATGGAGGGCGCGCGTACCTCCGGGGGATCGCCGTGACCGTCCGTAGGGGGGAAACGTGCACACTCGGTTTCCCCGCTGGCCCCCTCGCGGTGTCGAAGGGGTTCCTCCACCGCCTGCGCCGTTGCATCGGATATCCCTCCCCTTGCACGACCGTTCTCACCAACCAAACTAAACTTTAAAATGAATTCAGATCCGAGAGATGCGAATGAATCTAGAGGAGGAATTAGAGAAGCTATCTACCGATTTGAATCGGGGCCTCACCTCCGATGAGGCTGCCAGGAGGCTGAAGATCTACGGGTACAACGAGATAAGGGAGAAGAGGAAACACCCTATCCTCAAGTTCCTCTCCTACATGTGGGGCCCGATGCCCTGGATGATAGAGGCAGCGGCCATCCTCTCAGCTGTGCTCCAGCACTGGGTTGATTTCGCCCTGATAGTGACCCTTCTCATCGTGAACGCAGTGATAGGCTTTGTCGAGGAGTACAAGGCGGAGAACGTGATCGAGCTCCTGAAGAAGAGGATGGCCCTGAAGGCCAGGGTCCTCAGGGACGGGAAGTGGCGCGTGATAGATGCGAGGGAGCTGGTCCCCGGGGACGTCATAAGGCTCAGGATAGGGGACATAGTGCCGGCGGACGCGGTCATAGTCAGGGGAAAGTACCTGATGGTGGACGAGTCGGCGCTGACCGGTGAATCCGAGCCTGTTGAGAAGACCGAGGGGGACAAGGTCTACTCGGGTTCGGTGGTCAAGAGGGGTGAGGTGGACGCGGTCGTGGTGGCCACCGGCGAATCCACCTACTTCGGCAAGACCGTGGAGATCGTGAAGGGCATAAAGGAGAAGACCCAGCTCCAGAGACTCGTCATAAGGATAGGGGACTTCCTCATAGTGCTGGCGGGCTTCCTGATCCTGGCCATAATAGTGGACGCGATCTTCAGCCACCAGCCCATGGTGGAGACGATAAGGTTCTCCCTGGTCCTGCTCATATCGGCCATACCGGTGGCGATGCCCGCGGTCCTCTCGGTGATAATGGCCAGGGGAGCCTTGGACCTGGCCCACAAGCAGGCCCTCGTCACGAAGCTGGCGTCGATAGAGGAGCTCGCATCGGTGGATGTGCTCTGCTGCGATAAGACCGGGACCCTCACCCAGAACAAGCTGACCGTCGGCGACATCTACCCCGCGGAGGGCTTCAAAGAGGAGGATGTCATCCTCTACGCTGCTCTGGCCTCCAGGGAGGAGGACAACGACCCGATCGATCTCGCGGTGCTGGCCAAGGCGAGGGAGATGGGGCTAATCGACAGACTGAGGGAGTTCGAGGTCCTGAGCTTCACACCCTTCGATCCCGTGATAAAGAGGACCGAGGCCCTGGTGAAGGTGAAAGGGGGTGAGGGCGGGGAGTTCAGGGTGACGAAGGGAGCACCTCAGGTGATATTCGACCTCTGCAAACTGCCCGAGGAAAAGCTGAGGGAGCTCAGGGGTAAGGTGGACGAGTTCGCGGAGAGGGGCTACAGGTCTCTTGGCGTGGCCATCGAGGTCGAGGGCGGGTGGAAGCTCGTCGGACTCATAGCCATGTACGACCCGCCCAGGGAGGAGTCCTTCGACCTGATAAGGAGGATCAAATCGCTCGGGATAAGGGTGAAGATGATCACGGGCGACCACACGGCCATAGCCAAGACCATAGCCTCGATGCTCGGGATAGGAGAGAGGATCCTCTCCATGAGGGAGCTCCTGAAGCTCAAGCGCAAGGAGGACTTCACCAAGCTGGTGGAGGAGGCCGACGGCTTCTCCGAGGTCTTCCCCGAGCACAAGTACAAGATAGTGGAGAGCCTCCAGAGGAACGGGCACTTGGTGGCGATGACCGGGGA
>JAMOVA010000083.1 GCA_027061785.1 Thermoproteota archaeon
GCAGGAGTTTCCACCTGCTGTCAACCCTCTCCACGCAGCTCCTTGCCCTCCTCCTCAGTAATGGGTAGGAGATGAGGAGCCCAGCCGCTATCGTCGCTATCGCTGCGGGGAAAGTGGACTCTATTATCCTGACTATCGGCGCGTTCAGTATGACGGCGGTGAGTATGAGGGCTTGGAATAAAGGCCAGACGGGCACCCATATGTGCCTGAACCAGTAATTGAGGAAGGAAGCGAAGTCACTGTCCAGCCTCTGCCTCTCTAGGTAGTGCTCCTTCAGCATCATGGCCGACACCAAGGCGCCGCCGGGCATGGGGATGAGGCCCACCAGCGATGGGACGAATATGGAAGCGAAATTGCAGCTCAGGCTGGCGAACAGCCGGGTCATCTTATCGAGGATACCTGCCACCTTCATCATGTAGGAGAGGAACAGGGCCGAGAAGAAGGCTATGAACAGCTTAAGGGTGGAGTAGGTGAGGATCCCCCTGACGGTTGAATCGAGCATCCCTGCCCCCAAGGTGAGCAGGCCGAACACCAAGGTGGAGGCCATTATCGCGACGTGAACCTCCTGCTTCCTGATCAGGAGTCCCACGAGTATAGCCACTGAGATCGCGAAACTCAGTACGGGATCCACCATTGGCTCTCCCTGCCTCTCATTACCGTTTCTTAAAATCGTTGACCCGTCTCAAGTCCCCCATCTACCGGTTGTTGACGCGTGTCATTACGCGTCGTGAGAGAGACATTAACTCACGTAACCTTCCCTGAGCTATAGTACTTTGAGAATACATTTTCGCTAACTCAATTAGCCCCTAAACACCTTCCTAGAGCTCCCGATGGTTGAAGAAAAATGAATTACCTTTTAACAGTAGTTTCAGTTCACGCGCGTTTGTGTAAAAAATTTCTGTTAGAAAGAAAAATTGTTTATCCGTGAATTATATACGATCTTTTTTATTGTTCGAGCGCATAGTATCCAAGTTTATTAATAATAGATCCCGACCTGATTCGATGAAAAACTCGGCGCTGATCATATACGTCTACAGAGGAGGGCAGGGATGGTCCAAGTTCGACACGGTCAAGGGAATCGTCGAGACATCCATTCCCTTCATAGCCGATGTAGCTGGACTCCTCGACTCCTCTCGGATTAAGGTACTGGTCTTCGTCCCTCATTGCCTCTCAAAGTTGAGGGAACTGAAGGATCTCAACGGCTTGGTCGAAAGAGTCAGGGACGAGATCAGAAACATCTTGAAGACGAGCAGGTTGAACGGAGAGTCCATAGATGGGATATTCAGGGAAAGGTACGGTCGGTCGCTCCTAGCCGAGACTAGAGTTGTTCCCTTGGAGTGTGCCGGCAGGTGGGATGTGGATGGAGAGGCAGTCGACTTCCAAGGGAACCTGCTGTGGATGGCGCTCAGGGCGATGCTATTCATAGAGGACGAGTTGAGACAGATACCGGCCCAGAAGCTCCTTCTAGTGGACTTGAGCGGCGGAGGTATGTACCACGCCCCGATTTACGCTGCCTCCAATCTGGTAAGCGCATCCCACCGCGAGGTATCCCTCGGATATGTCTACTGGGAGGGCTCTCAGACGCCCGGTCGTCCCGAAGCAGTCGAAAGAAGGACGGTCAGGGGAGCGGAGGAGCTCCTGGCTGTGGTGAATTTGTTAGGCGCGCTCATGAAGGGATGTCCGGAGGAACCCATTCACATGCTCCCGAACCTAGTTGATAGGCTGAGAAAGACGGAACTGGGAGAAAAAGCTGCTGAGGGGCTCCTTTCAATGGTGGGCGTGGTCTGTGGACTTAAACTCCCACTTCTGCCCTTGGCTCACCTCTCAATCCTAGATCTAGTGAGGACCGAGGTACCTCACATAAGGGACCCGCTGGATTTGGAGATGGAGGTGGAGCTACTGAGATATGACATTTGGACGGTGAGGTACTCCTATCGCTCATTCGGGACGGAGATGGAGGATCCATTGATCGCTTTAATGGCTGCTGCCATAGCCTATGCCAAGGAGAGAATTCAGGAAATGGGAATCATCCCATCTCTGGAGGAGTTCGAGGTCGTGGACCGATCCACGGGCAAGAAGCTGCGACTGATGGACATCAGTTGGGAGTGGCTGGAACTCATGAGTGACTTCTACCTGGAAAATGGGGCCCTTTCCCAGCTCACCACCCTTTGCGCACACCTTGGTCCTCTGCTGGATGTCTGCCAGGAGCGCTTGGGCTTTCGTAACTCCACGGGAATGAGATACGATAAGCTGTGGAAGCTAGCCAGGGAGGAAGGAGTCTCCCTTGTCATGGATCTCCTCGAAAGGCGAGGAGCAGCAGAGGATCTTACCAATGCGATGAGAGAGGTCCTGAGGGATCCTTCGAGAGTGCTGAGGATGAGGGAGAGATTGGTCTCCTCGGCTGGGCTGTCTCCCCCCCTCGTTTACCTAATACACGCCCTTGAAAGGGGCGTTGAGTTCCTCTACGTGGTGGATCTTGTCAGGAAACTGAAGGAACCCTCCTCACTTGTCTTTCTATGCTCCCTTCGATGACCTCCTGAGGCTCACCACCTTAGCGAGGGCCATTAGAGCGATGCCCGCTAGTAGCATGACAGCCCAGCCCGGGATGTGGGGGAACTTCACACACCTTATCTCCCCTCCCACGCTGTAAACCAAGTTCCCGTCCTCTGACCACGCGTAGTGGATGTCCCTGCCCCTAGCCAGCTCCTCAACTGAGTCACCGTTCCTTAAAAGCAGCACCTTGGTATCATTGAACTCCAACCTGACAGCGAGTTTCCCGTCGACGGACCACTCGAAATCCACGACCTTGGCTGGCGGGCTGGACCACTTCAGGTTGAGGTAATCGTCGAGGACCTCCAAGTGGTATCCTCTCTCATCCCTGACCACAGCAGCTACCTCCCCCCTAGGAGACCATCGAGCGTAAACGAATCCCCTATACTGGGTCTTCCAGCTCTGATCCGAGGACGGATCGTACAGTTCCATCCAGTGCTTGCTGTAATCCGGGCAGGGACTCAGCCAGAGCACCACCGCCAGCTTCCCTTGATTCGACCACTGGAACCTGACGAATCTGGCCTCGCTGGAGTTCCACGAGCGCCCGGTTGCGGGATTATACACCTGAACCCGTTGCCAGTTGACGTTGTAGCAGGGACCGTCGCACAGCCTAACGGCTATCGCGCCGGAGGATGACCAGTTGAACTCCACGAACCGAGCTTTCGCCGAGGTCCAGATGAGATGCATGCCCTCCGTGTAGAGGTTGACCCACCTGAGCCCTCCTCCCTCAACCTCAGCAGCGATGAAACCGTCGTGATAGGACAGGGAGTTCACAGTGGGGGAAGCGCCCACGGTGGCCAGCGGTAAAGTGAGTAGGATCGTTACGAGGAGCAGGCCCCGCATCTCCCTCGTCTGGATGTCCGTTCAAATAAACTTTACGAGGTGGTGGGTCTGCCCGCGGCCTTCCACCCCGCGAGTCCGCCCAAGAGTCTGTAAACATGATTTCTCCCCATCCTGCGTAACAGGCTCGCGGCTATTGAGGCGGCATTTCCCTTGCTGCAGTAAACTACAATATTTCCCTCCGGGATTTCTCGCGCCTCATCTCGAAGCCTAGTAAGTGGTACGTTCAAGCTTCCGGGAATTCTCTCCTCCTTCCATTCTCGCTCGCTACGCACATCCAAGAAAGTGACGTTATCGGGCACCTTCTTTGGGTGTACAGAAGGGAGTGAAGCCACTTCGCGACCTTCTTGCATCCACCTAGGGAAACCGCCCTCCAAGTACAGGGGGTCGAGGCCTGTTCTCGAGAGATGAGTCGCTATCTCCTGAGTAATCGGACCCTCTCCAACTAGGATCATGCTCTCTTCCACGAACCACGGTGAGTATTTGGGGAAGAGTTCCTCCCTCACGTTCAGGCTCTTCGGTACGTGTGCGGTGGAGAAGGCCTCTGGTGATCTCAGGTCAACGGCATCCTCGACATCATCAGGCTCCACGCCGATGGGTGGCTTTGGAGGTCCAGCCCCCTTCTCATTGAGTGACCTGACCCTCCCGAAAGATGGAGGAATAGGCAGGGATAACTCGAGCTTTCTCTCAACGAAGAGGTCCCTGTCCATGGAGAGCCACTCATTTACCTCCCTCTCCAGGCCTAGGGTGGTGATCTCCCTCTCGTCGATGGATGCACCACACGGAGAGCCAGAGGTGTGGGCCGGGTACACGATCAGGGAGTCTGGAAGGCCTCTCAGTTTTTGGAGGCTCTCGTACATTGCTTCCGCGTTCTTTTCAGTATCGCCGATCAAGTCAACCCTTCCTGTGTCTCCCGGTAGGAGCAGATCTCCTGTGAAAAGGACCAGCGGTTTCTCCCCTTTCACGAGGAAGGAGAGCGAGTCGGGCGTGTGGCCCGGTGTGCTGAGTACTGCCACACTAACATCTCCCAGCTTAAGGACCTCTCCTTCATGGACGCGCTCCCCGTAGGTCCTACCTCCGCCGTGATATACCCTGATCCCGGCTTCTTCAAGCTGCTTTCCTCCAGACACGATATCCTCATTTCTGTGAGTTTCCAGGACGAAAGTTAAGTTAGCGCCCAACTCTCTAATGCGCTCCAAGTAGACTTGAATGTCCCTCCGGGGGTCTACGATGGCAGCCTCTTCTCCGGACATCAAGATGTAGGAGAGGTGGAAGAGACCCGGTGTCCTGACGACATCCACATACATATGAACATATCTCATAGGAAGGTAATAAAGAGGGCCTGTGGCAGGTCTCCTCATTAATTCCGATCCCTCCAAGCCGGCGCTGCTGGGCAGCCGACAACGGAGACCACGTTAAGTGAGAGTCCTCTAGATCTCTCGATCCAGTGAATCAGCATATGTCTCCGCAATTCAGGCGTATCGGTGCGATTTTATGGTTATTATCCTTCTTCTGGCCCAGCAAGAGATTCCTCAAGCGAGAGGATTTCTTACTCTAGATTACCATTATATATGACGGCTTACATCTAATTACCCGTGAGTGTAACCATATCAGTCAAGGTCAGGAGAGAAGTAGCTGAGCTGGCCGATAAGATGGTGAGATACGGCATAGCAAAGAACAGATCTCACGCCATAAACATCATGATAGAGAGGGGAATAGCCCATGCTAGGGAGGAAGTGGCTCGCTGGGAGAGGATCCACAGCAAGGTCGAAGAACTGAGGAAGAAGAGGTACAGAATAAGGAGGGGTGATCTCTGGAGGCTCCTCGAGGAGGGTAGATCGAGGTGATCGTGTGTACGTGGACACCAACGTGATCGTGGCGTTCATGGACGAGAGGGATCCGAATCACGAGAGGGCGGTAAAGCTCCTGGAGGTTCCAATGAAGGTATCGTCGTTCCTCACGATGGTAGAACTTGCATCGGTGTACTCCAGGGCAGGACTTGAGGATCCCCAGGCCCTGGCCATCTATTCCATGGAGGAGGCCGGGGTGGAGGTCGTGGAGGTCGGATTCGGTGAGGTCCTCAAGGAAGCATTTAGAGTGGCGGACATGGTCAGGTTGAAGACGTTGGATCTCCTCCACATCGCATCCTGTTCCCTGATGGGGGAGAAGAGGTTCCTAACGTTCGATGAAGATATCCTGAAGAAAAGGGAGAAACTCCGAGCATTGGGAATAGAAGCATTAGGGCCCGAGGAATAAACTCGAGCGAGGAAGGCCGTAGGGCGCGAGATCCCCATCGCGACCCTTCGACGGATCGTCAATTCCTGTTGAAAGGTAGAAGAAAGAGATATAGGATGGGAGAAGGCTAGATGGGGCATCTAGCTTTCTTTCACATCACACGCCCCAGATCCTTGCCCTCGCTACCTCATCCTCCAGTATTCCCTCCAAGGTACCCTCGTAGACTATCTCCCCCCTGTCTATCCCGTAGGCCTTGGTCGCGAGCCCCTCCAGCCTCTTCACTATGCCTGACTCCGAAATGAGCATGCTGAAGCCCTCATCCCTGATCTGCCTCAGCGTCCTGGTTATGCTGTCCGCTATTTTCGGCGCCAGGCCCTCCAAGGGCTCATCCAGCAGCAAGAGCTTGGGCCTCCTCACCAGCCCCCTGGCCACCGCTAACATCTGTTGCTCCCCGCCGCTCAGGTACAGCCCCTTCCTGTCCAAGAACCTCCTAAGGTCGGGGACGAACTGGAACAGCCATTCCAGCGTGTCCTCGGGCACCTTCCCCCCGTAAGCTATCTCCAAGTTCTCCAAGGCGGTGAGGTCCGGCAGTATCCTCCTGCCCTCGGGCACGTAACCCACGCCCATCTTGGCTCTCTCGTGCGCCGGTACCCCAGTCACATCTCTGCCCATGAAGTAGACCTTCCCCTTCCAGGGCCTGTTCAATCCCATGAGGGTCCTTATGGTGGTGGTCTTCCCCGCTCCATTCCTCCCTATTAAAGCTACAGCCTCGCCCTCTCCCACCTCCAGCGTGACACCCCTAAGGACGGTCACGCCGCCTCTATCAACGTAAACGCCTTCCAGCTTCGCGATCATCCCAGATACACCTCCTTCACCTTCGGGTCCTCCCTCACCTCCTCGGGCCTGCCCTCGGCCAGCACGGTACCCTGATGCATCACTATTATGCGGTCGCTCACCTCGTACACCACGTCGAGGTCGTGCTCCACTAAAAGGACCGTCACTCCCAGCTGGTCCCTCAACTTCTTTATCACCCTCACGGTGGTCCTCTTCTCCCCCACGGACATCGCTGCAGTGGGCTCGTCCAGCAGTATCATCTTGGGGTTCAGGGCATATGCTATCGCCACATCCAAGAGCTTCCTGTCCCCGTGACTCAGCTCCTTCGGGGTCAGATGGGCCTTCTCATGTAGGTTGAACTCCTTCAGAACGGCCATTGCCCTCTCAACCGCCTCGTCATCATCGTATCTCCTCACGGGAGAGATCCACCCCTCTATAGAGTGTACCGCAGCTAGCAGGTTCTCCAGCACGGTCAGATCCTCGAACACGTTGCTTATCTGGAAGCACCTGGCCATTCCCTTCCTGACCAGCTGGCTAGGCCTCATGCCCGTCACGTCCTCGCCCATGAAGTACACCCTGCCAGAGTCCGGCTTCAGCAGCCCTGAGATCAGGTTGAGGAGGGTCGTCTTTCCCGCCCCGTTAGGACCGACCAGGCTGACGATCTCTCCCTCCTTCACCCCTATCGAGACGCCGTCAACGGCCCTGACGCTGCCGAAGTGCTTCTTCACGTCCTCGGTCCTCAACATCTCCTTTCTCATCGCATCACCCCCTTAACCTCTTGAGCAGGTAGCCCAGGACACCGTGCGGGAAGAACAGCACTATCCCTATGAGCACGGCGCCGATCACGAACAACCAGAACTCTGTGACGCTCATTGCCACGTCGGCGAGGAACGCGTAGATGAAGCCGCCCACCACCGGCCCCAGAAAGACTCTAGGTCCGCCGAGAAGGGTGACGAAGACGAATTCGGCCGAGTGGGTCCAGAACATGGATTCCGGACCTATAGCTGTCTCGAGGAGGACCCACAAAGCCCCAGCAAGACCCGTGAAGGTGGCGCTTATGACGAAGCTCTTGAGCCTCGTCGCCCTGACCCCTATGCCCAGGAACTCGGCCCTGAAGGCGTTGTCCCTCACCGCCATGAAGGAAAGTCCCAGGGACGATCTGGTGATCACCCTCAGGACGTAGAGGCTCACCAAGACGGAGGCGAGGACCACGTAGTAATACAGCTCCAGGGAATTCAGTGGCCTGGGCAGGCCGTATATCCCGTCGCTC
>JAMOVA010000084.1 GCA_027061785.1 Thermoproteota archaeon
ATAGGGCGGACACCCTGGATGCGAAGGTCCTGTGATCTAAGGCCGTCCTCAGCGTGGAGAGGGCTGACTCCCAAGCCCCCACGTCCTCCAACCTGTAGACGGGTTCCAGGGAGCAGACCCTGTCTATCACCACCGAGAGCCCGTCCGCTGAGACTCCCTTCAGGGGGATGTACCCCAACCTGATGGAGTCGAGGACCTCCTCCTTCCTGCTGAACAGCCCCTTCTTCTTCCTCTTCTCCTGTATGAAAGAGAGGATAGCCGTCAGGTGAGCTGCCAGATTCTGTCTGGGATAATCCACCAGTATATTCACGACCTCGGCCATCTCGACCTCTCCTCCAGTACATCCAGTTCCCTCATCAGCTCATCGGGTATCCTCCATCCAACCGATCCAGCTAGCTCCTCCACGTGATCCACACGGGATGCCTTCGGAATTGCCACCACCATCGGCTTGGATATGAGCCAGTTTATCGCCACCTGAGCCGGTGTCTTCCCCAGCCTAGCAGCTATCACCTTCAGCTTCTGAGGTGGTCTCTTCGCCAGTCTCCCCCTGTCTAGGGGGCTGTACGCCATGAGGGTTATCCTCTCCCTCTGACAGTAGGGAAGCAGGTCCTCCTCCGGCTCCCTCACCCTTAAACTGTACTCCACCTGATCGGTCACCACATCATTATGCTTCAGCAGTTCCCTAGCCCTCTTCAACAGATCCAGTGAGAAGTTGCTCACCCCGATGTACCTGACAATGCCCTCGCTAACCAGCTCCTCCATCGCCCTCAGCGTTTCCTCGAGCGGGTAGGATGGATTCGGCCAGTGGATGAGGTAGACATCGATGTAAGTACCGAGCCTCGCGGCGCTGGCCCTAGCTGCCCTCTTCACCGATTCGTAGGCTAGGTTGGTCCCCCATACCTTGGTGACGATGGTGAGGGACTCTCTGTCGAAAGGTTTTATGGCCTCGCCCACCAGCTCCTCAGCCCTTCCCCCTCCGTACATTTCCGCAGTGTCTATGAGCGTCATCCCCAGTTCAATGCCCCTCCTAAGCGCAGCTATTGCCTCCTCCTTGGGAGACGCCTCTATCTGGTAGGTGCCGAGGCCCACCTTGGGTATCTTAACCCCTGTACCGTCAAGCTCCTCGTATTCCACGGGGATCACCCATCATGAGCTCCTGAGCTAAGGGAATGCCGTTCCCATTGAGATCAAGTTGAAGGAGCCCGGAGGTTTTATACCTATCTGCTCCGGCCACTACTACCACTAGGGTATCGCCTTCCAGGCTCACGTGTACGATCTGCCCTCCCTCTATGAGGGAAGCCTTCTCGGCGCTGGATAGCAGAGAGGCAGCGACGTTTGAGGGCATGTTACTGTCGGTCGGAGCCTTGTGACCGCCCAGCACGATGACCACGTCGTAATTGCCGAACTCGTCCGTAGAATTTATCCTGTGGAGGGTAACCCCTGAGGAGTTCGCTGCTGATATCAGGGCTTCAGATGAGAGGTTCCAGTCTATGTCGTTCGAGTAAACGGCCACCCTCCTGACGCGGGTGGTCACGTTGATCTCGTAGACCCTGTTCCTGGCTCCAGTGAACACGAGGGAGAGAGTGCCTGACGCCTCTATCCCGTGAAGGGATGTCAGGGAAAGCGTGACGTTAAAGGGCGGAGTGCCGGAATGAGGGGAAAGGGACACGTTCAGCCATTCCGGGGATTCTAGGACCCCAGCGGATACTTCTCCGCTGAAGTTCCCCGTGGGCACGATCCTAAGGGAGACATTCCTCTTCAATCCACCGACCAAATCTACTCGGGAAGGCCCCACCACAGAGAAGCCCCTTCTCTCGAGGATAGTGAGGTTCACCGGGGCTGAGGCCTCCATGATGCCCTCGGCCCTTATGACCACCGTGTACTCCCCTCCCGGAGCGGTGTCCGGTACCTCCAAGCTGAGGGTGCTGTTGAACGGAGGAAAGCCCTGTTGAGGGGAGAACTCGTAGGAGAGGAAGTCGGGACCCTCCAAGGACAGGTTTATCGGTTTTGAGAGGTGGCCCGTCACGTACACCCTCATGCTTATGTTCTCCCCTTGAGTGACCACCACCTCGGGGGCCTCGAGAACGATACCCAGCGAGGCGGCCTCGTACTCTATCATGAGGACGGGCCCGTTAGACCCGCTGACCTCTGAGTAGAACTCGTAGTAACCCTCCTGTCCCTCGGCTATCTTGATCAGGAGCCAACCACTGCTCTCTAACTCATTATCGACGGCAGCTTGGACGTAGGATGTCAGATTTATCTCGGCTCGTGGGGAGGAACCAACTCCCTCGCCCCACTTCTCGATGAGATCCCCTCCCGGGGTGCTCCAGGGTAGGCCCGATCTCACGCTGTTCCAAGTCGTTCCAAAGATATCGGGTTCTCCCCTCACGTCCCAGACCTCTATGGTGGGATTAGACGTGTTATACGTGGTCAGCACTAAGGTAGCGTTGAGTATCTTGGAATATTGAGGTATGTGCGACCTTATCTCACCTATATCGAACCTCAGAAGGGCTCTAGCCTCCACCGTGTCGTTGTCTACCGTAGTTCTGGATACTCTGAGGACTTGGGAGCTCGCGTGAGGGGTGTCAGGCTCCCAGCTCGCTATGTAACAGTCGACGTAGGACCTGACCGTGAGGGAGTCGCTCGCCTCCATCAATGAGACGGGGATGAGCAGGAGGACCATCAAAAGAATGGACAGCGATCTAGCAGAGACCCTCATAAAGTTCTGGCCTCCTGTCCCCGAATATATCGTTCAGCTCATTTATCCTCTTATTATCAGCGAGTTTAGGATCTATCTCCGCCACCATCACGTGTTCCCCCTCCTTAGGGGCTTGGACCAGCACTTTCATGCCGGGATCCACGATGAGTGACCTCCCCTCATACTCGAACCTCTTCCCTCCCCTCTCCTCCACCCCGCTCCTGTCCGAGAGAATGATGTAGACCCTGTTCTCGACGGCCCTGGCAAGATCCACGGTGGGTGCGAAGGGAAGCACGAGGTTGGAGGGGTGAGCTATGACTTGGGCGCCCTTCAGGGCCAAGGTCCTCGCTGCCTCCGGGAACCTCCAGTCGTAGCATATCATGACCCCGACCCTCATACCGGCCACATCGAACACCTGGAAGCCGGTATCTCCGGGCTCGAAGAAGAGCTTCTCCTCGAAGAATAGGTGGGTCTTCCTGTAAACTCCCTTCACATCACCCCTTTCGTCGATGACCACCGCGGAGTTGTAGAATTTGCCACCATCCCTCTCCGCGAAACCAGCGACCAAGGCGGTAGATGTCTCCTCGGCGAACTTCCTCAGCTCGCTCACGGTGTAGCCTTCGAGATCCTCAGCTAGCTTCGAGACCTCTTCCTTACTCAGGAAGAGGTAGCCGGTATTGAACAGCTCAGGAAAAACTAAAAGATCTGCCTCCACCTTGGAGGCAAGCTCTATGGCCCTCGCTACGTTCCTCTCGACTTCACCGAATAAGGGATTATTCTGAACGAAACCAACCCTCTTCATACGCTATCCTAGCGAGGCTCACCATCGTCCCTATTAACCTTCACGGGATGAGCTCCATGAGGATGAGCAGGATTATGCCGGCTAAGATTAGCTTCCTCCCCTTATATGTGAATATGTCGCTCGCCCACAGCACCACCCCCAAGGCGATGAGTGTCCCGGCCAGGACCCTCCCTATCGAGATCGCGGACTCCTTCAGCAAGTTGAGTATATTCATTATACTCTGGGTCAGCTCGTTTATCGCGCTCTCAAAACCGGAAAACGGATCCTGAGCTTCGACCAGTAGGGGAGTCATTAGGAGCATCATCAGAAGAACTGAGTAGACGAGCGCCCTCATCGCTTGAATCGGAGGACCGTGAGATAAGGAGGGGAATAAACGCGCTAACGCTTGGAAACTTTCACGAGCCCCTCGCCCTGATCTCCCACTCCCTTATGCAGGAGAACCCCCTCCTCAACCTCCCATCGCGTATGAAGATCGCCCTCTCATCGAAGACCATGGCCCTGAAGTTGAGAACGACCTCCTCTCCAGCAAACTTGGTGGTGTAAGCGAGCTTGAGGCTTATCCCCTCATTGGTAAGGTTCCGCCTCAAGTGCCTCACTAGGAGGGTGAGCCCTCTCTCCACTTCTTGGAGAGCCTCAGTGAAGTTCTCCTCACTTGAGAAGGCTTCTCTGACTATGCCTACGGTCCTATGTCTCAGACCGGTGAGAACTTCTCGGATGAGGAAATAGGCGGTAGGCTGGCAGGCCCCGGCATCGAAGTACCTCATAGCCTTGATCCCTAGTAAACCATCCCTGATCGTCAGTCTCGACGATGCGATGACTTTTATCCCCCCGCCTCTACAATAGCCTCCGAAGGCCGGATCGGAGGCATCGCCCCCTCTGGACTCGCCTATCGAGTAATGAAGATCACCCATCAGGGAGAAACCCTTGCTTATCAGGTCCTTCTTCAGAAGCTGAACGAACAAGCTTCCGTTCGGAGGCGGAGGGAGCTCCTCGCAGGCCGTCGCGTTGACTTCGGTGAGCCACCTATCCACCCAAGACCTGGCAAAGATCAGGGATCGAGCTTTGAGCGTGTCGGCCTCCGCACTCATCTCATACATCCTCAACTCCCCCATGTAGAGGAACCAGTCTTCATCGGATCGCGGCATGCTGACTATGAATGACGCCACCAAGAGGGCGATAAGGATGAGAACCAGCTCCTTCATGGCGAACCGACCCTCATCTTCCTAGGCGGCGAGGTTCCTGGTATCAGAACGCAATAGTAGATCCCCTTCTCGCCTCCACACATGTTTACAAGCTCTCCCTGACCCGATTGACCTAGGAGGATCCTGTATCCGAGCTCGTTCACTGTCTTCTTGAGGTCGCTGCATGCCTTGGCTTTCCACTCCACCTGCCATCCGGGATGAACTCTAGTGGGGATCACCAAGGCATAAGACACGATGAGAATTGAGATCAACGCAGCAAGAAGCCACTTCAACCTAAAGCACCTGCCAAAGCCATCAAGAACAAGGCCACCAAGAACAGGGTCAACAGCGCCTCTAAGAGCTCCTCTAGCATCCCACGACCCTCCTCAGATAGTCAGAAGCATCTAATTCCAGCGAGTCAGCGAGTTCCCTCAACTTCCGCTGAGCCTCGACCCTCCTAGCACAACTGCGGATCTCGAGGGCAGGGATGAGGGAGGACAGGGCGAGTAGTACGATCAGCAGGAGGGCGATCAGTGATAGAAGAGAAAGGGAGGCACTCAATCCCTCCTCCATGCTCCCGCCCACCCCAGAGACACGTACTGCTCCCGCCAAACGCTGACAAATCTGCCGAAACCCACGGCCTCACCGCGACACCTGACCTCGAAGGGATATCTGAGACTGGCGGATGTGTTTCCCGAACTAACCTTAACTGAGTATCCGCTACAGGAAAAGACCACCTTGCACGGGAGGTACACATAGGTATCAGAGTACCCTCCCCCCAACGAATTGGCTATGGCTAAGTCTATGGATTTGGTGGCTGTGTTCACGCAGTTTATAGATCTTTTCTCATCCAGCGATTTAATGGCTTCACTGACCGGTCCGTTAATCGAGTATAGTATCAGAGCCAGACCTGCCGCCATTAGGAGGGCCCTCTCTAGGGAAGCCCTCATCTCCTCATCCTCCACCACGCCAGCAGGTATACTGCCGCGGCTGCCATCGGATAGAGGGTCGGATCGATCACTAGAGAGGCGGCCAGAGCGGCAGGAAGCAATATCAGAAAGAACACTCCCCTCATGGAACCTCCCATTCTTGGAGGAGGAAGATATAGTGGATGATCGAAAATTGCGTTAAAATGGGAAAAATTTCAGGATGCCGGCCACTTCCTCCTCCTGAATTTGACGAGGGCGAAATAGGCTATAAGAGCGACCACTATTCCAATTACAAGTCCCCAATACGGTGAAATTCCCTCGCCAGATGTAGGAAAGCTGCTCACGGTGACAGCAGCTGAGGCGACCGCCACCCCGTAGCTCAGCACCGTGACGGTGTAGTTGCCCGGGCTAACTCCCTTGAACACTATTAATTGACTGGACCCGGGATCTAGCGTGACGGAGCTGTGGTCGACCTCCTCCCCCTCCTTGAGCAGGACAATATCGAATGTTCCGAGTACAGTGCCAACATTGGTGAGATTGACCTCTATCGTCCCGTCCGAAGGCGAGGCTGACAGAGAGACGGGAAGGGGCATGACTTGGAATGAGAGCGAGTGATCGTTGTTGGCCCTGTCCACATCCACAGCATCTAAGGGTATCAGGGAGACCGTTAATGTGTGATTCCCTACGGCCAGCTCCAAGGTCGGGACCTCTACATCGGCGGAGCCCTCTCCCTTGGGGGATAAGGTATTGAGAAGCTGAGAGTCAACCAGCGCATCGTCCACGTACACGGAGACATTGACTCTGGAGGGGGACGGGCCCTCGTTCACCACCCTGATCTTACCTGAGAGAACCTCGCCCCTCTGAACTCTCTTAGGGACTGAGACCTCCTTAACACGAACGTCGCACGATGGTTTTACGTGCACCGTGGCTGAAGCCTGGCTGTAGGGTCTCTCTCCCCTCGTTATCAGGGCTGTCAGTTTGAAGTTCCCAGCTGACGAGGGGGTGAAGGGGAATTCGGCCATGGATATGGATTTGGGAGGAACGTAGACGCCCTGAGCTCCTATCTCCGTATCATTAACGAACAGCCTCACTCTGAGATCGAGCGCTTCACCCGAGGGGTTCGGGATGTGGACCTTCACGAAGTATTCCCTTCCTTGGACCATCTCCCTCTCCACATCGATGAACGCCTCGACCAGCGGAATTACCGAGAACTTCATCGTGTAAGTGTTGTCCTCGGGACGCGGGTCCCCGTACTCCTTGGACTCCACTGTCACCTTCAGGTCGTGCACTCCCACGGTAAGGTTCGAGGTCGGGACCTTCGTAGTGACGGTCGTGTAGCCCCCGGCAGGGATCGGAATTGATCCCTTGGACACGTTACCTATTTCCCAGAACTCAACGACCTTAAGATCCCCATCCACGAACACACTCACCTTGACGATCCCGGAAAAGACCCTGGACTCCTTGTTCCTGATGTAGATGGTTAGAGTGAGAGGCTGCCCCTGCTGCACCTCCCCGTTAAGCGGTAGCACCGTTATCCTGTCTATCGCGAGATCCCACTGCTGCTGAGAGGCCACATGAGTCAGCGGCGTCAGGAGGAGCGGGAGGAGCAATAGTAGGGTCCCCGACTTAGATGACATCTCTCACCCCTCCCCCATCCAATTAAATACGTTTGTTCGATCTTAGCCTATTCCCTCCACGACCGACAGGATTATGAGTTCGGAGAGGGGCGATGCTCGGGTGCGATCATGACGGAGCTGCTCTACATGGATGACTCCTACCTGAGGGAATTCGAGGCACAGGTCGTTGAGGTATCGGGGGACAGGGTCGTGCTGGACAGGACGGCCTTCTATCCCGTCGGTGGTGGATTACCTAGCGATACAGGCGTCCTGTTGAAAGGTGGAGAGGAGTACAGGGTCGAGGAGGTGAGGAAGGAGGGAGGAAAGGTCTGGCACATGGTCCCGGGGCACTCCCTCTCTCCTGGCGATAGCGTGAGGGGAGTGATCGACTGGGACAGGAGGTACAGGGTGATGAGGATGCACACGGCACTTCACGCCCTC
>JAMOVA010000085.1 GCA_027061785.1 Thermoproteota archaeon
AGGTGACCTTCATCTCGCGCATACTCGCCATGGTGGAGGAGTTCAGGGGGAGGAAGTCCTCCGGAGAGAGGCTGATCCAGAGGTTCAGCAAGTACTATCTCCCGTCAATGCTTGCCCTCTCCGCGCTGGCCTGGGCCCTCCTGGGAGTGAGGGCGGCCATAGTCTTGGTGGCCGTCGCCTGCCCCAGCGCCTTCCTCGTCGCCGCCCCGGCCACGACCCTCACATCGCTGGCTGTGGCCGCGAGGAGGGGGGTGCTGTTCAAGGGATCCGCCCCAGTCGAGAGGGCCGCCAAGGTGAGGATCGTCGCCGTCGACAAGACCGGCACCCTCACGTTGGGGAGGCTGGTAGTGAGGGAGTTGCACATGGATGAGGAGGATTTCAGGCTGCTGGCCTCTCTGGAACTGGCTTCACAGCATCCCGTGGCTAGAGCTCTGGTGGAGGAGGCTAGGAGGAGGGGTCTCAAGCTCTCGATACCCGAGGAGGTGGAGGAGGTACCGGGAGAGGGGATAAGGGGGATGGTGGAGGGAGTGGAGGTAGTGGCTGGGAGGGCGTCCTTCGTCGGCATCGGGGTCGGGGAAGTTGGGAGCGGAGTCGTCGTCTACGCCTCGGTGGGTGGGAGGTACGGGTACGTGTCGCTAGGGGACGAGGTGAACCCCCTAGCCAAGGAGGTGATCGGGCGACTGAAGGAGATGGGTCTCCGCGTTGCCATGCTCACCGGTGACAGGGAGGAGAACGCCAGACCGATAGCCGAGGGCTTGGGGATCCACGAGCTCTACGCGGATCTCTCCCCAGAGGGGAAGGTGGAGATCGTTAGGAGGTTGAAGGAGTTCGGGTATGTCGCGATGGTCGGTGACGGGATAAACGATGCCCCGGCCCTCGCTGCGGCCGACTTGGGGGTGGCCGTCGGCAGCTTGGAGGCCTCGATCGAGGCGGGCGATGTGGCCCTTGTGTCGGGCATCCCGTCACTGCCATGGCTGTTCAGGGCTTCTAGATCAGTGGTCTCCACCTTCTGGTCGAACATGGTCTTGGTGGGTGCCTCCAAGGTGGTGGCGGTCCTGCTTGGAGTGATCGGGTACATCCCCCTGTGGGCAGCTGTCGCCCTAGGGGATGACGGGGGCCTCCTGCTGGTCATGGCCAATCTAGTGAGGCTCGCCAGGGAGATGCTGCGGTAGATCAGGTCGGGTGAGATTGCTCTCACCTCATAGGATGTCCCAGTTCAGTTTTGGCCGGCTCAGGCACGTTTAAATTGTTGGAGTGCACGCCCCTTGGATGCGTCCGCTCATAGTAGGGCATAGGGCCAACACCCTCACGAAGCTCAGGCTCTACCTCCAGCTGGGAGTCGATGCGGTGGAGGTTGACATAACGGGGAGCGAGGTCAAGCACGTCACTGGCATAAAGCCTGCTACCTTGAGGGAGGCCCTGCTGAGGAGGATATTCTTCCCCGAGCCCAAGGGCGAGTCGCTGGACAGGATCGTGAGGGAGGTCGTGGAGAGGGATGTCGCCCTGGTCGTGGACCTCAAGACCCCCGAGGTGGATCCCAGGATCTTCAGCTCCCTGCCCGGGGATGGGAGCGTCACGATCAGCTCCAAGTACCACAACCTCCTCAGGAAGCTCAGGCCGGAGCTGGAGGGCAACTACCTGATCCTAGCGTCGATACAGGACAGGCCAGCCAGACCAGCCCAAGTCATGGCGGATGCCATGGCCGATGGGCTATCAGTCGAGCTCTCCTACGTGGACGAGGATCTTCTGAGCGAGATGAGGGAGGCGGGCGGTCTCACCTACGTGTGGACGGTGAACGACGCGGAGCAGGCCCTCACTCTAGCTAGAATGGGCGTGGATGCCATCACCACGGACCGGCCCGATCTCGTGATACCCGCCTTAAAGAGCGGATACGTGAGGAATGATACAGGTAGGAGGCTCTACAGGAGGCTCACCGAGGAGTAAGGCTGTTCCTGTTCCATCCCGTTCCGGAGCCGTTCCTTTTACCGTACTCGTGGAGCATATACTCGATGCAGATGAAGGGCCTAACGGTCGTGATCGCGATAATCGGGTTGGTCTCCCTCTTGCTCCTGTTCGCCTTCACTTTCACTCTACCCCGAACCTACGTGAAGTACGAGCCTGATAAGGTGAGGCAGATCGCTGAACAGATTAGAGAGAAGAGATTGAAGGGATACGACGTCCTAGAGGCAGAGTACCACCTTCTCTCCGCCATTTACTACCACAAGAAGGGAGACGACGGTAAAGCATCGACCCTCCTGAATGAGGCAGTCTCCTCGTTGAACGACGCCAGTTTACTCCCGCAACATCCGCCGGTTAAATGGAAGGTCCGCGAATCCTTCTCAGGAGGGAGAGTACCCTCTCCCGACGATATAGTCCCCTCAACCGTGTTCATCACGACGACAAAGGGTTATATCTCCTACTACAGGGGAGACAGCTGGAAGCTCAGCTGCTTCATATTAGCCGCTGTCGGTCAGCTGGAGAACGGCACTGATTTCTTCTACCAGGGGAGGTTCCCGCTCATGCCTGAAGAGGGGCCCTTCAAGCCCAAGATGTACATCAACGGACGATGGATCGTGCCCGATGTGATCTTTGCCGGCCCCATCTACGTGAATCGGAGCCATGAGGGGATTCTCATTTACCAGCGTGACCTCAGCGGGAAGTACCTGCAGACGCTCTCCTACGACAGAACGAGGAGGTTGTGGATACACGAGTTGAGGGGCCCGAACGGGACGGTCCTTCACCTCGAGGCTAATGGGGAGGGCGCACCCATGTGGCTCGGTGACTGGAACGGCACCATGATAGTCCACGGCGTGTATCCTAAGGTTAGGGACCTGGACCTGTGGGCGGGCTTCTGGGAAGTCGGGAGGATGGAGGGATTCGTGAGGTGGAAGGGGAGGGAGGTTCACCTGAGAGGGTTCCTCGTGTTTGACAGGGCCTCTCACAGGTCGCTCTTCTCTCTAGAGAAGAGGAACGTCGGGGCACCACTTGCCTTCAGCTGCCTGGTCATGCATCAGGAGGGGCTGACCGTGATGATAACCCACGCGACGAACCCCTCTCCCCTCAGAGGATACAGCTTCGAGCACCAGATGCGGATAAACTTCGACGGTAGGAGCGTGTTCACGACAGATTTCACCTTCGAGGATGATGGAGGACTGCAGCCATCCGAGTTCAGGGTGAGGGGTCGGTTCGAAGGTGGGTGGTTCGACCTGACCGGTAGGGTCGTGGAATTCTGGCCTGGCAAGTGGGCCACGGGCTCCGGAACTTGGTGGAACGAGGAAGGCGCCTTCTCCTGGGGCAGATCGTTCAGCAAGTGGGAGGGGCAGATTTCCGTTGGAGGTAAAGTGATCAAGGTGGATGCTTGGGGTGTCGGGGAGTTCACTAGGTACGGGCACGGTACGGAGGTTAATGGTTGCGAGGGTTGCTGGGGAAGGTGGGGACCTGAACCACTCCCCGGACCGGGGAGGCCTTAACCACCAGTCAGGGAGGAGAGGAAACCCTCCAGCTGGGGATTCGATCTTATCAGCGTGGTTAGGAGGTTAGATCTCTCCCCGAACCTGAAGTATCCCTCCGGGGAGAGCTCATCCAGCAGCGTTGAATTTCCCTCCCACGCCACCAAGCTCACCTCCTCGATCCTGTCCCACTCGTCTAGTCCCAGTATCAGGTTGACTCCCCTTACCGAGCCCTCGACCAGTCCTATCTCCTTCACGAGCATGTCCTCGGCCTGAAGCTGCGACGGTGAGGGAGGGATCAGGAGGTTGAAGCGGTAGGACCTCCTCACCTGAAGTAGCTTCTCCCTAAGGCCGTCTACTCGCTCGGCATACCTCCTATATGCGACCGTGAACCTCTCAACGAACTCCTCAGGAGTTACCAGGGGCTCGAGCTCGAGGTACGGTCTATCTCCAGCCTCCATACACCTTTGCTTGGGTATTAGGAGGGGCACGAACTCGTCGAGGGAGGAGGCCCATTTGGAGAAGAAGAGGTCGAGGCAGAGGCCCACCTCCACGTAGGTGGAGGCCTCCACCCCCAAGATCACTCTAGCGACGGGCACCCCTAACCTGAGCCTCAAAGGGGAAGCTTCCTCCCTACTCCTTTCTCCATGGCCAGATCGTAGATGAGCTTCCCTGTCGCGACATCCTCTATCGCCAGTCCCAGATTCATGGACATTATTCTCTCGTGATCGCCCTCCCTGCCGGGCTTCCTCCCTGTGACGACTTCGCCCAGATCCCCGTCTATCCTCTCTATGGGGCGGATCCATCCCTCCTCTATGTAGTACTTCAGCTGATCCACATCGTCGGTGTAGAACTTGTCCATTGAGGCGATGGCCGAGGACTTCCAGTAGGAATCGAAGTCCAGCGGTACTGCGGTGGCGCCCTCCCTCACCCAGTCAGCTTCTATGACGGGGTTTGGGTTCTTGAGGATCGGGCCAGCTGTAACTATGATGTCAGCGTGCTCCACCGCCTCCCTGGGTGATGAGGCCCTGATGATCTCCACATCGATCCTCTCCCTGACGAACTCCTCGTACCTGTCGAGGGCCTTCGGATCGATGTCGTACGCCCACACCGTCTTTATGGGGAGCACCTCCCTGAGCATCAGGGTGTTGGTCTTACCCTGAGTCCCACAGCCCAGCACCGCCAGAACCTCGCTGTCCTCCCTAGCTAGGTACTTGGCTGCAACGGCAGTGGCTGCGGCAGTCCTGTAGGCAGTTATCCACATGGCATCCATCACGGCTATCGGCACTCCCGTATCGGGATCGTTGAGGATGAACAGGCCCGTAATGTAGGGAAGGCCCCTCTTTGGATTCTCCGGATAGCCTGAAACCCATTTCAGGCCAGCAGCATCGCTACCTTTGAGGTAGGCGGGCATGGCGTGGATGAACGAGTCGGGCCTAGGATGTATTCCGGGCTTGGGAGGCATCTCAGCCAGACCTTCTCCCTTTTGACGGAATGCATCCTCCACGACCCTTATTATATCGGACAGGGGGATGCCCAAGGAGGATATATCCTGGTAGGAGAGGTACAGCAGCTCCATATGGAGTCGCGAGCGGAGAGGAGAAAAACTTGAGGCCTCCACGGTGATAACCTTTTAACCTCTTCGAGGCAGCTCGGCGCGTGGGCTTAGAGGACGGCACCTGGAGGGAGGTAGTCAACGCTCTGGACAGGACGGTCAGGAAGTACGAGACCGTGAACAGGGTGATCACTCTAGGTTACAGCGAGAGGATGAGGAAGGTCCTCGCCGGAATGGCCACCTTGGAGGATGGCATGACAGTGCTGGACGCTGGCTGCGGTCCCGGGAACATGTCCGTCCACGTACTGAGGAGGATGAGAAGGGGTAAGCTCTACTGCCTGGATCCGCTGCCGTCGATGCTGAAGGCGGCCTTCGATAACCTGAGGGGCATCGCTGGCGACGTTGAGCTCAACTTCCTAGAGGCCACCTTCGAGTCCATACCTTTACCCAGCAGCTCCGTGGATGTCATCGTAACGGCATATGCTTTGAGGGATGCGAGGGACCTTTACGGAGCTTTAAGTGAGTTCAGAAGGGTGCTCAAGCCGGGAGGCCAGCTCCTAGTATTGGACCTAGTCAGGCCGGACAGCAGGGTCTTCGCCTGGCTGGTGGGCCTCTACCTCAGGACCTTAGTCCCCCTCATCTCCATGCCCATATACGGGAGCTTCGATACGCCGTGGAAGGCCCTCTACCCAACCTTTAGGAGCATGTTGACGGCCTCCGAATTTACCAGCATAATAGGGGAGGAGTTCGAGGTTATCAAGGTAAAGAGGGCTCTCTTGGGGACTTTTGTGGCCATCAAGGCCAGAAGACCTTAGGGATCAGAGCTCCCCTGCTCTTTTCCCCCTTCCACCAAGGTTTCCGTCACTGGAGCATACTCGTTAGGAGTCGCAGTTCTAATGCCTATATAAATCGTTAGAAGTATCGCCTCTAACGATTGGATGAGAGGGCCCTAGGTCTCATTATGAACTCCAGTATCCTCAGCGCCCCCTCTCCCAGCTTAGATCTGAATTCATCCAGGACCTGCCTTCCCTTCTCCGTGAGCTGGTATATCCTCTTAGCGTCCTCCACCTTGGATCTGAGGAGGCCGCTCCTCTCCATGTCCTTCAGTATCGAGTAGAGGGTGCTTATCTTGGGTCTCTGTCCCGTCAGCCCCTCCAAGTTCTTCAAGATCTGGTAGCCGTGCATCACGGAGCTTTCCAGCAGCGCCAGGATGAGGAGACGGTAGCTTCCCCTTACGAAGGAAGTGGTTGGATCCTCCCGAACCCTCATTTCCACCGGAAGCTTAGGGAGTAGAAAGAGCTTAAAACGGTTGCTAGGAACAATTAGGGAGGTGGTTAAACTGAGGAAGGTGCTGCTCCCCCTCAAGGATAAGGTGGACGCAAAGGAGATAGTAGCCGCGCTCTCGCAGCTTGAAGGGGGGAGCGAGCTCACGATACTTCATGTGGTTAAGGTCCCCATAACCACGCCCCTCGATGTCGAGGTGAACACTCCCGATTGGTTGAAGGAGCTGGCCCAAGAGCTGAGGAGCATGGGCATTCCCACCAAGGTGATCGTGGCCGAGGCGAGGGATGTGGCCGATGCCATAGTCGAGGAGGCCGAGGAAGGGAAGTACGACCTGATAATCATGTTCAAGAGGAGGAAAAAGGGGCTGGGAAAGGTCGTGGGGAGGAGCATCTCGGAGAGAGTGGCCAAGGCCACTAGGAGGCCCGTCATGACCATATTGAGGGAGTGATCAGTAGGGAGGGAACCCTCCCCCGCTTATTCCCACTCCCGTCTCGCCCGAGACTATCTGAGCTGCCTTGGAGGCCAGTTCATCGTCTATGAGGACCTTCGAGCTGGTCACCGACACCACGATGGCCTTCTCCAAGAGGGATTCCAGTGTCTTCATGAGGTCTGCCTTGAACGCCTTGGCCGCCGATACTCCTTGAGGGGTGAGTTTCATCATCTCCATCATCCTCTCGCTGGGAACGAGGAGCTCAAGCCCCTCCATGTAGAAGATCAC
>JAMOVA010000086.1 GCA_027061785.1 Thermoproteota archaeon
CCTCTACTTCATAGGGAACTTTGCCGACGTGATGGGTTCCATCATGACCGGGCTGGACGAGAGGGCCAAGAGCACTGTGTTAGTGGCTGATGTGCACACCGACCTGAACAGCGGTGAGGTGCTGGAGGAGGCCGTGGGCAAACTGGACCTGATAGTGGTGGCCTTCCCCACCCCCAACGGAACGGCCCTGATGGTGGGACCGGTCCTTTCCTACTACGAGTTCAGGCATCCCATGACTGACAGGCTCACCGACGAGAAGTGGTCGGAGATGCTGGATAACCCGCCTAAGCAGTTCCCCTGGCAGGAGAGGCTGTACTACGGAGGATAGATGGGATCATTCAGGTTCGTTGAGGTCGCTGCAGATTGGCATACTCATCAATTTCAACTCTTCAAAGGGGAGGTCCCTCTCACCAGCTGTCTCACGCAAGAAACGCTCAAGTTTTTCGATTCTCGAAGGCATCCGCGGGTCAGATGAGTGATCACCTTGAGGTCTTTTTAACTCAGGCATCTTCCTCTCCGCATCCAATCACGAGTTCTATTTAGACATTTATCGATCTTGGCTGGTGAAAACCAATATTGACAGTAAAGAGATTTCTTAGAGGTTAACTGAAGGTTCGAGGATCCATTCATAAAGCGTAAAAGTGCCCCGAGGATCCCACCCCGAGCATGAATGAATAGAGCATTGCTTGCAAAGCTCCTCTTGGGACTGTTCGTGATAGCGTTCTTCGCCTCCCTCTACTTCGAGACCATAGTCCCTTTAGCGAGGAAGGGTGACTACTTCCGACTTGCTGCCACATCTTTGGGCCTCGTAGCCATCATATTCGGTTTAATCCTCCTGCTGAGGAGCCTGCTGACCCTATTCTCCTCACAATCTTGGGCAAGTCGGGAGAGGGACGAGGCTTGGAGGAGAGTAGATGAGAGGCTCGAGGAGATCAGGTCCTCGAGGAGCTATCTCCGCAAGCTAAGACTCTACATTAGCAACGTGAGAGACGCTACAGGTTTCCTCGCATCTCCTCTGATGTGGTTCCTCCTAGGATGCGTCTTCATTGCCCTAGGCTCTTACCTTATCAACCTGTAGTGGATAAATTAAGTGCCGAGACGATCACGAGGTGAACAGCTTGATCAGGGAGGCCAAGCGAGAGGATCGCCCCCATGTGGAGGAGATAGCGAGGCTCACCTGGGAGGGCCACGATTATCTACCGCTGGTCTTCGACTCCTGGCTCGAGGACGGTCACTTCTATGTGGTCGAGGAGGATGGCAAGGTCGTGGCCACTGCCAAGCTAACCCTGCTCCCGTGCGGCGTGGGGTGGATGGAGGGGCTAAGGGTCCACCCGTCCTACAGGGGGAGAGGACTGGCCAAGAGGCTTCACGAGTTCCTCATATCCTTGGGGAGGGAGATGTCCGCTAGAGGAGAGCTGAAGAGCCTGATGTACGCCACATACGTGAAGAACGAGGCCAGCATACACTTGGGCGAGAGCACGGGTTTCAGGGTGGTGAAGAGGTTCTACCACCTCTATAGAGGGCCGGAACGCGTTGAAGCCCAGCTGAGGGAGGTGGAACCGAGGCTTCCAGATGTGGAACCCGTACCAGTGGGCTGGAAGTTCCTGAAGAAGTGCGACGATACGCTAGACTGGCTGCGGGATCACGCTGAGGCCTACGGGACTGATGACGAGGGTTTTCTGATACCGAGGGAGTCCACGATAACCTTCACCCCCTTCAGATACGGAGAGATAGAGTCCGTCTTGGCTGGAATGGAGGCGGTAGCACTTGAACGGGGGAGTAGGGTGGGCATAATGGTGCCCGAGGACATGCCCAACGTGGCCGATCGGTTGAGGAGACTGGGGTTCACCCAATGGGAGCTGGAGGAGCCGGACATCCTGGTCTTCGAGCTCGATTTACGTGCCCTGTAGCCCCGACTATAACTCCCTCAGCAGATCGCTGAACCTCCTGAGGCCCTCCCTGAGCTCCTCACCGTCACCTCCGAAGCCTATCCTGAAGTGCCCCTCCATCTCGAAACACGATCCGGGAACCAAGAACACTCCCTTCTCCTTGATCAGCCTGAGGGCCAGCTCCTCGGAGGGCACATCCATGGAGTAGTGGGGAAAGGCCACGGTTCCGGCCTTCGGGGGAACCCAATCGATTAGAGGCTCCGACTCAACCCACTCCCTCAATATCTCGAAGTTCCTCCTGACTATCCCCAGGTTCCTCTCGTAGATCCTCTCCACATTCTCTAGAGCGAGGAGGGCGAGATGCTCGAGGAGAATGCTGGCACTTATGGTCGTGTAGTCCCTGTGGGACATTAGCTCCCTCATCACCTCCTCGTCCTTCGTGGCTATCCAGCCGAGCCTCAGGCCTGTCAGCGACAGCGACTTGGAGAAGGACCTGGTTACGATGGCCTCCTCGCATAGGTCGAGCATGGAGGGAACCTCATCGCCGAATATGTTCAGCCCGTAGTAGGACTCGTCGGCCAGCACGTAAGCTCCGTACCTCTCGGCTATCTCGCATATGTGGGACAGATCCTCTCGATCAAGCAGGAGGCCTGTGGGGTTGTGGGGATTGTTCACCACTATCATCTTCGCTCCCTCAGCCAGCCTCGACAATTCCTCGAAGTCGGGATACCAGGAGTCCTCCTCCCTCAGGCGTAGCAACCTCACCTCAGCACCGAAGGCCTTAGGCAG
Source organism: Thermoproteota archaeon (assembly GCA_027061785.1). Taxonomy (GTDB): domain Archaea; phylum Korarchaeota; class Korarchaeia; order Korarchaeales; family Korarchaeaceae; genus Korarchaeum. The sequence goes on from JAMOVA010000086.1 coordinate 2,679, forward strand.
GCTGTATAGCTGCTGGTAAGCCGGGAAGATCGATACTACCCTATCACCCGGCTCGACGAGGCTGAAAAAGACGAGAAAATTTGCGTCTATGGCTCCTCTGGATATGAGCACGCCCTCCGGGTTAAGGTCGCGATACAGACGGGAGATCCTCTCCCTAAGCTCGGGGAGCCCCTCCACGTAACCGTAGGTCAGAGGGAGGTCCTTCAGCTCCTCCAAATAATCTTCCCTGTCGACGAACCTCAGGAACTCCCCCAAAGAGAAGGGCTTCACGCATGTCTCGGCCAAGTTCAGCTCGACATCGTGCTCGTACTTACCCATGAACCTCTCGACCAGAAACGGATCGACCTTCATCGGTGCGCTGGGAGGGTCTCAGATAAAAGGGCCCTCCCCGATCCTGACCGGTAACTCCCTGAACCCCTTCCCCTCCTCCCAGATGAAGGCCCCGATCCTGACCCTAGGAACTGAGATTATCACGTAGAGGAAGCCGGGATGGGCTCTCTCCTCATCCATCTTGGATGGAACGGCCTTCCCTAGGGGGTGGCTGTGGTAAGCACCCACAATCTCCATGCCCTCCTTCTCAGCGTCGAGGAAGGCCCTGTACATGTCCTCAGGATCTATCTCATACCTCAGCGGCGAATCCGAGATATTCCTCGTTCTATAAGCCCTTTTAATCAAGAAAACCCTGCCCCTAACCTTTTCACCCGCTAGGAGGCCGCACGCCTCCCTCGGGTACTCTGAGAGGGCGTGACTCACCATAGCATCCCTAACTCCCTCGGGGATGAGGACCTCCATCTCGCTGTCGCACAGCCGAGCAGTTTAAGCATATCACCTAACACTCGCTATGATTTAATACGGGTCGGGAGAGTGTACTTGGGGCGATGAGGCTGGAGGGGACACCTGAAGCGTGATGAGACACCCCTCAGGCTGAGCCCGGCCCTAAATTGAGGCTCAATTCCGGGACGAATGGAACGGCATGGGCGGAGTAATGGGGAGACGATCTTGAGCGCTTCCCTGATGTGATCTACTCGAGGTCAGCTGAGAAGGACGCTTTCAAGCCCTTCCTCGGTGGCCACCTCGTGCAGCCTCTCATCTCCAGTTAGGAACCTCTCCGACTTTACGTACTTGGCCGATGCTATCTGAAGGGCATCTGCCTCGTAAATATGGTGCTTCTCCAATAGAATCCACGAGTCCCTGAGGATCCTCACCCTGAGGGGGATGATGGAGGCGATCCCCAGCTTGACCATCCTTATGGTCTCTCCCAAGAACCTCCTCCTGACTAGATCGTGCTCTTCCAGCCTCTTCATCCTCCTGGCCCTGTCGATGACCCCGAGGAATTCTCCTATATTCCACAGGCTGAAGGAGATCAGCACGTCGCCGGAGTATGCCCTCAAGTAGAGGTCCCTAACGATGTCGCTGCCTGGCTCCGCTACGTACCTCTTTACGATGGCGCTGGTATCAAGATAGACCGGCAGCCTCATCCCTGATCTCCCTAACCAGACTGCTCACCGATCCCTTCGCTCTCACCGGCTCGAAATCCAACTCCGCGAACCTTTCATCCACCAACTCGCTTAGGATATCGGCTATTTCGCTGTCCAACTCCTCCCTTATCAGTTCTTCAAGCAATCTAGAGATCTCCATGTTCTTACTCCGTGCATACGCCTTCAGTTTTTCCCACAGCTTCCTATCAACGTATATGCTCGTCTTCACCCTATCCGTCATCATACAGCTGCCTTTCTATACTAATATAAGTATTCAGCCGAACTAGGTATATTAGGTATGAACGGTAATCACGTTCACGGAACACCCGTGAACAGAGCATCCGTGTTACAAGCTGAATGTCACCAAAGAGGGCAAACTTGAGTCCAGAGGGGAGATGCTTTCAAGCTTCCTTCAATAACCGCGCATACAGCCTCGCGCGGCATTCATTTGGGTATTCTGATACCCAAACCTTTTATAATTGTTGGCTATTTAAGTATCCAATGGACGTGGAAGCCTTCTTGGACTCGTGGCTCGCTCGAGCTCCTGCAGTAGCGCGCAGACTTGTGACGGATCGGAGAGGAAAACCTCTGCCGAAGAGATGGGCTTTCTACAGGTTGTTCAAGCTGGCAGAGTCCCACTTAAAGGAGAGGAGCGAGCCTAGGGTAATCTTAGTTCCGGGACTGAGGGGTGTGGGGAAGACGACCCTCCTCTGTCAGATCTTCCTCTCCCTCGTGGACAGGGGAACGCCGGCATTCTACCTGCCGGTTGACAGGCTCTACCGGTTCGTGGGCCCCGCTCTGCTGGACGCGCTGGAGAGTCTGAGTTCGAGATTCGAAGGGCCCAAGGTAGTGCTGGTGGACGAGGTGACGCACCACAGGGACTGGGCGAGGGACCTGAAGCTTGCTTACGACTACGACCCGGACCTCCTGATCATAGCGGCTGGATCGTCCGCCCTCGCCTTGAGGGTGGATGTGGATCTCTCTAGAAGGGCAGGCTACGAACCCCTATTCCCGCTCACCCTCTCGGAGTACCTCTTGGTAAAGGGAAGGCTGGGGAGGATGAGGAAGGGCCTGCTCGGGAATGTCCAAGAGGCCATCCTCTCGTCGGACCTGACTAGGCTGAGGGAGCTGGAAGAGGAGGTGCGGAAGGTCATGAAGGGCGATCCCATAGCCCTCACCGAGTCCTTCTTGGAGGTGGGGGGTTTACCGGCCACCGCTAGAGCCAGGAGCAGGGAGATGGCATCTAGAATGGTGATGGAGGTACTGGACCGGGTCATCAGGTGGGATCTGGTGGAGGTGGAGAGCTTCGATACGGATACGCTGGTGGAGGTGGAGAGGATACTCGCAGCTCTGGCATCAGAGAAACCCGGGGTAACGAGTCTGGAGAGCCTCTCGAGGGACTTGGGGATCAATAAGAGGAAGGTGGGGAGGATTATAGGAGCTTTGGAGAGGGCAGAGGTGGTGTTCAGGGTTCCCCCCATCGGTCCGGGAAGGAGGAGGGTCAGGAGGCCATGGAAGGTGTACTTCGCCTCCTCCACTCTCAGGTGGGGGCAGCTCATGGAGCTACTGCCAGGGTTCCCCTCCATCCGATCCACCCTGCTGGAGGAGGCCGTCGCAGCCCGGCTCCACAGGATGGTCCTGACCACGAGGAGGGGCGACTTAGTCTACGGGTGGGAGGATGGCGAAGTAGATCTGATCTTAGAGCACGAGAGGAGGTTGGCGTTCGAGGTCGGCTTGGGAAAGAGATCCCCCATGGGTCAGCTGAGCTTGGCTAAGAGGCTGGGAGTCGACACCACGTATGTGGTGACGCTGAGGGCAGGCGTGTTCGAGGAGAAGGAAGCTATTCACATCCCAGCGTGGCTGCTCCTCTTCTGAGAACTACTCGGGGGTGGAGCTCACGATACGATGCTCTCACTTCGACAGGACTCGGCCGCATCCAGCATCCAACGGGAAATCCTTATTAGGCTGGAGTAGTTGACCGATCGATGGCCAGAAGGGTAAAAGTTATCCTCTATGGTCTCTTCCCTACCGTCTACTTCACCGCATCCCCATGCTGCCGCTTCCCAACTCCCGAGGTGGAGTACGGGGAAGAACAGCTCCTGGAGTACCCTTGGTGGATGGTTCACGATCTCAGGCAGGCCGCGGAGATAGCTAGGAGGCTGTCCAAATACGGGAGGAGGGTGAAGGTTGACTTGGTCAGTGCGGACTCCCTTAAGGGCATCTGGATATCCCTGAGGTACGGCCTGAGGGGAGAACCGGCGGCCATAGTGGATGGCTGGGTCTTTAAAGGACCCTCACTGGACCCTGACTCGATCGAGGAATTCGTCAAGAATCTGCTCCATGAGTGAATTCATACTTCCTCGACTTTTATGGCCTCGACAGGGCAGGACATTGCCGCATTTTCGACGCACTCTCTCAGCTCATCTGGGACCTCGCCAACGGAGATGGTATCCGACAGCTCAACCGAGTACTCATCCACCACCCTGTTCTTCCCCTCTAGCACGAAGACCTCGGAGCATAGAGTCGGGGCGACCCCGCAGGCTATACAGGATTCCCTATCCACGGTAACTCTCAGAGTCATACCCGTATAAGTCCGTTATACATAATAAAGATGACTTCGAAAGGGTATTAGGAATATCATCTAGGCTTTACTGCGGACTTTCAATTTCGCGGGTGGTGGGTCTAGACGCCCATCCATGGACCGCCTTGGCC